>PWYM01000096.1 GCA_003567855.1 Gammaproteobacteria bacterium | reverse complement strand
GCGCTTCGCGACGTCGGACTCGTCTTCGTGCTGCTCGCGACACTGCTGACGGTCGCTTTCGTGCGTCTGCCGACGAAACCGGAGGAGCGCGAACCGTGAGCTGGCACGAGTGGCTCGCCGTGCCATTGCTGCTGAGCGGTGCGGTGTTCTTCCTGACCGGCACCATTGGGCTGGTGCGATTTCCCGACACGTGGAGCCGCCTGCACGCGGTTACCAAGGCCGACAACGTGGGACTCGGCCTGATGGTCGCCGGGCTCGCGAGCCTGTCGGCATCGGCCGCGGTGGCATTCAAGCTCGTGCTGGTCTGGGTGCTCGCGATGCTCGCGGCGACCTTCAGCTGTCACCTTATATCGCGCTACTCGCTGCGTGAGTCCGAGCGCGACGACCGATGACCGAAGCGTTCAGCTGGGTTTTCGACGGACTGCTGGTCATCGCGCTGGTCATCGTTGCCGCGCGCGTAGTGTTCACGCCGGTGCTTTTCAAGGCGATCGTGATGTTCATCGTCTTCGGGCTGTTGATGGCGATTGCGTGGGGACGGCTGGATGCACCACACGTCGCGCTCGCCGAGGCCGCGATAGGCGCCGGCATCACCGGCGCGCTGCTGCTCGCCGCGTACAGCGACCTCGTGTCCGTTCGCCGGCGACGGCCGCACCTGCGTCCGCGCGTCCGGGTGCTGCGCCGCCACGCTTTCTTCGCCGCAAGTGCGGCGCTGGCGTTTGCGGCGCTGGCGCTGGTGCTGTTGCAGGTCCCGGCCCCGGAAAGCGGTGCCGGGACGCTCGCGGTCGCAAATCTGGACGCGACCGGTGTCGCCGAGGGCGTCACTGCCGTACTGCTCGATTTCCGCGCGTACGACACGCTGCTCGAGATGGCGGTACTGCTGCTCGCCGTCTACGGCGCACGCGCGGTGCTGGTCACCGATTCGGAACCGCGCCCCGATCCGTGGCCGACGGAGGGTCGGCACGGTTCGATGGTCGCCGCCCTGGTCGGTGTACTTGCGCCGCTGATCGTCGTCACGGCCGGTTATCTGCTGTGGGTCGGCGCCTACGGGCCCGGCGGGGCGTTTCAGGCGGGTGCGGTACTCGCGGCGCTCGGCGTGCTGCTGCGGCTAACCGGTCGTCTCGAGCCCGCGGCCGCGTCATCGTGGCCGCAGCGACTGGTGCTCGTTGCAGGACTGATCGTCTTCAGCCTCGTCGGACTCGCCACGCTGTTCGCAGGCGGCACCTTTCTGGACTACCCGGAAGCCTGGGCGTACCCGCTGGTGCTGCTGATCGAGATCGCGCTGACCGTCTCCATCGCGCTCCCGCTGATCCTGCTGTTCAGTGGCTCTCCGGGGCTGGCGACACCCGCACCGGAGGATCGCCGATGACGCCGCCGGTGCTCTACGCACTGTGTGCCGCGGCGATCTTCGGCATCGCCGTCTACGGACTGCTGTCGCGACCGCACCTGGTCCGACGCCTGCTTGCACTGAACATGATGGGCGTCGCGGTGTTCCTGCTGCTCGTCGCCTTTGCGCGGCGCGACCCCGAAGTGACCGACCCCGTTCCGCACGCGATGGTGCTCACCGGCATCGTCATCGCGGTCAGCGCCACTGCGTTCGGGCTCGCGCTGGTGCGCAGGCTCTACCGCGACACCGGGCGCACCGGTCTTTCCGAGAGCCGGGATCCGTGAGCGTGCCCGGACCTTCACAGTGGCTCGTGCTGATCGTATTCGTGCCGCTGCTCGCGGCAGTGGCCGCGGTGCTGTGGCCTGGCCGGGGCGCGGGGCGCTGGCTGACGGTGCTGACAGGTCTGTTGACGGGCGGGGGATTGCTGAGCCTGTCGGCGCGGCTGCTCGACGCAGGTGAGCCCGTCACGCATGCGCTGGGCGGATGGCCGACGCCGCTGGGCATCGCGCTTTACGCCGACGGGCTCAGCCTGGCGATGCTGTGGTTGACGTGGGTCGTGATGAGCGCCGCCAGCTGGCATGCCGACGCGTACAACCCGGCACACGGCATCGACGAGGCACTGTTCCGGCCGTTGTGGCTTGCGTGCTGGTGCGCGCTCAACGCGGTGTTCGTCAGCGGCGACCTGTTCAACGTCTACGTGGTGCTCGAGATCTCCACGCTTGCAGCCGTGCCGCTGGTCGCGATTGCCGGTGGCCGCGCGGCGCTGACCGCAGCGCTTCGCTACCTGCTGTTCGCGCTGCTGGGTGCACTGGTCTACCTGCTTGGCGTCGCGCTGGTGTACGGCCGCCACGGCCGACTCGACATGCACGGGCTCGAGATCACGCCGGAGCCGGCGATGCTGCTCGCAGCCGGGCTGGTGACCGCCGGGCTGATGGCCAAGGCCGCGCTGGTGCCGATGCACGTGTGGCTGCCACCGGCGCACTCGCGGGCCCCGGCACCGGTGTCGGCGATCCTGTCGGCGCTGGTCGTGAAAGCGGCGGTCTACCTGCTGCTGCGGCTGTGGACGTGGACGTGGCCCGAGCTGATCAACGGTGCCGCATGGGTCCTCGGCGGGCTCGGCGCAGTCGCGATGATCCACGGCTCGGTGCTCGCGCTGCTGCAGGTGCGGCTCAAGCGCGTGGTCGCGTACTCGACCGTCGCACAGCTCGGCTACCTGCTGCTGGTGTTTCCGCTCGCGTCACTGCTCGCATGGCAGGGTGTGGTCATGCATGCCGTCTCGCACGGACTTGCGAAGGCCGGCTTTTTCCTCGCAGCCGGCAACATCATGCATCTGCTCGGCCACGACAGGCTGCAGGGCATGCGCGGCATCAGCGGCGGACCGCTTGCGCTGACGATGTTCGCGCTTGCGCTGAGCGCAGTGAGCCTGATGGGCCTGCCGCCCAGCGGCGGATTCCTCGCGAAGTGGCTGCTGCTGCAGGCGGCGCTCGAGGCCGGCGCATGGGGTTGGGCGGCGCTGCTGCTGATCGCCGGGCTGCTCGCCGCCGCGTACCTGTTCCGCGTGCTCGCGATCCTGCTCGCGCGCGACACGCCCGATCCGCTGGCCGCGCCCGGCTCCGACCGGCACGTGCCGACCGCGATGGCATGGTCCGCGCTGACGCTTGCGCTCGGCTCGGCCGTGCTCGCCTTCGCCGGTGAGCCGCTGCTGAGACTGTTCTCGATCGGCAGTCCGGACATCATGACGGGGTCGACCGGGCCATGACCGGCTTTACGCTGCCTGCCGCGATGCCGCTGTACACGATGGCCACGTCGCTGGTCGCGGCGGTGCTGATCTTCGCGCTCGGCGAGACCCGCGGTCGCGCACGCACCGTGGTGAATGTCGCCGCAGCGGTGGTCAAGCTGCTGTTCGTATTCGCCATGCTCGTCGCGGTCTGGCAGGGACAGGAATTCGAGGTGCGGCTGCCGATGGGGGCGGGGCTCGAGCTGCTGCTGATCGCCGATGCGCTCAGCCTGCTGTTCATCACGCTGTCGGCGCTGCTGTGGCTGCTCACGACCGTTTACGCGATCGGGTACCTCGAGGGTGCGCCGCAACGGGCGCGATTTTTCGGCTTCTTCAGCCTCTGCGTCGCGGCGACGATGGGTATCGCAAGCGCCGGCAACCTGTTCACGTTCTTCATCTTCTATGAACTGCTGACGCTCGCGACCTATCCGCTGGTCGCGCATCGCGGCACCGCCGATGCGCTGCGCGGCGCACGTGTGTACCTCGCCTACACGCTGGCGGGCGGCGTCGCGCTGCTCGCGGGCATCGTCTGGCTCGAGGTGCTCGGTGTGGACACCACGTTCACGCCCGGCGGCCAGCTCGATGACCATGACGTCGGCCCGGCACTGCGGGGCGCGTATTGGCTGCTGATCGCGGGCATCGGCGTCAAGGCGGCGATGGTGCCGCTGCACGGCTGGCTGCCGATCGCGATGGTGGCGCCGGCGCCGGTCAGCGCGCTGCTGCACGCGGTCGCCGTCGTCAAGGCCGGCGCGTTCGGGATCGTGCGCGTCGTGCTCGACGTCTATGGCAGCGAACGCGCCGGGGCCGAGGGGCTGTTGCTGCCGCTCGCGGTACTCGCGGCGATCACCATCATCTGGGGGTCGGTGCGGGCGCTCGCCCAGCGTGACATCAAGAAGCGGCTGGCGTACTCGACGGTGAGCCAGGTCAGCTACATCACGCTGGGTATCGCGCTGGGTGGCCCGGTCGCCGCCGTCGGCGGACTCGTGCATCTCGTCCACCAGGGGTTGATGAAGATCACGCTGTTCTTCTGTGCGGGCAACTGGGCCGAGACGCTCGAGATCAAGCGCATCGACCAGCTGAACGGGGTGGGCAGGCGGATGCCGCTGACCACGGCTGCGTTCACCATCGGCGCGCTCGGCATGATCGGCATGCCGCCGGTCGCCGGATTCATCAGCAAGTGGTACCTCGGACTCGGTGCGCTGCAGGCCGGCGCGCCCTGGGCCGTGGCGGTGCTCGTTGCGAGCACGCTGCTCAATGCCGCGTACTTCCTGCCGGTGCTCGCGCGAGCCTGGTTCGCACCACCGCCCGAACACTGGCACGAGCGCTTCGACGGGCTGCGCGCTGAAACCCTGCTAGCGCTGCTGATCCCCACACTCCTGGTCGCGGCCGCCGCACTGGCCGTCGGCGTGTTCGCGGCGCTTGGCGCGAGTCCGCTCGCGTGGGCCGAGTTCATCATCCGTGAGGAATACCTGCCATGAGTGGCGCATGGCTCGCCGCGACGGTACTGCTGCCGCTGGCGCTCGCCGCGCTGCTCGCATGGCCGCGCGCGCTGGCGACGGTCGTGCGGCTCGCGCCACTGGCACCGTTGCCGGCGATCGTGCTGGCGCTCGGTCCGGCGGCACGGCTGGACGTCGACTGGATACTCGTCGGTGTACGCCTGCAGAGTGGGCCGGTCGAGGCACCGCTGCTGCTGCTGTTCGGCGTGCTCTGGTTCGCGGCATCGATCTACGCGGCCGACTGGTTTCGAAACGACGCGAGTGCACGGCGCTACTGGCTGTTTCACCTGTTGACGCTGGCCGCGAACGCCGGCGTACTCATCGCCGGCGACCTCGTCAGTTTCTACACGTGCTACGCGCTGCTGACGCTGGCGGTCTATGCGCTGGTGATACACCACCTCGATCCGCCGGCGTGGCGGGCAGGGCGCGTGTACCTCGTGATGGCACTGGCGGCGGAGGCGCTGCTGGTGGCCGCGGTGCTGCTGATCGGTGCCCAGGCGGGCAACGCACCACTCGTGGATGTGGGCGATGCGGTGCTCGCGCATCCGTACCGGAATCTGCTTACCGGTCTCGTGATCGCCGGCTTCGCAGTGAAAATGGGCTGCATGCCGCTGCACGTCTGGCTGCCGCTGGCACACCCGCAGGCACCGGTGCCGGCCAGCGCAGTGCTGTCGGGCGTGATCGTCAAGGCGGGGCTCGTCGGCTGGATGCGGCTGCTGCCGCTGGGCGACGCCGACATGGCCGGTGTCGGCGCGCTGTTCATCGTGGCAGGTCTCGCGACCGCGTTCACGGCCGCCACGCTCGGCGTGTTCCAGGCGCGTGCCAAGGGGCTGCTTGCATACTCGACGGTCAGCCAGATGGGGCTGCTCACGGCACTGGTCGGCGTCGGCCTCGCGGAGTCGCAGCTGTGGCCGGTGCTGCTGCCGGTCGTCGGCGTCTTTGCGCTTCATCATGGTCTTGCCAAGGGCGCGCTGTTCCTGGCCTGCGGCGTGCAGTC
>PWYM01000011.1 GCA_003567855.1 Gammaproteobacteria bacterium | reverse complement strand
GGGGGCTCGATCTCGTTCTCGTTGCCGCCCCACTGGTCGCGGTGCGCGTGTTCCGCGGCGCCGCGTATGGCCGCGTGGCGGCTCTGCAGGAACAGCGAGTTCGGGTCGCAGACACGCGCACGGATGATGCCGAGGTCGGCCGCGGCCTCGAACAGGCTCGGGTACCAGCTACGCCAGTTCGGCAGCCGCTGTTCGACTTTCTCTCGCAGGTTCATCGGCCCCGGGTCGCCACGGTGATCATGGGTTTATTGTAGGGGCTTGCGGCCGCGCATGCCCGTCACGCCCGCCCACGCGAGCGCGACCCAGCCGAGCATCAGCGTCGTGCCGCCGACCGGGGTCACGTAGGTCAGCCCGGGCCGGTCCAGCGCGACCGACACGTAGATGCTGAAGCTGAACAGCACGGTGCCGGCGACGAGCAGCCAGGCGGCGAGCGCCGCGCGGCGGGTGATCGCGGCCGGCAGCGAAGCCGACCCGAACAGCAGCGCAAGGCCGATCGCGGTGACCGCGAGCGCGCCGAACTGGTGGTAGCGGATCGCGGTCATCACGTAGCGGAAGCCCTCGGCGTCGGTACGGCCCTGCAGCACGTGCTCGCTCGCCGCGCCGATCACGACCGACAGCAGTCCGAGCACCGCGCCAGCCACCAGCACCCCACCTGTACGCATCACGCCTCTCCCTGTCGTTCGGCCACATCATGCATTACGTCGGCGACGTCGACTCCGTTCGCCGCCGATGTCATTTTGGGCACATTCTGCCGGGGGCGGGTGCGGATTTTTTCACATGAAGACGGTAAATACGGAGAAAAACCAATGAGTTACGTGGGTCCGACCCGGGGAAGGCTCGGGGGGCGGTGTGCGCTGGTGACGGGGGCGAGCAGCGGGATCGGGGCGGCGGTGGCGCGGGCGTTCGCGGCCGAGGGCGCGCGGGTGGCGGTGAACCATCCGGGGGGTGAACAGGCGGCGCGGGCCGAGGCCGTGGTCGCGGCGATTGCCGACATGGGCGGCCGGGCGATCGCGGTGGAGGCCGATGTCGCCGACGAGGCCGCGGTTGCGGACATGGTCGCGGCGGTCGAGTCGGGGCTCGGGCCGGTGGATATCCTCGTCAACAACGCCGGCATCGCGAGCAGTGCGCCGCTCGAGGACCTGACGCCGGCGATGTGGGACGCGCTGATGGCGGTCAACCTGCGCGGCGTGTTCCTGTGCACGCGCGCGGTGCTGCCGGGCATGTACGCGCGCGATTACGGGCGCATCATCACGACCGCGTCGCAGCTCGCGTACAAGGGCGCGCCGGGCTTCACGCACTACACCGCGGCAAAGGCGGCGGTGATCGCGTTCACCCGCTCGCTGAGCCTCGAGATCGGCGCGCGCAACGTCAACGCGAACTGCGTCGCCCCCGGCGCGACCGACACGCCCATCCTCGCCGGCGTCGACGCGGCGGTGCTCGACGCGATCCGCGCGGCGATCCCGAAGGGGCGCATCGCCAGCGTCGACGACATCGCCCCGGCGTACGTGTTTCTTGCCAGCGACGAGGCCCGCCACTTCGTCGGCCAGACCGTGAGCCCCAATGGCGGCGACATGTTCCTGTAGCGCGACGGCATATAATCGAACGTATGAAGATAGGTGAGCACACCATCGATCCGCCGGTGATCCTCGCGCCGATGGCCGGCGTGACCGACAAGCCCTTCCGCATCCTGTGCCGCAAGCTCGGTGCGGGGCTGTGCGTGTCGGAGATGGTCGCGTCGAACCCGCGGCTGTGGCATACGCGCAAGAGCCGCCAGCGCATGGATCATGAAGGTGAGCCGGCGCCGGTCGCGGTGCAGATCGCCGGCAGCGACCCCGCGATGATGGCCGACGCCGCGCGCCACAACGTCGCGCGAGGCGCGCGGATCATCGACATCAACATGGGGTGTCCGGCGAAGAAGGTCTGCAACGCGTGGGCGGGGTCGGCACTGCTGCGCGACGAGGCGCTGGTCGGGCGCATTCTCGACGCCGTCGTGGCCGCGGTCGACGTGCCGGTGACGCTCAAGATCCGCACCGGCTGGCATCGCGACCACCGCAATGCGCTGACCATCGCACGTATTGCCGAACAGGCGGGCATCGCGGCGCTGAGCGTGCACGGCCGTACGCGTGACCAGCTCTACACCGGCGTGGCCGAATACGACACGATCGCCGCGGTGAAGGCCGCGGTCGCGATCCCGGTGGTCGCCAACGGCGACGTCGACGATCCCGCGACGGCGGCGCAGGTGCTGCAGTACACGGGCGCCGATGCGGTGATGATCGGGCGCGGCGCGCAGGGGCGCCCGTGGATCTTCCGCGAGATCGCCCACTACCTCGCCACCGGGACGCGGCTGCCGGCGCCGGCGCCGGCCGAGGTCGAGCGGATACTGCTCGAGCACCTCGACGCGCTGTACCGGTTCTACGGCGAATACATGGGCGTGCGCATCGCGCGCAAGCACCTGGGCTGGTATTGCCGTGCGCACCCGGGCGGGGCGGCGTTCCGGGCGCGGGTCAACCGGGCCGAGTCCATCGCGGCGCAGCGCAGCGAGGTCCGGGCACACTTCCATGGCCTCGGGCCGGAGGTGCTGCCCGCGGCTGTGGCCGCGCCGCCCAGGGTGGCCTGACCGGTCCGGCGGTCACGGCGCCGGAGTCGATCCAGTATGATGTGCCCCGGTTCGGGGGCACGAACCGTCGCGGCGGGCAGCGCCGCATGGCAACACACGACATGGCAATACCCGGTCAGGTCGGTCGCAGGGACAGGGAACTGCATATGAAAGACACCGCGGCACTCGCCGAGAAACAGACAGAGTCGGTCATCAGCCACTACGCGACACTCGCCTACGAGTATGACCGCCGGTGGAACCGCTACTCGGTGGTCTCTCTTGAGCTGCTGGCGAAGCGTGTGGACATGCAGGACGGCGAGGCGCTGCTCGACCTCGCGTGCGGCACCGGCCGGCTCGGCGGCATCATCCGCGAGCGCACGCCGGGCGTGGACCTCACCGGCATGGACCTCTCGCCCGACATGATCAAGATGGCGCGCGGGCGCATCCCCGAGGACGCGCGCACGCGATGGCTCGAGGGCTCGATGGAGGCGCTGCCTTTCGACGATGCGAGCTTCGACGCGGTGAGCTGCTCGAGTGCATTCCACCTGCTTACCGACCAGCGCAAGGCGATGTCGGAGATGGCGCGCGTGCTCCGCCCCGGCGGGCGCCTGTGCATCGTCGACTGGTGCCGCCAGTACCCGCAGATCCAGCTCATCCAGTGGCTCGCGCGTACCGTCGGCCGCCAGTACCGCCGCATCCTCACGCCGGAAGAGCTCAGCACGCTGATGAGCGACGCCGGGCTAGAGGTCGAGAGCAGCGAGAAATTCAACGCCACGTGGTTCTGGGCGATGATGTGCATCCTTGCCCGCAAGTCGGGCTAGCGCTCAGCCGCTGAGGCGGCGGCGCAGCGCGAACACCGACAGCGGCGCGAATACCGCGGTCAGCGCGAGCGCCCACGCCAGCGACCACAGTGCCGGCTGCAGCACCGCCCCCCCGACGAGCAGTCCGCGCGCGGCATCCGACAGGATCGACACCGGGTTCGCGTTGACTAGCGGCTGCAGCCACGCCGGCATCGTCTCCACCGGCACGAACACGTTGCTGACGAAGGTCACCGGGAACAGCGCGGTGAAGCCGAACAGCTGCACGTGTTCCGGGTCGCGCGCGATCACGCCGATCAGCACGGTGATCCACGAGAACGACAGCGCGAACGCGAGCAGCAGCGCGAACATCGCGAGCACGTGCAGCGGCGACGTGCCGACCCGAAAGCCGAGGATGATCCCCAGCCCGAGCAGCAGCACGATCGACCACGCCTGCTTCACGAGGTCGGCGGTGATGCGTCCGGCGAGCGGCGACCAGCGCGCGATCGGCAGCGCGCGCAGCCGGTCGAAGAACCCGCGCGTGAGGTCGGTGTTCAGACCATGGCCGACGTAGACGGTCACAAACAGCATGTTCATGACGATCATCCCCGGCAGCATGAAGGCGAGGTAGTCGTCGGTGGAGCCCGCGACCGCGCCGCCGAACACGTACAGGAACAGCACCAGGAACAGCACCGGCTGGATGCTGTAGTCGCCAAGCTCCCACGGGTTGTGCCGGATCTGCACCAGCGAACGCCACGCGAGCGCGAGCGTCTGCTGCAGGGCCGCCGCGAGCGGCACGCGTGCCGGCAGCTCGGGCGCTGGCGGTGCGGCGGTCTCGTCGGCACGGGCCGCGTTGGAGCGGTCTGCGTCGGAGCGGGCACCGCCGTCCGAGCTGGCACCGCCGGCGCGAACGGCATTTGCCCCGCTATCGGTGCCGCGTTCAGGGTTCATCGTCGGTCTCCGTCGGCACCGTTGGCTGCCCGGTCAGCGCCAGGAACACGTCGTCGAGGCTCGCGCCGCGGAGCACGAGCTCGCTGACGGCGATGCCGTCGCGGTCCAGGCGACGCACCACCGCCGGCAGCACGTCGGTGCCCACCGCCGCGGCACTGACCCGCCCGCCCTCGACTTCGGGCGCCGCGCCCGCGAGTTCGGTCACGACCGCCGCGACCGCATCGAGGTGCGCCGGATTCTCGGGTCGGACCACGAGCGTGCGCGAGCCCACGCGCGCCTTGAGCGCCTCGGGCGAGCCGCTCGCAATCACGCGCCCGTGGTCGATCACGGCGATGTCGTCGGCCAGCGCGTCGGCCTCGTCGAGGTACTGCGTGGTCAGCAGCACGGTCGTCCCCGAGTCGACGAGCTCGCGGATCAGCGCCCAGAGTTCGAGCCGGGCGCGCGGGTCGAGCCCGGTCGTCGGTTCGTCCAGATACAGGATGCGCGGTTGCCCGACCAGGCTTGCGGCGAGATCGAGCCGGCGGCGCATGCCGCCGGAATAGGTCTTGGTGGCGCGCGTCGCGGCGTCGTCGAGCCGGAAGCGGGTCAGCAAAGACCGGGCGCGTGATCGTGCGTCGGCGCGCGACTTGCCAAGCAGGCGTCCGATCAGGAAGAGGTTTTCGAGGCCGGTGAGCTTTTCGTCGACCGACGCGTACTGGCCCGTGAGCCCGATCACCTGGCGCACGCGATGCGCATCACGGACCACGTCGTGCCCGGCGACGCGTGCCCGGCCGGCGTCGGGCGCGATCAGCGTCGACAGGATGCGCACCGCCGTGGTCTTGCCGGCACCGTTGGGGCCGAGCAGTCCGAGCACGCTACCCGTGGGCACCGACAGGTCCACGCCGGCGAGCGCGGTGGTCTCGCCGAAGCGCTTGACGAGACCCTCGGCGTAGATGGCCTCAGCGGTCACTCGTCCCGGCCGGCGAAATCGCCCGCGATCGACAGCGTCAGGCGCGACGGGTCGAGCCAGCGCGCAAGCGCCGCGTTGACGTCGTCGACGGTCAGCGCGGCGATTTCGGCCTCGAAGGCGGCATCGTGGTGCAGGTCGCGGCCGAAGAACTGGCGTGCGGCAAGCTGACCGGCGAGGCGGCCGTCGTCGGCGCGTACGAGACCGAGCTGGCGCAGCAGGCCGGTGCGCGCCGACTCGAGTTCCTCGGCGGTGAAGCCGTCGGCGATCGCACGTTCGAGCTCCTCCATCATCACCTCGATCAGCCGGTCGCGGTTCTCCGGTGCGAAGGCTGCGAACGCGGTGAAGGTCGCGCTGTCGTCGATCGGGTGGGCGCTGAAGCGCGCGCCGACCGAGTAGCTGAGACCCTCCTCGTTGCGGATACGGTCGCTGAGCCGCGAG
>PWYM01000290.1 GCA_003567855.1 Gammaproteobacteria bacterium | reverse complement strand
TTGTCATGTCAGCACGCCCGCGCGCTGTCGCCTTCGACGTTCTGGAGACACTCCTGGACCTGCAGCCGCTGCACGAACGGTTCACCGAAATCGGCCAGCCCGCGCACCTGCTGCAGCCGTGGTTCCTGCGCTTCCAGCGCGACTCCATGGCACTTGCGCTCAGCGGCGATGTCGGTGAGTTCCATCCCGCGGCGCGGCAGGCGCTGCGCACCGAGACCGGCCACACTGTCACCGAGGCGCAGATCGACCACGTGCTCGATGCCTTCGCGACGCTGCCGGCGCACCCCGACGCCGAACCGGCGATGCGCCGGCTCGCCGAGGCCGGGGTCCAGGTCGGTTGCCTCACGGTCGGCGATCCGGACAACACGGCCCGTTTCCTCGAACGGACCGGCCTCGCGCCGCACGTCGACAGGGTCGTGACCACCCAGCAGCTCGGCACCTGGAAGCCCGCGCCCGCGGTCTACCACTTCACCGCCGAGGCGCTGGGCGTGCAGCGCGCCGAGCTCGCGCTCGTCGCGGTGCACGCGTGGGACTGCCACGGTGCCAAGCGGGCCGGGTGCGTCGCCGGCTGGTGCGCCCGGCTCGAGGGGGCCTACGGCGATGTCTTCACGCCGCCGGATGTGACCGGCGACGACCTCGAACAGGTGGCCGCGGGGCTTCTTGCCCTGCCGGCGGACTGAGCGAGGCCAGGGGTGGCGCTGCTCGGCCTGCCTCGGAAATGCAAATGAAAATGATTGTTGACTGCATTCCCGGACGATGAGATGCTCTTTGGGAACGAGAATGATTCTCGTTTGAGAGTCGATCGCGCACGCTTACCGGCAGCCGGTTGCCGTGGCGCCCGACACATCCGTCCCGGGGAGGCACACACCGATGTCCGAGATTTTTTCGATCCCACGCCGCGGCCTCGCCGTCGCCGTCGCCGCGGCCCTGCTGCCGGGGCTGCTTGCCGCCGAGCCGCGTGATTCCAGAATTCCGGTCATCGAGGTCATCGGGCGCGCCGACGATTCGGTCGCGCGCCAGACCGGCGCCGTGGTGGTGCTCGACCGCGAGGAGATCGAGCTCGCGCAGCCGCTGTCGACCGAGGACGCGCTGCGGCGGGTGCCGGGTATCAACGCCAAGAGCGAGGAGGAGACCTCGATCGTCTCCAACATCGGCATCCGCGGCCTGTCGGCGGGCGAGGCCAAGTCGCTGCTGCTCGAGGACGGCGTGCCGGTGGCACCCGGGCTGTTCATCGGCAACGACCGTTATTTCAACCCGCGCATCCAGCGCGTCGAGCGCATCGAGGTGCTCAAGGGGTCGGCGTCGCTGCGCTACGGCCCGGCGACGATCGGCGGCGTGGTCAACTTCCTGACCAAGACGCCCGATGACGGCATGCTCGTCAACGCGCGCGTGGGCTCGTTCAACGCGCGCGAGGCGACGGTCGAGCTGGGTGGCAGCACGGCCTCCGGCGACGCCGATGGCGGCATCGTCGCCACCTACGCGCGCAGCGATGGCTTCATGGACCGCGGTTTCGAGATGGTCGACGTGATGGCCAAGGGCGGCCTTGCGATCGGCGAGCGCCAGTCGCTCGGCTTCAAGTTCTCGTACTACGAGAACGACGCCAACATCTCCTACCGCGGCCTGCTGCTCGGCGACTACCGGGCGGGTGAGACCTACAATCCGGCGCCCGATGATTTCTTTCTGACCGACCGCCGGGCCTTCGACGTCAACCACGAGATCGACCTGGGGCCGAACGCGACGCTGAAGACGCTCGCGTACTGGAGCGAGGTCAGCCGCGACTATTGGCGCTACGATGTGGACACCGCCGCATCGAACGCCGCCGGGCGCTGGGTCTACACCGATACGCTCACCGGCAACAACCGCAGCTTCGAGCGCTACGGCATCGAGACCCGGCTCGCGCTCGACCACCAGCTCCTCGGCTTCGACAGCCAGGCCGAGTTCGGACTGCGGGCGCTGCGCGAGGCATCCGATGACCGGCGCATCCGCGCCACGCGCGCCCAGGACCGCACCGGCATCAACGACCGCCACCGTGAAGATTCGGCCGACTCGGTCGCGTTCTACGTGCAGAACCGCGTCGAGGTCGGCGACCGGTTCGCCGTCACGCCTGGGCTGCGCGTCGAGAGCTACGAGCAGGAGCGTGTCGTGCTCACGCAGCAGAACGACTCGGCGCGCACGTCGAACACCGAGTGGCTGCCCGGCATAGGCGCGACCTACTGGCTGGCGCCGGGGGCGCAGCTTTATGGTGGCGTCTACGAGGCCTTCGCCCCGGCCACCAACGGCGTCGCGCTCGACGGCCTGACCGACCAGAAGCTCGCCGCCGAGCGCTCGACCAACTTCGAGCTCGGCATCCGCGGACTGCACGGGGACTTCAGCTACGAGCTGGCCGCGTTCCGCATGGATTTCGACAACCAGGTCGTCACCGGAAACACCGATCCGAACCTCTCGCAGTCCAATGCCGGCGAGACGCTGCACCAGGGCGCCGAGCTCGCGCTCGGCTACGCGCTCGGCGCCGGCTTCAGCGTCAACGGCAACCTCACGTGGGTGCCGACGTCACGCTTCGAGACCGGCGAAAACCGCGGCAACCGCATCCCGTACTCGCCGAAATGGCTCGCCAACCTCGGCGTCGAGTACCGCCAGGGTGACCTGCGCGCGGCACTGCTGGCGCATCACCGCGGGCGGCAGTTCGGCGACGAGACCAACCGCGTCGACATCCCCGACGATGCCGCCGGGGGCATCTGGGGCGGGTTGATGCCCTCGTACACGGTGTTCGACCTCACCGCCCAGTACAGCGTCAGCCGCCAGTTCACGCTGTTCGGCGCGGTCAAGAACCTCGGCGACAAGCGCTACATCACCGGGCTCCGCCAGGGCATCTACGTGGGCCCGGAGCGCGCCTTCGAAGTCGGGCTGCGCTACCGGATGTAGTCAGTTGTTCGACCGGGACGGGACCGCCACCGGCCCGGAGTGTGATGCGTCCGACGGGCAGGCCGCGGGCTCCCGTGGCACCATCGTGCCCGAGCCGGTCCGATCCCCGGGCCGCGCCGGCGATGCTGCAATGGGAAGCCAAGGTGAGCAAGAAGTCGCGTACGCTGCTGGTGGTCGAGGACGACGAGGGGCTGCAGAGCCAGCTCAAGTGGTGCTTCGATGACTATGAAGTCCTGATCGCCGCCGACCGCGATTCGGCGATCGCCGAGCTGCGTCGCCACGAGCCGGCGGTGGTGCTCCAGGATCTCGGCCTGCCGCCGGACCCCGAAGGCGTGGGCGAGGGGCTCGAGACGCTCAAGGAGACGCTCGCGCTCGCGCCGCATACCAAGGTGATCGTCGTCACCGGCCACGGCGACCAGGAGAACGCCGTGCGCGCGGTCGGGCTCGGCGCGTATGACTTCTACCAGAAGCCCGTCGACGTCGACATCCTGCAGCTGCTCGTCAAGCGCGCGTTCCACATCCACGATCTCGAGGCCGAGAACCGGCGCCTGCTCGAGCGCGCCGACGCGTCACCGCTGGACGGCATCATCGCCGGCAGCGAGAAGATGGTGCAGGTGTGCCGGCGCATCGAGAAGGTCGCGCCCACGGGCGCGAGTACGCTGGTGCTCGGCGAGAGCGGCACCGGCAAGGAGCTGATGGCGCGCGCGCTGCACGACCTCAGCCCGCGCAGCAAGGGCCCGTTCGTCGCGATCAACTGCGCGGCGATCCCGGAGACGCTGCTCGAGTCCGAACTGTTCGGCTTCGAGAAGGGGGCTTTCACCGGCGCGCACAAGACCACGCCCGGCAAGATCGAGACCGCCGATGGCGGCACGCTGTTTCTCGACGAGATCGGCGACATGCCGATGCCGCTGCAGGCGAAGATGCTGCGCTTCCTGCAGGAGCGCGTCGTCGAACGCGTCGGGGGGCGCCAGGAGATCGCTGTAGACGTGCGCGTGGTGTGCGCGACGAACCAGGACCTCGCGAAGGCGATCGAAGCGCAGCGCTTCCGCGACGACCTCTACTACCGCATCGCCGAGATCACCGTGAACGTGCCGCCGCTGCGCGAGCGCGAGGAGGGCAAGATCCTGCTCCCGCGCCACCTGCTCGGCCACTACGCGCGCAAGATGAGCAAGTCCTTCCGCGGCTTCACCGACGATGCGCTCGCGGCGATCAACAACTACGGCTGGCCGGGCAACGTGCGTGAACTGGAAAACCGCATCAAGGGCGCGGTGATCATGGCCGACGGCAAGCAGGTCAGCGCCGATGATCTCGATCTCGCGGAGTTTTCGGAAGGCGGCGGCGTGCTGAACCTGCGCGAGGTGCGAGGCCGCGCCGAGTCGCGCGCGATCCGCGATGCGCTGGTGCGTGCCAATGGCAACATCTCGCGTACCGCCGAGCTGCTCGGCATCACGCGGCCGACGCTCTACGACCTGCTGCAGAAGTACGACATCGACCCGGAGGCTGCGCCCCGCGAGGCGCGCCAGGCCGCCGGCGCGAGCTGACTACGGGGGGTGGAAGCCGCAGGCCTCGCGCGACCCGGTATCAGCGCCGGCGCGGCTTGAACGCGTCGGGGTTGACGTCGTGGCGGTTGAGCAGCTTGTAGAAGTCGGTGCGGTTGCGCCGCGCAAGCCGCGCGGCCTGCGACACGTTGCCGCCGGTCATGTGCAGCAGCCGTGACAGGTAGTCGCGCGTGAACTCCTCGCGCGCGGCCGCGTAGGAGGGCAGCGCGCCGGCGGTTTCGAGGTTCAGCAGCGGACGCAGCTGCTCGACGGAGATCACCGGCCCCGGCGCCTGTGCGGCGGCCTGGCGGATCACGCTGTCGAGTTCGAGCACCTGCCCCGGCCATGCCGCGATCGACAGCAGCTCCAGCGCCTCGGGTGCGCAGACGCGCTCGCTGCCGCCCTGCTCGCGCGCGAACTCGGCGAGCAGTCCCTCGACGAGCAGCGGGATGTCCTCGCGGCGGTCTTCCAGCCCCGGCACCCGCAGGTGGCGTTCGGCGAGCCGGAAGCAGAGGTCTTCGCGCAGATCGCCCGACAGCACCAGGCTCTTGGCGTCGCCATCGATGAGTGCGATCACGCGCACGTCGCTGGCGTGCGCCTCGTCGCCGTTGTCGCTGCGGTGCTCGACGAGCTGCAGCAGGCGGCCCTGGTCCTGGCGCGACAGCGCCTCCGGGGCCTCGACGACCAGCGTGCCGCCCTCGCAGGCGCCGCCGTACACCTCGGCGAGTTCGGCCTCGTCAGCGGTGGTCGCGTCGACGATGCGGTACGGCCCGCCGGCGCGCGAGCTGCCGTCGTGGATCGCGCGCGCGATGCGCCGGCGGCCGCTGCCGGTCGGACCGGAGATCAGCACCGGGGTGTTGCCGGCGGCGGTCGGCGCGATCTGCGCGAGCACCTCCTGCATCTGCGCGTTGCGCGTGACGATACCGGTGCCGGCATCGACCGAGGCCGGCGCGGCCGACAGCTCGAGCGCGCGGTTGACCTGGTCGAGCAGCTGCGCCTTGTCGACGGGCTTGGTCAGGAAGCCAAACGCGCCGCTCTGCGTGGCCTCGACGGCATCGGGGATGGTGCCGTGCGCGGTCAGCAGCAGCACCCGCAGCCCGGGACGCGCACGGCGGATCTCGCGCAGCAGCTCGAGCCCGTCCATGCCCTCCATGCGCAGATCGGTGATCACGAGGTCGGGCCGGAACCGCGGCAGCGCGGCGAGCGCCGCTGCGGCACTCTCGACGGCCTCGATCTCGTGGCCTTCGGCCTCGAGGCGCAGCGTCAGCAGCCGCAGCAGCCCCGGGTCGTCATCGACGAGCAGGATGCGGG
>PWYM01000047.1 GCA_003567855.1 Gammaproteobacteria bacterium | reverse complement strand
CTCGTGCGAGACCTGGCACGGCCAGCCTTCGCTGAACGTCGCACATCGGCGCGCGGCCACCGTTGGCCTCGGGGACCATGAACATCAACCGCGCGAAGTGCACCGCCCGGCGATAAGAAGAACTCCGCCCTGACCGCCTCGCAGCGCATACGCCTCTATTCAGTTCCTTAACGAGGCTGAACTTTGATGTAGACCCCAAAAACGGGGTGTTACAACACGACGATTTCGAGCGATATTGCCATAGCCAATGTGGATTTTCCCGTCCGACCTACGGATCGCTGATGGATAGGGAGTCAACCTCGTGTAGATAGGGAGCGGCGATGGAACGCAAGCCCCGCCTGCTGGAGCAGGTCCGCCTCGTTCTTCGGCGGCACCATTACAGTATCCGGACCGAGCGGAGTTATCTGCACTGGATTCGCCAGTACATTCTTTATCACCGCAAGCGCCACCCGGAAGAGATGGGGGCCGCGGAGGTCGAGGCGTATCTCACCTGGCTTGCGGTGGAGAGGAAGGTTTCGTCGTCAACGCAGAACCAGGCGCTGTCGGCGCTGCTGTTCCTGTACAGGAAGGTGCTCGACACTCAGCTGCCGTGGATGGACGGCATCGTGCGGTCAAAGCGGCCCCGGCGGTTGCCCACGGTACTCTCGCCGGAAGAGGTCGCCGTCGTCCTGTCGCACCTCGAGGGCAAGTACTGGCTCGTCGCAAGTCTCCTTTACGGTTCCGGGTTACGGCTGTTGGAAGGGCTTCGCCTGAGGGTCAAGGATCTCGACTTTCAGATGTCGCAAGTCGTGGTACGCGACGCCAAGGGTGGACGGGATCGGGTGACGGTCTTGCCCGATGCCGTGGTGCCCGAGCTGCAGGCATGGCTTCAACGCAGGCGCACGCGCCATCGTCGTGATCTCGAACAGGGTCTGGGTGAAGCCTGGTTGCCCGATGCACTGGCACGCAAGTATCCACGTGCGGGTTACGAGTGGTCATGGCAGTTCGTATTTCCGGCGCGCGGCTACCCGGCCGTGCCGGAACTCGGACGGCGGCTCGGCTTCCACCTGCACGAAAAAGCGGTGCAGTACGCGGTACGCAAGGCGGTGGTCGCGTCCGGGCTCGCACGCCCGGCAAGTTGCCACACGCTGCGCCACAGTTTTGCGACCCATATGCTGCAGGCCGGCCACGACATACGCACGATCCAGGAACTGCTCGGACACAAGGACGTGCGCACGACGATGATCTACACCCACGTTGCGAATCGTGGGGGCCTTGGCGCACGCAGTCCGCTCGATCGCATCGGGGGCGTGCGCGAACCCGCTGCCTGCACATGGTTACAGTCGACGGCCGAGAACACGGCCATCGGCTTCACCGATGATATTCGCCGGAACGCTCGGGTTGGTACGTCACTTCCGTGATGCGCACCCGCATCATGCCACCGCCGGGCTTGGGCCATTCGATCTCGTCGCCCTCGGACAGTCCAAGCAGCGCGCTGCCCACGGGCGCGAGAATCGAAATCCTCTCTCCCGAATCGTCCAGGTCCTTCGGATAGACCAGCGTGAGACGGAAGTCGTCCTTGGACGACTCGACGTGGAACCTGACGGTCGAATTCATGGTCACCACGCCGGATGGGACATCCTTGGGGTCAACCACCTCGGCCCGTGCAAGCTCGGCCTCGAGTGCTTCCTTGCCCGGAAACGCCTTGGACGGCAGGGCGTCGATCAGTTTCTCCAGTCTGTCGGCGTCAAGCGAGGAAATCAGGACCGGGGGATTCGAGCGCGCCTGTGTCATTTCGAACTCCTGTCTGCAAACCCGCCGCCGGCACACACTGGGGAGTGGCCCGAGAAAACGACGGGTCCGTATACGGGCAACCCGCCCGCGGGATTTTCTGATCATTGGTGCCGGTGGAGGGATTCGAACCCCCGACCCACGCATTACGAATGCGTTGCTCTGCCGACTGAGCTACACCGGCGCGGTGACTGGGCGTCGTGATGCCGGCGGGGCGGCCGGCTGACGAAGCGCGAAGTATACGGGAGCGCGGCAATCACCCGCAACGAACGGCCCGCGCGGGGCTGAACGATGATTCCGCCCGCGGTCTGCGGACAGGCCGGGCTCAACCGGTGTTGCGCACCCGGACGATGATTTCCACGCCGTCGTGCGTCGTGCCGCCGGGCGGTTCGGGCAGACCCTGCATGACCAGCGTATCGTGCGGGATGTCGTACAGCTCGCCGGTGTCCACGTTGTAGAAGTGGTGGTGCGGCGTGGTGGTCGGGTCATAAATCTGGCGGTCGCCGTCGACCGTCAGCGTGCGCACCATGCCCTTCTCGCTGAACAGGTTCAGCGTGTTGTAGACAGTCGCCTTCGACACGCGCGACCCGGCCGCGCGCAGCTGCGCCAGGATCTGGTCAGCCGACAGGTGCTGCGGACGGGCGAAAAGCACCTGCCCGACTTCCACGCGCTGCGGCGTCACGCCGATCCCGTGGTCGCTCATCAGGCGGCTGACCTGGGCGCGCAGGGCGTCGCGTGTCTGTGTGGTCTCGACCATGGGCGCAGTATAGCCGCTCGCTTGAATGAGAACAATTCTCATAACGACCTCCCGATACCCGGCGACTTTCGACCCGCACCGCCCCGATTCGCGGCTTCACTGCCGACGCCGCTCGTCGGAGACTGGCCCGGCAGTGCAAAGGGAGGTGCACTATGCGTCCGGTAGCACAGTCAGGTTTCAGCGCAATCGAACTGCTCGTGGTCATCGCGGTGGTCGCGATCCTGTTCGGCGCCGGCATTCCGGCGTTCAACGGCCTCGTCCAGGACATGCGCCGCGTCACTGCAGTCAACGCGCTGGTCGGCCACGTACAGCTCGCGCGCAGCGAGGCCGCACGCCGCAACGCAGCAGTCACATTATGTCCAACGGTGGACGGCTGGCAGTGCGCCGGCAGTGGCGCCAACTGGGCTCGCGGCTGGTTGGTGTTCGCCGCTCAACACCCCGTCTCGCCCACGCAACTCGTGTCTTCCGAGCACATCATCGCGGTGCACCGGCCGCGGTATCGCGGCACCATCCACTCGAACCGGCAGGCCTACGTGTTCCGCTACGGGTTACGCGGTACCAACGGGTCGCTGTTCTTCTGTGACCCGCGCGGCCCCGAGCAGGCGCGCGCGGTCATCATCAGCCACACCGGCCGGCCGCGCACCAGTACGCGCGCCGCGGGCGGCGCACCCATCGCATGCGGATGACGGGCGGCCCGCCTGGACGGGTCGCCCGTGGTGGATAGGAGCAAAAAACGGACGCGGCGGGTGCGGCGTCGTTCAGCCGGAGCTTGCGGCGTCGTCGGTACGGCGCAGTATGCGGGGCATCGCGAAGATCACGTGCTCCTCGCGCCCGTGCAGTTCCTGCGGGGCATGGCCGCCCCACTCGCGCAGCCGCGCAACCACGCGCTCGACGAGCACCTCGGGTGCCGATGCGCCGGCGGTCACGCCCACGCGTCGAGCACCGTCAAACCACTCGCGCTTGAGGTCGTCATCGCGGTCAACCATGTAGCCGGCCACACCGCGCTTTTCGGCGATTTCCCGCAGGCGGGTGGAGTTGGAACTCGTGCGCGAGCCGACGACGATCACCACGTCGCAGTCATCGACCATCTGCTTCACCGCGTCCTGGCGGTTTTGCGTCGCGTAGCAGATGTCTTCCTTGCGCGGACCGGTCAGCGCCGGGAAGCGGGCACGCAGTGCGTCGACGATGTTCGACGTGTCGTCCACCGACAGCGTGGTCTGCGTGACGAACGCGATCTTCGTCGGGTCACGCACGTCCAGCGCGGCGACATCCTCCACACACTGCACGAGGTGCATGCGACCACCGTGCGATGCGTCGAAGCGCCCCATCGTGCCCTCGACTTCCGGGTGCCCGTAATGACCGATGAGGATCACGTCGAGCCCCTGGCGCGCATAGCGGTTGACCTCCATGTGCACCTTGGTGACCAGCGGGCACGTCGCGTCGAACACGCGCAGGCCGCGCCTGGCCGCCTCTTCCTCGACCTCACGCGACACGCCGTGGGCACTGAAGATCACCGTCGCGTCGTCGGGCACCTCGTGCAGTTCCTCAACAAATACGGCACCCTGCTCGCGCAGCGTGTCGACGACGTGGCGGTTGTGCACGACCTCGTGGCGCACGTAGATCGGCGCGCCGAACAGCTCCAGCGCACGCTCGACGATGTCGATGGCGCGGTCTACGCCGGCGCAGAAACCACGGGGGTTGGCGAGCACGATTTCCATGGCGTCATTGTCCCATGCGTGGCGTGGCGTCGAAAGGGGCGCCGGGCCGCAGGCCGGTCGGGCCTGCGCCGGGAGCGATCAGTTGCCGTTCCGTCTCCCGGTGTCGCCTGCGTCAGCGGAGCCGTCGCCGGTGCTCTTCCCGGCCCCCTGGTCCGCAGCCTTGCCTGCGGCCTTGCCCGCGTCCTTTCCGGCATCCTTTCCCGCAGCCTTCCCGGCACCTTGTTCGATCCCGTGCGCCCCGTGCCCGGTCGCGTCAGGCGCCTGCTGCGCCGCCGCCCGCTTCTCAGCGCGCCCCGCGAGCAGCGTATCGAGGATCAGCAGCCCCGCGCCGATGGTGATCGCGGTGTCGGCAACGTTGAACGCCGGGAAGTACCACGTGCCCCAGTAGAAGTAGACGAAGTCGATGACCGCGCCGTGCACGACACGGTCGACGACGTTGCCGACGGCGCCACCCAGCACCAGTACCAGCCCGACCGCGAGACGCGTCTGGCCGCGGCGCGGCAGACGGCGCAGCCACACGACGATCGCGACACTCACGGCCACCGCGAGCACGATGAAAAACCACCGCTGCCAACCCGCCGCGTCGGCGAGGATACTGAACGCCGCGCCCTCGTTGCGCAGGTGCACGATGTCGAGAAAGTCCAGCAC
Source organism: Gammaproteobacteria bacterium (assembly GCA_003567855.1). Taxonomy (GTDB): domain Bacteria; phylum Pseudomonadota; class Gammaproteobacteria; order Steroidobacterales; family PWYM01; genus PWYM01. The sequence continues at coordinate 923 of PWYM01000047.1, read as the reverse complement.
CGGCACGCGCTCGTAGAGTCGCAGCGTCGCGTTGATCCACGACTTCGTGACCTGGTCGGCGATCACGACGAGCACGGCCAGCCACAGCCAGTGGCTTGCGCCGCCGAACAGCCGGCGCCAGACGACAGGTTCAGGCGCGCGGTCGTTCATGCGTAGCGCCGGGTTTCACCCGGCCCCTCGACGTTACCCACGCAGCGCCCGCACAGCTCGGGGTGCGCGTCGACGCTGCCGACGTCATCACGCCGATGCCAGCACCGCACGCACTTCGGTGGCTCCACCGGCACGACCTCGAGCCACGCCTCGTCACCGCGCTCCAGCGTGCAGTGTGTGGCACCGGCGCTGCGCGCCGCGGTGCCGGCCGCGCGCGCATCCGACGTGATGAACACGAAGCGCAGCTCCTCGCCGAGCCCAGCCAGCGCATCGCCGAGCGCGCCATCGGCGTAGACGTGCACCGCGGCGTCGAGCCCCGAACCGATGCGGCCCTCGCCGCGCAGCGCTTCCATCTGCCGCGCGGCGTGATCGCGAAGCTCGATCAGCGCGTCCCACGGTACTGGAGTGGCGCTGGCGGGGATTTCCGGCAGCGCGTGCCAGGTGTGCAGGAACACCGAGTCGTCGCGTTCACCGGGCATCGCCTGCCAGATCTCCTCGGCGGTGAAGCTCAGGATGGGTGCAAGCCAGCGCACCATGGCTTCGCAGATATGCCACATCGCGGTCTGCGCCGAGCGTCGCGGGTGGCTGTCGGCGCCGGTGGTGTAGAGGCGGTCCTTGATCACGTCGAGATAGAACCCGCCCATGTCGACGACGCAGAAGTTGTGCACCTTCTGGTAGATCTGGTGGAACTCGAAACGCTCGTACGCACCGGTGATCTCGGCCTGCAGCGCCGCCGCGCGGCGGATCGCCCACGCGTCGAGTTCGACCAGGCG
>PWYM01000292.1 GCA_003567855.1 Gammaproteobacteria bacterium | reverse complement strand
TAGGCGAAGTCGGGCAGCGTCGCCAGCGACACCGCGAACCATGGCCCGAGCAGCACCAGCGCGACCGCGCTGACGCGCTGCGCCCACCAGTGACCGGGGCCTTCCTTGGCGGCCCCGAGGCCGAGCACGCGGCTCAGCGGCGATCTGAGACTCATCAACGTCTTACCGTCCTTCGAAGGTTCAGAGCAGCAGCAGCCAGAAACCGGCTGTCAACAGCAGTGCGGCGATGATCACCGTCCAGCCCGAGGCGATGACCTGGCGGATCTCGTAGCCCCAGCCGGCATCCCACGCGAGGTGACGGATGCCGTTGCAGAGGTGGTAGAAAAAGGCGAGCGAGACCGCGGCCAGCCCGACCTGCACGACGATATGGCCGAAGAAGCCGGCGGCGGTGGCAAAGGCGTTCGGCCCGGATGCGAGCGCGACCAGCCAGTACACGAGCAGCAGGCTGGACGCGGCGAGCACGACCCCGGCGATTCTGTGGGAAATGGAAAGTACCGTCGTGATCTGCGGCCGGTAGACCTGCAGATGCGGTGACAGCGGTCGATCACCACGGGGCATCGTGTCGTTCCTCGAAGCTCGTGCGCCGGCATGCGGCGCGGTGCATCCACACGGACGCCCGCCGGGCGCGCCCGCTGCCTGTGCCCGGGGCCGGCGCAATTCGCGCCACCCCGCGGCGGATCAGAAATCGATGCAGCGGCCGGCTTTTTCCCAGTCGCCGTAGCGGGTAGGCTCCGGACCGGGCGGACCACCGATTTCCACGGGCCGACCGGTGGAATCACCGCCGGTGGGCGCATCGGGCGGCGAGGCCATCTGGTCTTTGCGGGCCTGCGGCGGCACACCGTCAGGCGGTGTGCCGGTGGCTGCGGGCTTCCATACCCTCGGCTTGCCGGACCCGGTCACGCGGGCGTTCCCTGCTTTTTCCGTCATCGGTGAATTGTGCCAGAATCGTGTTGCAGTTACACCCGAAGTTCGTTGACCTGACGTCATCAGATGCAAACCAGAACACCCGTTGAATGGGGCGCCGTGCACGTACGCGGCGCCGATGCGCGCGCGCTGCTGCAGGGCCAGCTGAGCCAGGACGTCGCCCGCGCGCGCGGCGACCACGCGCCACTGGCCGCGTGGTGCAACCCCAAGGGCCGTGCGATCGCCGTCGTGCGCGTGCTGGCCGACGGCGAGCACGATCTGCAGCTCGTGCTGCCGGCCACCGAAGTGGAACTGGTGTCACGCAGGCTGGGCATGTACGTGCTGCGTGCGAATGCGCGCGTCGAGGCCGACACCCGCGCGTGGCGGCACGCGGTGGTCGCGCGCGACCACGCCGCCGCGCTCGCGGCACGCCACGGCCTGCAGTTGCCGGACGCACCGGGTGCGTGCCGTGCGGCCGGTGAACTGCGCCTCGTTGGCCTGCACAACGACGACGTGCTGCTGTGCGCCCCCGCGGACGTCGTCGACGCAGACACGCCCGCCGCCGACAGCGATCGGCGCCGGCTGCTCGCGGGACTGCCGAGCGTGCACGAGGCCACGCGCGAGGCCTTCGTGCCACTGATGCTCAATCTCGACGTGCTCGACGGTATCAGCTTTTCCAAGGGCTGCTACATCGGCCAGGAGATCATCGCCCGCACGCGCAATCTCGGGCGGATCAAGCGCCGCATGCTGCTGCTCGAGGGCGCCGGCGCCGCGGCGCTGAGGGCCGGCGACGCGGTGTACACCGAAGAAGGCGAGTCCGCCGGACAGGTCGTCGAGGCACACGACGACGTGCTGCTCGCGGTCGTGCCGCTGGTGCATGCGCAGGCGCCTCTGTACGCCGACAGCGGCGCGACCCGGGCACTGGCGATGCGCACCCTGCCCTACGCAGTGCCCGAGCTCGCGAGCGCCGCCTGAGGCGTCTCCGTAGCGCCCTTCCCGGGCACCGGGACCGCCCGCGGGGCGGCCGGGCGCGTCTGCGGGTCAGCGCGCCTCGCGACGCAGGTGCGGGAACAGCAGCACGTCGCGGATCGAATCCTGCCCGGTGAGCATCATCACCAGCCGGTCGATGCCCACGCCTAGCCCGGCCGTCGGCGGCAGCCCGTACTCGAGCGCGCGCACGTAGTCGTCGTCGTAGAACATCGCCTCGGCGTCGCCGGCATCCTTGCTCTGCACCTGCGTGCGGAAACGCGCGGCCTGCTCCTCGGGATCGTTGAGCTCGGAGAAGCCGTTGGCGATCTCGCGTCCGGCGACGAACAGCTCGAAGCGCTCGGTGACGAACGGGTCGTCGTCGCGCGCGCGCGCCAGCGGTGAGACCTCAAGCGGATAATCGGTGATGAAGGTCGGCTGCACGAGCCCCGGCTCCACGATGCGCTCGAACAGCTCGAGCTGCAGCTTGCCCGCGCCCCAGTCGGCCTTCGGCGCCACGCCGGCGGCGTCGCAGACGCCGCGCAGGTAGCCGGGCTCACGCAGCCGCGACGCATCCAGCGCGGGGTCGGCGGCGAGCAGCGCATCGGCCAGCGCCACGCGCGCGAAATCCGGCCCGAGGTCGATGTCGTGCCCGAGCCACGCAAGCGTCAGGCCCGGACCCACCGCACGCGCAAGCGTGCGGATCATCGTCTCGGTGAGCGTCATCAGGTCGGCATGGCCCGCATACGCCTGGTAGAGCTCGAGCATCGTGAACTCGGGGTTGTGCTGCGTCGACAGCCCCTCGTTCCTGAAGTTGCGGTTGATCTCGTAGACGCGCTCGAGGCCGCCGACGACGAGGCGCTTGAGATAGAGCTCGGGCGCGATGCGCAGGTAGAGCTGCATGTCGAGCGCGTTGTGATGCGTGACGAACGGCCGCGCGTTCGCGCCACCGGGGATCGGCTGCATCATCGGCGTCTCGACTTCCATGAAGTCCAGCGCATCGAGGAAGCGGCGCATCTGCTGCACGACCGCCGTGCGCGTGCGGAACACGCGGCGCGTCTCGGCGTTCACGATCAGGTCCACGTAGCGCTGGCGGTAACGCTGCTCGGTGTCGGTCAGCCCGTGGAATTTTTCGGGCAGCGGCCGCAGCGACTTCGTCAGCAGCCGCAGCGCGTTCACGCCGACCGTGAGCTCGCCGGTGCGCGTGCGGAACAGCGTTCCGCTCGCGGCGATGATGTCACCGCGGTCCCAGGCCTTGAACGCCTGGTAGACGCCTTCGGGCAGCGCGTCGCGCTGCAGGAAAAGCTGGATCTCGCCGCTGCGGTCGGCGATCTTCGCAAAGCTCGCCTTGCCCATCACGCGCTTGGCGAGCAGCCGTCCGGCGACGTCCACGCTGACCGGTTCGGCCTCGAGCGACTCGTTGCTGCGTTCGCCGAAGTTCGCGTGCAGCTCGCCGGCAAGCGCGCTGCGCCGGAAGTCGTTCGGGTAGGCCGGGCCCTGCTCGCGCAGCGTCGCGAGCTTGCGCCGGCGTTCCTCCAGGAGCTGTTTCTCGGTAGTGCCCTCGCCGCTCATCGCCTTCCCCGTTGACTTGTCATGCGCAAGGGCCTCACAGGCCCGACTTCAGGCTCGCTTCCAGGAAAGCGTGCAGGTGTCCGTCGAGCACCGCCTGCGGGTTGCCCGTCTCATGGCCGGTACGCAGGTCCTTGATACGCGACTGGTCGAGCACGTAGGAGCGGATCTGGTTGCCCCAGCCGATGTCGGCCTTGGTCTCCTCGACGGCCTCGGCCTTCGCGCGCCGCTTCTGCATCTCGAGCTCGTAGAGCTTCGCACGCAGCTGGTTCATCGCGGTGGCCTTGTTCTTGTGCTGCGAGCGGTCGTTCTGGCACTGGACGACGATGCCGGTCGGGTTGTGCGTGATGCGCACCGCCGACTCGGTCCGGTTGACATGCTGGCCGCCGGCGCCGCTCGCGCGGTAGACGTCTATGCGCAGGTCCGCGGGGTTGATGTCGACCTCGACGTCTTCGTCGACTTCGGGCGACACGAACACCGCGGCGAACGACGTGTGCCGACGGTTGCCCGAATCGAACGGCGACTTGCGCACGAGGCGGTGCACGCCGGTCTCGGTACGCAGCCAGCCGTACGCGTATTCACCCTCGAACTTCACCGTCGCACTCTTGATGCCGGCGACCTCGCCCGGCGAGACCTCGATCAGCTCGGTATCGAAACCGGCCTCCTCGCCCCAGCGCAGGTACATGCGCAGCAGCATCTCGGCCCAGTCCTGCGCCTCGGTGCCACCGGAACCCGCCTGCACGTCGAGGAAGGCGTTGTTCGCGTCGAGTTCGCCGGAGAACATGCGGCGGAACTCGAGCTTTTCTATTTCGCGCTGCAGTGCCGCGACGTCGCGGGCGACCTCACCGACGGTGGCGTCGTCGTCTTCGTCGGCGGCGAGCGCGAGCAGTTCACCCGCGTCGTCGAGCCGCTGTCCGAGATCGCTCAGCAGGCCGACGATGGACGCGAGCTGCGCGCGTTCGCGTCCCAGCGCCTGCGCGCGCGCCTGGTCGCTCCAGACGTCGGGCTGTTCGAGTTCGCGTTCGACCTCGGTCAGGCGTTCCTGGCGGGCATCGAAGTCAAAGATACCTCCTCAGCGCGTCGCCGCGCTCGCGGAGGTCGGTGATCTGGTGGCGGATTGGTCCGCTGTCCATGGACGGTCCCTCGCTTGGAAAGCCGCGCATGTTAACAGATCGCCCCTGCAGCCACGGCGCGCGTCATGCCGGCTGCAGGTGCTCGACGAGCAGCTGCACGCTGCGCCGGCCCTGCCACTCGTTGACCTGCAGCCGGTAGACGACGACCAGCCGTGCGCCGGTGTCGGGCCACGGCTCCGGCCAGCCGAACGCGATCGCAGGCACCGGCCGCGGCGCATCGGCCGGCGACAGCGTCATCTTCAGGTGCCCGCGCCCGACCTCGCGCGCCTCGTGCACGCGGAACTCGCCCTGGAACAGCGGCTCGTCGAAGTGCTGCCCCCACGGCCCCGCATCGCGCAGCAGCTCGGCGGTGTCGAGGTCGAGCGCTTCGGGATCGAGCGCGCCGTCGGTGCACAGCGTACCGGCGAGCACCTCGGGCGACAGCCAGCGTTCGGCCTCGGCGGCGAACGCATCGCGAAAGGTCTGCAGCCGCGTCGCGTCGAGGCTGAGACCGGCCGCCATCGCATGGCCGCCGAACTTCGCGACCAGCCCCGGGTGCGTGACGGCGACGCGGTCGAGCGCATCGCGCAGGTGCAGCCCCGGCACCGAGCGCCCCGAACCCTTCAGCATGCCGCCGTCGCCGGGCGCGAATGCGAACACCGGCCGGTGGTGGCGCTCACGCATCCGCGACGCGACCAGGCCGACGACCCCCTGGTGCCAGTCCTCGCGGTACAGCGTCAGCCCCGCCGGCAGCGGGTGCTCGTCGGCGGCGAGGCGCGCGACGTGCGCCTCGGCCTCGTCGCGCATCCGCGCCTCCAGCGTGCGGCGCTCGCGGTTGAGCGCATCCAGCCCGCTCGCCAGGCGCATCGCCTCGGCGTGATCGGACGCGAGCAGGCAGCGGATCCCGACGGTCATGTCGTCGAGGCGCCCGGCAGCGTTGAGCCGCGGCCCGGCGGCAAAGCCGAGATCGGCGGCGGTCGCACGCGCGGGCTCACGGCCGGCGACCGCGAGCAGCGCATGCACGCCCGGCGACGCGTGGCCGGCGCGGATCCGGCGCAGCCCCTGCTCGACGAGGATGCGGTTGTTGTGGTCGAGCGGCACGACGTCGGCGACGGTGCCGAGCGCGACGAGGTCGAGCGCGGCGGTCAGGTGCGACTGCGCGCCGGCATCGACCTCGCCGTCGTCGACCAGCGCGCGCAGCAGTGCCGCCAGCAGGTAGAACACGACCCCGACGCCGGCGAGCGACTTGTGCGGAAACGGCTCCCCGGCGATGTTCGGGTTCACGAGCGCGCACGCCGCGGGCAGCGTGTCGCCGGGCAGGTGATGGTCGGTCACCAGCACGTCGATGCCGCGTTCGCGCGCGGCGTCGACGCCGGCGTGGCTCGAGATGCCGTTGTCTACGGTCACGATCAGGTCCGGCGCGGCCCGCGCCGCAAGCGTCACCGCTTCCGGCGACAGCCCGTAGCCGTAGTCGAAGCGGTTCGGGATCACGAAGTCCACGCCACCGAAACCGAGCACCGGCAGCACCCGCATCAGCAGCGCGGTGCTGGTCGCGCCGTCGGCGTCGTAGTCGCCGACGATGACGATGCGTTCGCCGTCGCGCCGGGCCCGGCGCAGCCGCTCGACCGCCGCCGGCAGCGCGGCGAACGCGCCCACCGGCACCAGCCGCGACAGCGACGTGTCGAGTTCGGCAGCCGCGCGCACGCCGCGCGCGGCATAAAGCCGCGCGAGCAGCGGCGGTACGTGTCCGGCGAGCGCGTCGGGCACGACGGCCTCGCGGCTGACGATTGGCCGCACCTTCATGTCGCGCGCCGGCGCCACACGCGCCACGGATCGAAACGCACGAGTTCGCCGCCGTCGCCGGCCGCGTCCCACCAGCGCAGCCGGTGCAGCCGGCCGCTGCGCAGCGCTCGCCACGCATGGTCGAGCCAGGCGTCGCGCGCGGCGTCGGTCTCGAGCACGCACAGTGCACGCGTGACGCCCGCCGCGGCGTCGGGTGCTGGCGGCGACGCCAGGTGGCGCACCCCGCCGAGGCGCGCAAGACCTGCCAGCAGCGGCGCGGTGCCCGCAAGCAGCGCGGGTGGCGCTGGCGCGTCGTCCGGCCACGCCGATGGCGCACGCCCGCCTTCCGACAGCCACAGCCCGTCGACGGGCGGGACACCGCGTGCGCGGCGCGCGTCGTTGATCGGATGGGTGTGCAGCAGCATCTGGACCTCCGTCAGCAGGCGCCAGAGCCCGCGATGGTCGTCAAGCACCGCGTCGGGGCGTTCACCGAGCACGGCGGCGAGTGGCGGCACGCCGGCGGCCGATGCATCGCGTGCCGCGGGTGCGTCGTGCCAGCCGACCAGCAGCGTGCCGTCGCCGACGGCGTGCACGGTGATGCCGTCGTCGGCCCAGAGTCCAGCCAGCGCGTCGGTCAACGCATCGGCCTCGGCCGCATCCGGCGCCGGCGTTGCGGCCAGGCGCACGTGGTCGGTATGCACGTCGAGCGCGACCGCTTCGGCGAGGCAGTACCAGCTCTTCGCGGGCAGCCCGAGACCAAGCGCCGTCAGCGCGGCGGCCGGGTATGCGCGCGCGTCCAGCCCGAGCGCGTCGCGTACCACGGGCGCGAGCCCGCGTGGTGCGTCCGACGCCGCCGGCGCGCGGCTGCGCCGGCGCACGCGCGCGGCAAGGCTGCCATCGCCGGCGTTGTCCGGCACGGCCGGTATAATCAGGTCCAGTTCGCGAATCAGCGTCTTCTCCCGTGCATCGCCCGCGGCGAAGACACCTCCGCACGCCAAGGAGCCGGCATGCTCATCAGCCGCGACCCGCAGACCCCCAATACCATACGCGCCTGGGGCCCGGGCGAGCTTCGCATCCGCGACGAAGTGATCCGCAACAACGTGATCCTGACCGCCGAGCGCATCATCCATCCGTGGGCGGCTCGCGACGCCGCGCAGCTCACGATGGCGCAGCTCGCGCCGGCGCTCGACCTCGAGCCCGCGATCCTGATCCTCGGCACCGGCCCCACGCTGGTGTTTCCCGACGCCGAGGTGCGCGGGGGCATCATGTCGCGCGGCATCGGCCTCGAGGTCATGGACACGCCGGCCGCGTGTCGCACGTTCAACGTGCTTGTCGCAGAACGGCGCAACGTCGCCGCAGCACTGCTGATCGAGGCGCTGCGCGCGCCGGACTGATCGGCGTCGGCACTCACCTCGACGGCAGCAGCGGCATCGGGTCGACCGGCTGCCCGTCGACCCGGATCTCGAAATGCAGCATCGCGCGCTGGCCGGGCCCCTCCCCCATCGCCGCGATGCGCTGTCCGCGCGACACCTCGTCACCCTGCGTGACCGCGATGCTGCGGGTGTGGCCGTAGGCACTGAGGTAGGTCTCGTTGTGCTTGATGATCACGAGATCGCCGTAGCCGATCAGCCCGCGGCCGGTGTAGACGACGCGCCCGGGCGCCGCGGCGTGCACCGGCTGGTCGGCGCTGCCGCCGACGCCGATACCGCGCCCGAGCGCGCCGGAGTCGCCAAAGCCGTAGACGAGGTCGCCGCGCACCGGCCAGGCCCACTCGGGCGCGGGCTCGGCCGGGCGGGTGGCCGGCGCCGGGCGCTCGCGGCCCGACGACGACGCCCGCGCACCACCGCCACCGGCCGACGGTCGCGAATCGGCGGTCGCCGTGCGCGAAGGCTGGCCGCCCGGCGGCGCGGTGAGGCGCAGCCGCTGCCCCGGGTAGATCAGCGCGCCGTCACCGAGATCGTTCCACGCCGCGACGTCACGCCAGTCCAGCCCGTGGCGCCACGCGATCTGGTAGAGAGTGTCGCCGGAGCGGACCGTGTAGCTGTCGGCGCTGGTGGTCGCGCCGCGCGGTGGCGGAGCGCTTGCGCGCTGGTCCGGATCCCAGCGCACCGCCTGGCCGCCACAGCCGGCAGTGGCGAGCGCCAGCAGCACCGCGAGTGCCCCGGCAAGCCTGTGCGCGTTCATAGCTGCAGCCAGATATATCCTGCGACGAGCAGTGCGACGAATAGCCAGCCGAGTGTATCAACATGGCGGCTGATGGCCTGCTCCATGCGCACCCCGCCCCACATGATCAGCCCGGCGACGAGGAAGAAGCGGGCGCCGCGGCCGAGCAGCGACGCGAACACGAAGCCCGGCAGGAACATCAGCATCGCGCCGGCGGCGATCGTGAACATCTTGTAGGGAATCGGCGAGAAACCGGCGACGAGCACCGCCCAGAACCCCCAGCGATCGAACCACTCGCGCGCGGTCAGGTAGGACTCGTGGTAGCCGACGCGCATCAGCCACGGCTCCAGCGCCTCGATCGCAAGCCACCCGATCAGGTAGCCGACGAGCGCGCCGGCGACCGAACTGACCGTTGTCAGCGCCGCCAGGCTCATGCCGCGCTCGGGGCGTGCGAGCGTCATCGGCGCGAGCATCACGTCGGGCGGAATCGGGAAGAACGACGACTCGGCAAACGACAGCCCGGCGAGGTAACGCGGCGCGTGGCGATGCGCCGACCAGCCCATCACGCGCCGATACAGCGGCGAGAAGATTTTCATTCGGGGGGCCGCCGGCGCGTCACGAGCGCATGCCTTCGAGCAGCGGCACGAAGCTCACGAGGCCGAGCGTCTGGCGCCGGAAGCTGTCGCCGCGACGGGTGATGCGCAGCAGCTGCTGGCGCCCGGCCGGTCCGACCGGCATCACCAGCCGGCCGCCATCGGCGAGCTGATCGAGCAGCGCCTGCGGCACCTCCTCGGGCGCGGCCGCGACCAGGATACCGTCGTAGGGCGCGCGCTGCGGCCAGCCGGCGAAGCCGTCGCCGTGGCGCACCGACACGTTGTGGATGCGCAGCTCGCGCAGCTTCAGCCGTGCGCGGCGAGCGAGCGGGCCGATGCGCTCGATGCTGATGATGCGCTCGGCGAACGGCGCGAGCACCGCGCTCTGGTAGCCGCAGCCGGTGCCGATTTCGAGCACGCGCGCAAGTGGCAGCGGCTGGTCGTCGATCAGCGCGGCGGTCATCGACGCGACGACGAACGGCTGCGAGATCGTCTGGCCGTAGCCGATCGGCAGCGCCGTGTCCTCGTACGCGCGGCTCGACAGCGCCTCGTCGACGAACAGGTGGCGCGGCACGACGCGGATGCGCTCGAGCACCTCCGGCGACTTCACGCCCGCCGAGCGCAGCCGTGACACCAGCCGCTCGCGCGTGCGCGCCGAGGTCATGCCGATGCCGTCGGAGTGTGCCGGCCCCATCAGCCCTCCGGCGCGGTCAGCCACTGCTGCAGCTCGGCGACCTGCGCATGGTGCGTGAGATCGATCTTCAGCGGCGTCAGCGACGCCCAGCCTTCGGCGACGGCGTGAAAGTCGGTCCCGGGGCCGGCATCCTGGCCGGCGCCGGCCGGGCCGATCCAGTACGCGGGGCGACCCTTGGGATCGCGTATCGCGACCACGGGCTCGGAGCGGTGGCGGAAACCGAGCCGCGTCGCCGCCCAGCCGCGGATACGGTCGCGCGGCAGGTCGGGCACGTTGACGCTGAGGATCGTGTCGCGCGGCAGCGGATCGCGCTCGAGGCGAGTGATCAGCTCGCGTGTAAGGTCCGCGGCGGCCTCGAAGTGGCTGGGCCGGTCACCGGCCAGCGACACCGCGATCGCCGGATAGCCGAGAAAGCGCCCTTCCATCGCGGCCGCGACGGTGCCCGAATACAGCGTGTCGTCGCCGAGGTTCGACCCGTGGTTGATGCCCGAGACGACCATGTCGGGTTCGAAGTCGAGCACGCCGGTGATCGCCACGTGCACGCAATCCGTCGGCGTGCCGTTCACGTAGTAGATACGGTCGTCAACCTGGTGCACGCGCAGCGGCACGTCCAGCGTCAGCGAGTTGCTGGCGCCGCTGCGGTTGCGGTCCGGTGCGACCACCCAGACCTCGGCGATCTCGCTGAGCGCCGCGGCAAGGCACCGCAGACCGTAGGCCTGATAGCCGTCGTCGTTGCTGACCAGTATCTTCAAGCGCGGCCTCCACGGCCTGACAGTCGCCGCCGGTATGCCGTGGCGGTCGATGAGCATGTCGCGCCGGTGGCCCGGCTCTGGCAGGCTCGCAAATATACTGGAATCGCATCGCCGGAACACGCACGGCGCCCACGCTTTTCGCGGCCCGCACCGAGGATGTGTGCAGATGAGCCATTCCGACGAGGACGACCCGGAGCTGTTCCGCCGCGAGATGCACGGCGTGCGCCCGCTCGGCGAGCGCAATCGGCTCGATCCACCGCCGGCCCCGCGCCCGCGGCCACGTCCGCGCCGCCGCGCAGCCGACGACGAGGTGCTGGCCGAAAGCCTGACGATGTCGGCCTTCGAGCACGGGCTCGAGACCGGCGAGGAGCTGCTGTATCGCCGCGACGAGGTGTCGCCGCGCGTGCTGCGCCGCCTGCGCCGCGGTGACTACTCGGTCGGCGCGGAAATCGACCTCCACGGCATGAGCGCGGCGACCGCCCACGAGGCGCTCACCGCCTTCGTCGCCGAGTGCGCGCGCAACCGCGTGAGCTGTGCGCGCGTGGTGCACGGCAAGGGCCGCGGTTCCGGGCCCCGCGGCCCGGTACTCAAGCACGAGGTCAACGCGTGGCTACGGCGCTGGGACTCGGTGCTCGCCTTCGCGTCGACGCCGCCCAACGATGGCGGCACGGGCGCGGTGTACGTGCTGATCCGGTCGCGCCGCTGACTCCGCGCGCCCGCCCGGCGCGCCGGGCTCAGCCGCGGGCGCGCTTCTTCTTCGCGAGCGCCTCGACCATCGCGCGCATCGCACCCTGGGTCTCGTCGCTGAACCAGTGGCGTGTTGCGGTTTCGGCGAAACGCGGCTCGAGGCGCGCGAGCACCTCGGCGAGGTCCGCACGCGCGAGCTGCAGCGTGCTCGACATCGCGAACGGCGGCAGCCGCGCGAACTCCGAGGCCCACTCGATCGCGCGCCCCACCACCGCGTCGGCGTCGAGCAGCTCGTCGACGAGCCCGATGCGGTGCGCGGTGTCCATATCGACGAGCGCGCCGCGCACGGCAAGATCCTGCGCCTGCGACTGGCCGACGAGACGGCGCAGCGCGACGAAGAAATTCTCCGACAGCGGCAGGCCCACCTGCACCTCGTTCAGGCCGATGCGGAAGCTGCCCGCGGCGGCGAACCGCCGGTCACAGTGGATCGCGAGCACCGCACCGCCGGCGGGACTGTGGCCGGTGATCGCGACGGCGACCGGGATCGGCAGCGTCAGCGGCGTGCGGTTCATCCGGAAAAAGGCCGCCCAGAAGTCGCGGATGCCGGCTTCGTCGAGTTCCAGCAGCGCCGGCACGTCGAGGCCGCCGGAGAACATCTTCGGCTGTCCCGAGACCACGATCGCCGCCGCGCCGTCGCCGACCGCCGCCTCCATGCCGTCGGCAATGGCGGTGACGAGTTCGGTATTCATCGCGTTCGCGGGCGGGCGTGCGAGCCGCAGCTCCACGACCCGGTCGTGATCATGGCGTTCGAGCATCCAGGGTCTCCTGTGCAAGCGGGTTATGGCCGGTCTCGCGCGGCATGGCTCACCGCGGCGCAGATCAGCACCAAGTGCCGGCCACGCGATCGGCGAGATCATCATACTCGACCAGCGCATGCAGCAGCGCGGTCGCGAAACAGCCGGCCGGCAGCGTGAATGCCAACGTCAGCACGTCACCGTCGCGTTGCCACTCGAGGCCTTCGGGGCGCAGGATCAGCGCCCGCCGCGCGGCGTCGACGCGTGCCCGGGCGAGGCCGTCGACCAGCGGCGCCAGTGCCGCGAGTGCGTGCGTTTCCAGCCGCTCGCAGTCGGCGTCGGCATCGGTGCCGCCGCGGCCCGGCAGCGGGCCGGTCGGTGACACGTCGCCGCGCGCGAGGCGGTCGACGAGTGCCGGATCGGTGGCGTCGGGGACCGCGAAGTGGCTGTGGCTGCCGGCGAGCATCGCGCGCTCGCCGGGCAGCAGGCGGTGCCAGCTGTCGTCGGCGACGCGTGCGGCGAGCACGCGGTTGAACGCCCACGCGCGCGCGGCCGACAGCGCAATGCTCTGCGCGTTGCGCGAGCGCGGCCGGCGCCCGTCGACGAGCCAGTCCCACGCCAGGTCGAGGTTGCCGGCGTCGCGCCCGAAGCGCTGCGGCCCGAACCAGTTCGGGACGCCGTTGGCGGCGGCGCGCGACAGCCGTGCCGCGAGCGTGTCATCGGGGTCGACGACGTCGCGCAGCACCAGGCGGAAACGGTTGCCGGTCAGTGCGCCGGTTGCGAGCTTGCGGCGATGGCGCTGCGCGGTCAGCCACTCGACGTCGTCGAGGACCGGTGGCGGGGGCGCCTCGGCCTTGCCCGGCAGGCGCACGCTGAACCACTGCAGCGTGCGCGCGTGGCGGTCCTTGCGCCCCGCGTAGCCCACGTCGCGGCGCGGTACGCCGTAGTGGCGCGCGAGCGCATCGGCAAGCCACGCGGTATTCACGCCAGTCTTGCACGCGTGCAGCCACAGGTGTTCGCCGTCGCCGCACGGTTCCACCGGCAGCTGCTCGTCGACCTCGAAGTCGGCGGGATACACGCGCAGGCGTGCGCGCGCGGCCGGTGCGCCGAACGCGTGGGGTGCAAGGTTCGCCGTCGGCCGGGTCAAGTGCCCGACAGCAGCACGACCGCGAGCGCGGCAATGCCCTCGCCGCGGCCGGTGAAGCCGAGCCGCTCGGTGGTCGTCGCCTTCACGTTCACGGCGGTCTCGTCGACGTCGAGCAGCCTCGCGATCACGGTGCGCATCGCGCCACGATGCGCGCCGACGCGCGGGCGCTCGCAGACGACGGTGAGATCGGCATTGACGACCTGCCAGCCGGCGGCCCGGATCTGCGTCATCACGCCGGCGACGAGGTCGGCACCGGCGGTGCCGCGCCAGCGCGGATCGGTGTCGGGGAAGTGCTCACCGATGTCGCCGAGGCCTGCGGCACCGAGCAGCGCGTCGCACAGCGCGTGCAGCAGCACGTCACCGTCGGAGTGGGCGACCACGCCCCGGTCGTGGGCGATGCGCACGCCGCCGAGCATCACGTGGTCGCCGTCACCGAACACGTGTACGTCGAAGCCCTGGCCGATACGCAGCGCGGTCACGGCAGTATCCCGCCGCCGCTGAGCAGGCGTTCTGCCAGTGCAAGATCTTCGGGGCGCGTGACCTTGATATTCATCGCCGAGCCCGTGACGAGCAACGGGCGGTGGCCCGCGTGTTCGACCGCGGCCGACTCGTCGGTCACTTCGAGACCGGCGTCGGCGGCCCTGGCCAGTGCATCGCGCAGCAGCGCGTGGCGGAACACCTGAGGGGTGAGCGCGTGCCAGAGGTTGTCGCGGTCGACGGTTGCGACGACCTCGGCCGGCACGCCTGCGCCGCGCTTGAGCGTATCGGCCACGGGGCGCGCGAGCAGCCCGCCGACCGGATGGGCATCGACCGCGGCGAGCAGTCGCCCGAGGTCGTCACGCGGCAGGCACGGCCGCGCGGCATCGTGCACGAGCACCCAGTCGTCATCGGCGGCGCGCCCGGCGAGCGCCGCGAGCCCGGCGCGCACCGACGCCATCCGTGTCGCGCCGCCGGTGGCGGTCAGCGGGTCGCGCCGTGCCGGCACGCAGCGCCGCCAGTGCGTGTCGCCGTCGGCGACGACGAGCACCAGCGCGGCGAGCCGTGGCGTATGTTCGAGCGCATCGAGCGTGTGCGCGAGCAGCGCGCGCCCGGCGACCGGCAGGTACTGTTTGGCGGTCCGACCGCCGACGCGACGGCCGGCACCGGCCGCCGGCACGACCGCCCACACCGGCGCGTGCGCGCGGCTCATCGTCGCCCGTCGTCGTCGCCGGTGGGCACGATCTGGAAGAAGGTTTCCTCGTCGCGCACCAGCCCCAGGTCGGACCGCGCGCGCTCCTCGGCGGCCTCGAGGCCGTCGCGCAGGTCGTCGACCTCGGCGGCGAGCGCGCGGTTGCGCGCGTCGAGTCGACGGTTCTCCTCGCGCTGCTCGGCGACCGCCTCCTGCAGCCGGTGCTTCTCGCGCAGACCCTGGTCGGAGAACCACAGGCGGCCCTGCGCCGCGAGCAGTACGATCAGCAGGCACGCGATCAGCGCACGCATCGGCTATGCGCCCGGTTTGACCGGAAACGCCGACCGCCCGGCGTAGGTCGTGGCCGAACCGAGCGCCTCCTCGATGCGCAGGAGCTGGTTGTACTTGGCGGTGCGGTCGGCACGACACAGCGACCCGGTCTTGATCTGCGTCGCGCGCGTCGCGACTGCGATATCGGCGATGGTCGTGTCCTCGGTTTCGCCGGAACGGTGCGAAACCACAGCCGAGTAGCCGGCATCGACGGCCATGTCGATCGCGGCAAGCGTCTCGGTAAGCGTGCCGATCTGGTTCGGCTTGATCAGGATGCTGTTGGCCACGCCGTCGCGGATGCCGCGCTCGAGGATCGCGGTGTTGGTCACGAACAGGTCGTCGCCGACGAGCTGCACGCGCCCGCCAAGGGCCTTCGTCAGGAGGCTCCAGCCGTCCCAGTCATCCTCGGCCATGCCGTCCTCGATGCTCAGGATCGGATAGCGCGCAACCAGCCCGGCCAGGTAGTCGGTAAACCCGGCGGCGTCGAACTCGCGCTGCTCGGACGCGAGCCGGTACTGGCCTTTGGCGTGGATTTCCGAGCTCGCGACATCGAGACCGAGGTAGACGTCGCCGCCGGCGCGGTATCCGGCGCGGTCGATCGCCTCGATCAGCGTCTCTAGCGCGGCCTCGTTGGACGGCAGGTCCGGGGCGAAACCGCCCTCGTCGCCGACCGCGGTGCTCAGCCCGCGTGATTTCAGCACCGCCTTCAGCGCGTGGAAGATCTCGGTGCCGCAGCGCAGTGCCTCGGCGAAACTCGCGGCGCCGACCGGCAGCACCATGAACTCCTGGATGTCGACGTTGTTGTCGGCGTGTGCACCGCCATTGAGGATGTTCATCATCGGCACCGGCATCGTGCCGCGCGGGCCGCCGGCGAGCAGCGACCACAGGCCCTCGCCGCGCGATGCGGCCAGCGCATGCGCGGCTGCGAGCGACACCGCCAGCAGCGCGTTCGCGCCGAGCCGCGACTTGTTCTCCGAGCCGTCCAGCTCGATCAGCCGCCGGTCGAGGGCTGCAAGGTCACCGGCCGGCGCGTCGGTCAGCGCTTTCGCGATCTCGCCGTTGACGTGACCGACGGCATTGCGCACCCCCTTGCCGAGGTAGCGTCGGGCATCGCCGTCGCGCAGCTCGACGGCCTCGCGCGCCCCGGTCGATGCACCCGACGGCACCGCGGCGCGACCGAACGCGCCGTCGGCCAGCACCACCTCGGCCTCGACCGTCGGGTTGCCGCGCGAGTCGATGATTTCCCTGCCATGAATGCGAGCAATGCTGGTCATGATCGTGTCGTTCTTCCGTCTGTCGTTATTGTGTGTGCCGTGCTGCCGAACCGCGCCGCGCCGTGCACCGGCGCTGCGCCAAACACTTCAGAGGCCGAAGTCGGCTTCCTCGTACGGGCCGGCCTTGACCGCCTCGTCGAGCGCCTTGAGCGTCGTCAGCAGCCGTTCAGCGCGGTCGAGCGGCCACGCGTTGGGGCCATCGGACAGCGCATTTTCCGGGTCCGGATGCGTCTCCATGAACAGCCCGGCAACGCCGGCGGCAACCGCCGCGCGCGCCAGCACCGGCACGAACTCGCGCTGCCCGCCCGACGCCGTACCCTTGCCGCCGGGGAGCTGCACCGAGTGCGTCGCGTCGAACACCACCGGCGCGCCGGTGCCGCGCATCACCGCAAGCGCGCGCATGTCCGAGACGAGGTTGTTGTAGCCGAAGGTGAAGCCGCGTTCGCACACCATGATCTGTTCATTGCCGGTCGAGCGCGCCTTGTCGACGACGTTGCCCATCTCCCACGGCGACAGGAACTGGCCCTTCTTGATGTTGACCGGGCGCTTCTGCGAACACACGTTGACGATGAAATTGGTCTGGCGGCAAAGGAACGCCGGCGTCTGCAGCACGTCGACGACCTCGGCGACCTCGGCCAGCGGCGTGTCCTCGTGCACGTCGGTAAGCACCGGCACGTCGACCTGGCGACGCACCTCGGCGAGCACGCGCAGGCCCTCGTCGATGCCCGGCCCGCGATAACTCGCGCGAGACGAACGGTTGGCCTTGTCGTAGCTCGACTTGAAGATGAATGCGATACCGAGGCGGTCGGTGATTTCGCGCAGCCGACCGGCGGTGTCGACGGCGAGCGACTCGCTTTCGACCACGCAGGGGCCCGCGATCAGGAAAAAGGGGCGGTCGGGCCCGACCTCGAAACCGCAGAGCCTCATGCGTGCGCCACCTGCGGCGACTGCTGCTCACGCCGGGCGCGCGCGGCGCGCACGAAGCCGGTGAACAGCGGATGACCGTAGCGCGGGCTGGACGTGAACTCCGGGTGGAACTGGCAGGCGACGAACCACGGGTGCTCCGGCAGCTCCACCATCTCGACGAGCCCGTCCTGCGACAGGCCGGAGAACACGAGCCCGTGCTCGGCGAGCGTGTCGCGGTAGTTGTTGTTGACCTCGTAGCGATGGCGGTGGCGTTCCTCGACGACGTCACGGCCGTAGATCTCGCGGCAGCGCGTACCCGGCTGCAGCAGGCACGGCTGCGCGCCGAGGCGCATCGTGCCGCCGAGGTCCGACGCCTCGGTGCGCGCCTCGAGCCGGCCGGTGCGGTCCTGCCATTCGGTGATCAGCGCGACCACCGGGTGTGCAGCGTCGCGATCGAACTCGGTACTGTGCGCGCCTTCGAGCCCGGCGACATGGCGCGCAAACTCGATCACCGCGACCTGCAGCCCGAGGCAGATCCCGAGGTAGGGGACACCCTGCTCGCGCGCCCAGCGCACCGCGGCGATCTTGCCCTCGATGCCACGCTCGCCGAAGCCGCCCGGCACGAGCACCGCGTCCATGCCCTCGAGCAGCGCCGGACCCTGGTCCTCGAGTTCCTGTGACTCGATGTAGTGGATGTGCACCCGCGTGCCGGTGTGTATGCCGGCATGCACCAGCGCCTCGCTGAGCGAGATGTATGAGTCACGGAAGTGCACGTACTTGCCGACCATCGCGACGTGCGCGTCGCCGGTGGGATTGCGCTTGGCCTCGACCACGCGCTGCCACTCGGAAAGATCGGCGTCGGGCGCATCGAGGCGCAGCTTGCGTACGACGATGTCGTCGAGTCCCTGCTGCTGGAGCATCATCGGGATCTGGTAGAGATCGTCGGCGTCGCGCGCCGAGATCACCGCGCCCTCCTCCACGTTCGTGAACAGCGCGATCTTGCGCCGCTGTTCCTCGGGCAGCGCGTGCTCGGAACGGCACACGAGGATGTCGGGCTGGATGCCGATGGAGCGCAGTTCCTTGACCGAGTGCTGCGTGGGCTTGGTCTTGATTTCCTGGGAGGCGGCGATGTAGGGCACCAGCGTGAGGTGGATGTACACGACGCGCTCGCGACCAAGCTCGATGCCGAACTGGCGGATCGCCTCCATGAACGGCAGCGACTCGATGTCGCCTACGGTGCCGCCGATCTCGACCATGCACACGTCGGCGTCACCGGCCCCGAGGTGGATGCAGCGCTTGATCTCGTCGGTGATGTGCGGGATGACCTGCACCGTGCCGCCGAGGTAGTCGCCGCGGCGCTCCTTGGCGATCACCGTCGAGTAGATGCGCCCGGTGGTCCAGTTGCTGTTGCGCCCGGTGGTCGTGCGCACGAAGCGCTCGTAGTGGCCGAGGTCGAGGTCTGTTTCCGCACCGTCATGCGTGACGTAGACCTCGCCGTGCTGGAACGGGCTCATCGTGCCCGGGTCCACGTTGATATAGGGGTCGAGCTTCATCATCGACACGGTCAGCCCGCGCGCTTCGAGCAGCGCACCGAGGCTCGCGGCGGTGATGCCTTTGCCCAGGGAAGACACCACCCCGCCGGTGATGAAGACGAATCGGGTCATTGGTCTGGCCATCTCCGTGGAGGGGGGGCACAAACTCAAAAGGTCGGCAGGAAACCGGGACACGGTCGCGGAGGCGAATCCGCGCGGTTTCCTGCCGACCTTGGAGGGGACCCCGCCTCGAACTCTCAAGTCGGTATTAAAGATTACCACAACCGGGCGCTTACGGGTCCGGAAGACCGGCAAACCGCAGTGCCGCCGACGGCGTCCACGTCGGCCGCCAGCCCTGCGGCGCGGTACAGCCGGCCGCATACACCACCCTGCCTGCGCCGGCGCAGATCGCGACCAGCCGGTCGCCGGCCCACAGCAGCGGTACGCGCACGCGCAGCCACGGCGGGATTCCGAGCGCCGCGGCATGGCGGCTCAGCGCCCGCGTATGCCGCTCACCTTCGGCGCGCAAGCGCTCGCCGCCCTCGGCGTAGCGCAGCGCGAGGCCACGACGCACCCACGCGTCGGCAAGCGCAGGGCCGTCGGTGACACGCTGCAGCGTGAGCTCGCCGAGTACATCGACGTGTGGTGTGGACGCGTGCAACGGCCACGGCCCGCCCGCAGGCACCGCGGGCAGCGGCGGCATCAGGTACACGTGCGACGTGTCGGCGCGCAGCGCCGCACCGGGCCAGTCGAACGCCGGCATCGCATCGGGTGCCGCGGTGGTGCACTGGCGCAGCATCTCGCCAAGCCGCGCGGCAGACGGTACCGGCAGACCACGTGCGAACAGTGCGTGTCGCAGCACGTTGCGCGCGCGTTCGGGTGGGAGCGCTGCAAGTCGTGTACGCGACAGCGCGCCATCCGCGAGGGGCGCCCCGGCATCGATCCCGGCGAGCGCCGCGAGCAGCGTGCTGCCCTCGGCAAGCCAGCGCGCGCTGCGCGCCGCGGCCGCCGGTGCATGCGGCCAGCGTTGCAGCAGTCGCGGCAGGACCTCGGTGCGCAACCAGCTGCGATCGTGCACGGGGTCCACATTGGCCGGGTCCTCGAGCCAGTCCAGGTCGAATTTGCGCGCGTACGCGTCGAGCATCGCGCCCGGCACCGCGAGCAGCGGGCGCAACAGCCGGCCGGCACCGAGCCGGCGACTCGCGCGCATGCCGGCAAGACCGTCGGTCCCGCTGCCGCGGCACAGCCGCATCAGCAGCGTCTCGAGCTGGTCGTCGGCGTGATGCGCGGTGAGCAGGCACTCGTCGGGGCCGAGTGCCGCGGCGAACGCCGCGTGGCGTGCGCGGCGGGCCGCCATCTCGGTGCTCTCGCCATCGCGCGGTGTAACCTCGACGCGGCGCACTTCGCAGGCGACGCCGCGCGCGGCGCACCACGCCTCGCAATGCGCGGCCCAGCGGTCGGCGTCGAGATGCAGGCCATGGTGCACGTGCAGTGCGCGCACCCGTGACGCTGGGGCCAGGCGTGCGAGCACGTCGAGCAGTACCGAGGAATCACGCCCGCCGCTGAACGCCACGCACAGCGCCGCGCCGGTCGCGTCGAGTTCGGCGAGTGCGCCGCGGACCAGGGCCGCGAGCGGGTCGGCGTCGGCGGGCCGCGCGGTCATCGGCGCGGCCGGCGGTCAGCCGCCCTTGTAGGCGCCGAAGCCGGCGAGGCGCGCGCGCCGCTGCGACAGGCGTTCTTCGGCGCTGATTTCGTCGAGCTCCTCGAGGCGGTCGATAAGCGCACGGCGTATGCGATCGGCGCAGGCGCCCGCATCGCGATGCGCACCGCCGAGCGGCTCCTCGATGAGCTGGTCGACAAGCCCGAGCTTGTACAGTCGCTCGGCGGTCACCCCCATCGCATCGGCGGCGACCTCGGCCTTGTCGGCGCTTTTCCAGAGAATCGAGGCGCAGCCCTCTGGCGAGATCACCGAGTAGATGCTGTACTGAAGCATCAGCAGCCGGTCGGCGACGCCGACCGCGAGCGCGCCGCCCGAGCCGCCTTCGCCGATCACGAGGCTGATGATCGGCGTCTCGAGCCCCGCCATTTCGAAGAGGTTGCGCGCGATCGCCTCGCTCTGCCCACGCTCTTCGGCGCCGACGCCGGGGTAGGCGCCAGGGGTGTCGATCAGCGTGATCACCGGCAGCCGGAACTTCTCGGCGAGCTTCATCACGCGCAGCGCCTTGCGATAGCCCTCGGGCCGCGGCATGCCATAGTTGCGGTACATGCGCGCCTTGGTGTCGCGCCCTTTCTGGTGCCCGATCACCGCGACCGAGCGCCCGCCCAGACGCGCGAGCCCGGTGACCATCGCCGGGTCGTCGGCGTACATGCGGTCGCCGTGCAGTTCCTGAAAGTCGCTGAAGCAGTAGTTGATGTAGTCGAGCGTGTACGGGCGCTGCGGATGCCGCGCGACCTGCGCGACCTGCCACGACGACAGATTCGAGAAAATACTGCGGGTCAGCGCCTCGGACTTGGCGCGCAGGCGGGCGATCTCCTCGCCGATGTTGACCTCGGAGTCGTCCCCGACGAAGCGCAGTTCGTCGATTTTCGCCTCAAGTTCGGCGATGGGTTGCTCGAAATCAAGAAACTTGAGGTCCATTGGGGGTTCCGCGCAAAGGCGTTGAACTCTAACGCCGCCTCATTGGGCTGACAAGTGGCCGCCCCGCGGGTAGAGCACCCGGAAGCGCTCCTCGCCGACCAGCCGCGACAGGCCCTCGCGCAGTTCGCGGCTGGGCCTGACACGCCATTCCCCGCCCAGAGACAGCACAGCGCGCGCATCGCCGCGCAGATACTCGACGCACACGTCACAAGGCCCCTCGCGATGGGCGGCCAGCAGCGTGCGCAGCGATTCGATGAATTCATCGCCGAGATCGGGCCGGTCCCAGCGGATCATCAGCCGGCGCGCGCGCTCCTCGATGACCTCGTCGGCCAGGCGCAGCACCCGCGCGGTCAGCCGCCAGCCGTCGATGAACTCGTCGAAGCGCAGGCTCCCCTCGGCGACCAGCACCTCGTCCTCGACGGCGAGGTGGCCAAACTGTCCGGCGGCCTCCTCGAACAGCGTGACCTCGAGCCTCCCGGTACCGTCGTCGAGCACGACGCCCAGCCGCCCGGCGCGGCGACGCACGTCGACGACGAGCCCCGCGACGGTCACGTCACGGCGTGGCTGGAACCGCTGGCCGTTCGCCGGCGGCGGCGACGCGAGCTCGGCGAGCGGCCCGCTGGTGAAATGCGCGCAGTGCTCGCGGTAGGGCCGGAACGGGTGACCGCTGAGATAAAGCCCGAGGCTTTCCTTCTCCGCGGCCAGGCGTTCGCGTTCGTTCCATTCGCGCAGCTCCGGGATGGCCGCACCCGGGTCGCCGGCGGCCGGTTCGGGCAGCGCGCTGCCGAACAGGTCGTTCTGCCCCGCGACGCGCGCGCGCTCGTCCTGTTCGGCGGCGCGGATCGCCTCGGGCAGTGCGGCCATCAGGCTTGCGCGGTTGGGGCCGAGCGCATCGAGCGCGCCGGCGCGCACCAGCGCCTCCATCGCCCGGCGGTTGAGCCGCTGCGCGTCGACGCGGCGGCAGAAGTCCGCGAGGCTCGCGTAGCGGCCGGCGCGTTCGCGCTCGGCGACGATGCTGTCGATCGCGCCACGCCCGAGCCCCTTGATCGCGCCGAGACCGTAGCGGATCGCATCGTCGCCGGCGACGGTGAACTCCCACGCCGACGCATTGACGTCGGGCGGCAGCAGCGTGAGCCCGTTGGCGGCGACATCATCGGCGAGCACGACGATCTTGTCGGTGTGATCCATGTCCGCCGACAGCACCGCGGCCATGAACGCCGCCGGATGGTGGGCCTTGAGCCACGCGGTCTGGTAGGACAGCAGTGCGTAGGCCGCCGAGTGCGACTTGTTGAAGCCGTAGCCGGCGAACTTCTCCATCAGGTCGAAGATGTGCGTCGCGTTGGCCTCCTCGACCCCGAGCGCGAGCGCGCCCTCGACGAACACCGAGCGCTGCTTGGCCATTTCCTCGGGCTTTTTCTTGCCCATCGCGCGGCGCAGCAGATCGGCGCCACCGAGTGAGTATCCGGCGAGCACCTGCGCGATCTGCATCACCTGTTCCTGGTAGAGGATCACGCCGTAGGTCGGCTTGAGGATGTCCTCCAGCCACGGGTGCAGGTAGTCGATGGGCCCGCTGTGCTTGCCATGCTTGCGGTTGATGAAGTCGTCGACCATGCCCGACTGCAGTGGGCCCGGACGAAACAGCGCGACCAGCGCGATGATGTCCTCGAAGCTGTCGGGCTGCAGGCGCTTGATCAGGTCGCGCATGCCGCGCGACTCGAGCTGGAACACCGCCG
>PWYM01000270.1 GCA_003567855.1 Gammaproteobacteria bacterium | reverse complement strand
CGTTACGTGCGGCCGAACAGCAACGAGCCGATGTAGCCGCGCGTCGGCAAAGCTGGCGGACGCCTTAGCGGAAACCGAACCTGCCAGGCGCCATCGCGCCCATGGTTCTGGACGGTCCCATGGACGCAGCTGCTGTCGAAAGCTACATCCGCGCCTTCCTCATCCCTTCCTTGCCTCCTAACGCCATCGTGGTCACTGTTGCGTATCAATAAATACTTAACACTCTCTAGCCGTTGCTGCTGTCGTGGAAGTGGAAGTCGTTGAAGGCTTCCGGGATCAGGCCGATCCCGCGCTCGATCAGCTGCGGGTTGGTGGCGAACGCGTCCGAGAAATCGTCGATCTGACGCAGAATGCCATCCTCGAACATCTCGGTTTCCTCGGCCCCGGCGAAGTGCGGGTTGACGGCGATGTTTGGCCGAGCCAGATCATGCTCGCGGTTATATTCAGCGAGCCTTTGGCCGTCGCTGCCGTCCCCGAAGATGCTCCGCTCAGATTCGGGCTGGCGCAGGAAGAACGCATTGTTCCGCGGTGAGTGGCCCGGTCTGACGAGGGCGATTGACGCCTTTTTCGCGAGGTTGTCGGTCACGATGCTGTCGCGGATGGTCAGGTCGCGCACGCCGCCGGCGCCGATGGGGGTGATATCTACGCGCAGGACGACGCAGTTTTCGATGCGTACGCCGGCCGACTGCCCGATGGCGACGAAGCCCCACCCGCCGTTGATCACGCAGTTGCGCACGAGCAGATTCTCGACGCCGCCGGCGGTAATGAGTTCGGGGCTGATGCCGGAGCGCCGGCCGTCGGCGAAACATCGGGTGATCTGGATGTCGTTACTGCGCACGAGGTAGAACATGCCGCGTGTGCCGGTGCGGTCGAAATTCCGGAAGTAGATCCCGTCGAGATGGATGTGCGCCTTGTTGAAGACGTTGAACCCGCTGTGCAGTCTGTCCTGGCCATCGAAGACGACCTTCTCGCCGGGGATGGGCGTGAAGGTGATCGGCGCGTTCGCCTCGCCGGTGGCGCGCACACGGACCAACTCGTTGTACACGCCGCCGGCGATCTTCACGGTGTCCCCGGGCCGGGTCTGGCCGGCGGCATGGGTGAGCGTGCGCCAGGCGCTCTGGCGGTCCTGGCCGCTGTTCGCATCGTCGCCGTCGGGCGCGACGTAGAGCGTGCGCGGGCTTTGGCTGGCCGCGACGGTGGTGAAACTGAGCGTATCGAGCACGGCCCCATCATGCTCGATCTGGAAGTGATACTCGGTGTCCGGCTCCAGGCCAATCAGGCTGTAGCTGGTGTAGTGATCGAGGTGGTGACCCTGAGGATGCCAGGGGTTGATCGGTGAAAGCGTTTCGCTGTTCTCAACCGCGGGCGTCCGGCCCCATCGGACGGTGAATGTCTCGCGGCTGGACGCCCACCACTCGAGGTTCGCCGTGGTGTGGGTAACCGAATGCACGTGCGGGCCGTCGACGCGCAACTCATCGCTGTCCGTAAAGCGGTGCTGCGGTAAATACACGCCGATCGCGGCGCCCATGGGCCCGTCGACCGTGAACGCGTCCGGGTTTTGCAGCACGGGGACGCCGCCGTCCATCTCGTACCGCGGCGTCAGCTCGCTCGCGTGCCGGTCGAACCCGGCGCGATCGAGCTGGCCCGTGCTCCACGCGCTGCCGGCCACCGCCCAGGCTGCCGCCGCGTCGCGGTAGCTGTTGTAGTCGCTGTATCGGATCGCCCGCGTGGTCTCGGTGCGCACAGCGGGGCCGTGGGCATTGTCGAACAGATTGCCCTGAAGGAACACGCCTGTGCTGTCGCGCAGCACGATCGCCGCGTTGTCGAAGCCGGTGAATTCACAGTGTGTCACGCGCAGATCGTTCACGCGATCGGCTTCAAGCGAGGCCGCCGAGCCCGCGAAGCGGCTGTTCTTGAACCGGACTGTCTCGCTCGCGACCACGTTGACCGTGTCGGCAAAGTTGAGCCGTTCCAGCTCAATGTGGCGGGCGCCCTCAATGCGCCCCGGACCTTCAATGACGACCTTGCCCGCGCCCCGGCCGCGGATGGCGATCGGCTCGGCCGCGTCGTCCGAGCCACCGGTCAGCCGTAGCGACTGGTGGTACGTGCCCGGCTCGATGTAGAGCGTGTCGCCGGGTTCGAGCGCCTCGGCGGCTCGATCGAGGCTGCGCCAGGCCGCCTCGATCGACAGACCGTCGCCGCTGTCGTTGCCGTCCGGCGCGACGTAGTAGATGTTCGCCTCGTACTGGAATGGCCCGGCGTCCGCGCCGTCGGGCCCGGCGCCCCGGAAGCGGGAGGTGGCCTGAAGGCGGTAGTCATGATTGGCGGGGTCGGCGAACTCACGATCGGGGTCGAGGTCCGGCTCCGCGCTGAGCACGATCGTGTCCTCCGAGTGCAGCTGATCGCTGCCGGAGCCCCGGCCCTGATCAAACAGGTTATGCGACGAGCGGAACCACTCTACCGGCCTCATCGCGACGTTACGTTCCGCCAGGTGGCCGGAGGACGCGGCCTTGATGCGTATGTCGATGTTGTTGCCCCACGACACGTTGCCGATCAACCGCGACAGAGCCGGCTCGCCCCGGTCCGCGGCATCGTCGGTGACGCGTATGTTCACGCCCTTGTGCCCGTTGAGATAGGAGACCGAGTCGCGAATAACATCACGCCGCGGCTGACGCAGGCTCAACCCGCCGTAGGGTCCGCCGTATCGCGACGCGTTCGCCCAGGCGACGCACCGCTCGATCACGTTGTCCCCGCTGTCCTCCGAACTCGCACTGGTCGCGATGCCGCGGCTGTTAAAGTAGGCGTAGCAATCACGGACGACGCACTGCTTGCCGTTCTGCACGAAGATGCCCCACGTCGCGCCGTCGGTGCTTTCGCCGCGGGGCAACCGGCTGTGACGGTTGAACCCGGTGACGGCGATGCCTTCGATGATCACGCGCTTCGCCTCGGGCAGATGGATGCCGTGCGTGCCGGAGACGGTGAAAGTGTAACGATGCGTGCCGGCCGAGGCGAGATCGGTGGGCGAGAGGTACAGCTTGCCCGCGTCCGTGTCGTGATAGAACGTGCCGGGGCTGAACTCGACCTCTGTGATGTTGGTCACCGCTTCCATAACTGAGAGGGTGTCCAGCTCGTTGACGGTGTGCACTTCGGTGTCGAAGTCGGCGACGTAGACGAAGCGGTAGCCTTCGAGTTTGCGTAGCTCCGGCGCCGGCTGATCGCCGCGCAGAACGACGGCGCCGGGGATGGCGGCGCGGATGCGCGTGTCTACGTCGAGATTGCCCAGCCCTTCGCGCCGCACCGTGCCGAAGTATTCGCCCGGCGCGATGGTCAGTGTGTCGCCCGGCTGCAGCGCGTCCACGCCGCGCTGCACCGTAGCGAAAGCGGCGTCCTCGCTTCGGCCATTGTTGGCATCGTCGCCGGTCAAACTGACGAAGTACTCCGTCGTCCCGGCCGGACTGAAAACGGCGAGCACGAACATGCAGACGAGGCAATAACGGATGGCTGCCATCAGATTCGCTCCTTTCTGTTCCTTCTTAGATTCGTCGAGGCACTGGAAATTCCGCGCCGTTTCATGCGGTTTTCGGTGTCGGCCTTCACCTCAGGTAAAGCTCGCCAAACTTCATGGGATCCTGCACGTCGTTCGATTCGGTGGGGGAGTATGCCGACACCTCGCGCCCGTCCTCGTGCACGCGCACGCGGCCCACATTGAAGCGCCAGGGGACCGCGCGCGAACGATGGCTGGAGGGCTTGTGGCCTACGACGTTATGCAGCGGGTCCATCGCGCCCTCCTGCTCGCTCACCACGGGGATGCGCACCTCGACCGACCAGCTATCCTCGCCAATGTGCGTGGCGACATCCGCGTTGGCCTTCCATCGGTGGCGCGCCTCCTCCTCCGCGGCCATGTCCATGTCCAGCAGGGCGCCGGCGGGGTTGATGACCAGGCGATACCAGCGGTGGACGTCCGTTTCGAGCAGGATCTCGACATGATCGCCTTCGAGAATGGCAAGGTCACCGTCTTCAGTCGTCGAAATGTCCAACGATTCGGTAGCGGGGTCGTCGCAGCGAATGGCGAAATAGATGTGGCCGTCGAGCCATCTCACATAGAAGGCGGTGGAGTGTTCGGCGCGTTCGCCCGTGCGCGCTTGCCGGAGACCCGCGCCGTGTGGATAGACCTGCCAGAACGGCTCGTCGATGCGGCCGTCTAGCACAAACGTGTCGCGCTGGCCGTCCCACTTGCTGGCGCCCATGTCGATGGCGCGGGTGAACACGGGCACATCCGCGCGCTGCTCGGCGATGGCCGTATCACGCCGCAACTCATCGCGAGGCGGCAGCTCACTCAGGATCAGCTCGATGCGCTGGCCGTGGATCGTGTCGCCGGCGGCGTCGCGCGCGGTGTGAAGCAGCTCGACAAACTGGAGGCGATGCTGAAGGTCGATCCGGCCGGGGGTGGGGCGTTCGTCGCGTTGGTAGGTGGCCTGTGCGAAGTCGAAGGCGGCGCGCATTTCGTCTGCCGCGGGGCCGTAGAACAGCTCGTAGTATTCATCAAGCAGCGCATCAAGATCCTGGCCGCCGTCCCACAGGAAGCGGGCGTTGACGTAAAGGGTCAGGTGATCGAGACCCGGCGCGCGCCAGTATGACTTGCCGGGCTGGCCGAAGTTGGCGCGGGCCTGTTCGTTCCAGTCGCCGAGGGAGATGCCTTCGAGTTCGCGCAGGTCACGGGCCATGGCGCGCGGATGCAGGACCGGGAACGGCACGGGATGCGCGCCGCTCGTGCCGCCGCTTGCCGAGTAGCGATTGTTTTCGTTGCGGATGATGCGGTTGGGGCCGAGTTTCTGCCGCCAGCTTTGGATGAACTCCCAATAGGCGTCCCATTGTTGTGGATCGTCGAGGGTGGGGCGTCCAACGTTGGAGATGAACACCGCAACGTTCGGGCTGAACTGGTCGATGCCGTCCGGCGGCATGCGATACTGCGCGTAAGCGCCGCCGGTCACCAGACGATCGGGATGCGTCGTGTCAAGCTCTCGCGCCACGCGGTCAATAAACCCCCAGACCAACTCGGACGCGGAGTGGCCTTCGCAAAGCTCGCACTCACAGCCGCGGTAGCCGTCCTGCGGCCAAAGCGAGACGGCCGGCTCGTCGAGATGGTCGAACGTGGCGCGGGCGAAACGGACCGCCTCGCGCGCCAGTCCCGCGGAGGAAAAGCAAGCGTGCCCCGTGCCGCGGTGGTGGGTGTCGCGTTCGCCCCCGATGAGGGCGTAATACTCGGGGTGCGCCTGTTGAAGCTTTTCATGGCCATGGATGAGGCGCATGCCATGCACATGCATGCCGGCGCCAAGTACTTCGTAGGCGGAGTTCATACCGAGGCGCCGCTCCCACATCACGTCCTCGGCCTCATAGACGAAGTGGGCGCCATGCCAGAAGCGCACCGCGAAGTCGGGCGTGACGGTCCGATCGATCTCCGGCAGGGCGATCGAGGCGCGCTGGGGCGTTATTTCGCCCTGCTCGCCCGGCATGTACCAACGCACCCCGAGCGTACGCAGAAACTCGTAAACCGCGTTCAACGACCCGCCCTTGTCGTGCGCCCAGCCGAGGCTACCCTCCCCTCCGCGCTGATGCCAGCGCCGAAAGACGCTGTTCATCGGGTTCAGCCAGTGACCGCCGCTGATTTCCTCCCATTCCGCCTGGGCGCGCTCGCGGTCGCCATGGGAGCGCGCCCAAGGCTCGCGCGGCTCGAAGTCCTCATCGCGGCCGAGCAGGACGAGGCTGTTCGTCGTCGACACCATCCGAAACGCGCCATGGGCCAGCTCCGCTTCGTCAATACCCAGCTCATCAGTGTGATGGCTG
>PWYM01000212.1 GCA_003567855.1 Gammaproteobacteria bacterium | reverse complement strand
TCGCGGGCATCTCTTCAGCGGTCGGGCGGCGGCTGAATGCCACCGCCCACCGCGGTTCAGGCGGGCCGACACCCGAAGTGCCGACCCGGTCGACGCATTACCGCCGGATGCTGGCCTTCTTGCGGGAAGAAGCTTTCTTCCTGCTGGCCTTTTTCCGGGTGGCTTTCTTGCGAGTGGTCTTCTTCTTGGCGGCCTTTTTACGGGTCGCCTTCTTGCGCGTAGCCTTTTTCTTGGAAGCCTTCTTCTTGGCTACTTTTTTCTTCGCGGCCTTTTTCTTGGTGCGCTTCTTGGCGACTTTTTTCTTGGCGGCCTTTTTCTTGGTCTTCTTCTTGGCTACTTTTTTCTTCGCGGCCTTTTTCTTGGTGCGCTTCTTGGCGACCTTTTTCTTGCCAGCCTTCTTCTTGGTTTTCTTCTTGGCTACTTTCTTCTTGGAGGCCTTTTTCTTGGTGACCTTGCGCGCAACGCGCTTGGCAACCTTCTTACTCACTCGCTTGGCCGTACGTGATGCAGCACGTGCACGTCGCACGACTTTTTTCTTCGTCGATGTTTTCTTCTTCGAAGCAGGTTTCTTCGCCATGGGTAGTCTCCGTGTCAGGGATTTCCAAGCCGAGTATATATCAAAAAACTACAATTTCCAGCGACTTGCACTTGAGTCATCCGTGATGTGACCTGCATCTCGAAGTTGCAGGCACGTCTGTACCGTCACATGACATGTCGTCATGTCGTTTCACGGCACGTCCATATACCGCCCGGACATCGTTCGTGGTGCGTCACTCGAGGCCGACGATGAAGTCCCACTGCGCTTTGGTCACCGGCATGATCGACAGCCGGTTGCCCTTTCTCAGAAGCGGGAAACCCTGCAATTTGCCCTGCGAATGCGCTTTCAGCTCGTGCAGCGGTATGCAGCGGCGGAGTTTCTTCCGGTAGCGCACGTCGACCATGAACCAGCGCGGCGCGTCCGGATCGCTCTTGGGGTCGTAGTGCTTGTCGTCGGGATCGAAGGCCGTGTGATCGGGGTACGCTTCGCGTACGACCTCGGCAATACCGACAACGCCGGGCGGGTCACAGTTGGAGTGGTAGAAGAGCACGAGATCGCCCTTTTGCATCTCGTCGCGCATCATATTGCGCGCCTGGTAGTTGCGTATGCCGTCCCAGTGGGTCGTGCGTCTGGCCTCGTTGCGCAGGTCGTCGATGCTGAATTCCGATGGCTCGGATTTCATCAGCCAGTAGCCCATGTGTGCTCCTCAGGTTCGCTGTTGAAGGGGAAAGCGTTGCAGGCCGCGCTCGGTGACGATGGCGTCGAGCGGAATATCCCACGGTGCCGCCGGCAGCACTTCGACCCGCTGACACTCGAAGGCGATACCGACCAGTTGCGGGTGGCGCCAGTGCGTTCTGCCGCGCAGCTGCCGAAATGCCCGATCGTAATAACCGGCGCCGAAGCCGATCCGGTTGCCAGTCGCGTCGAATCCGATCAGCGGCACCAGTGCCAGGTCCAGCGCTGCCGGCGGGACCAGCAGTTGCCTGCCATCGGCGCGCGCGGCGACGAAACGCATCTCGGGTTCACGCGCGCCGTGGACGATCTCGGGCAATGCCAGCACCCGGCCGCGCAGCAGTACGGGACCGAGCACGGGTGCAAGGTCGGGTTCGCCGTCGATGGCCTCGAAGGCCGCGATTCGCCGCCAGCGACGCAGCAGCAGGGCGCGTACCGCGGCGTGGATCGCGTGTTCGCACTGACGTCGCTCGCTGCCGCGCAGGGCGCGCCGACGCTGGCGCAGGCTGCGCCGCAGCGGCTGCAGCGCAGCGCGGTCAGCGGGCGGGGACATGCGTTGGGGGGCAGGGCGGGGAAGAGAAGAGGCGTCTCCCGCCTGTGCCGTCACAGACCATTGCTCTCGAACCGGAGCGGAAGGTGGGGTAAGCCGTCACCGCGCAGGCTATCCGCTCGAGGCGGTTCAGCTCAAAACGGCGACAGGTCACAACCCCTAGAGAGATGATTAGGGTCGAAAGACTTCCAGGCCCGCGTCGAACACTGCAGGAGACGCCAGAACACCATTCTACCATTGACGGTGCGTGTACCGGCGGTTGCCGGCGCTGCACGCAAATCAGAATTCAAGCTGGCGGCCGCGCTCCACCGCCGCCTCTACGCGCTCGCGCATGCTGCGAAGCCGGGTGCCGAGCCGGGTCTCGAGCGCCTCGTCCATCGTGCGGCTGCTCAGCAGCTCGTTGGCAATATTCAGCGCGGCCATCACCGCGATGCGGTCCAGGCCGATGACCTTGCCGCTGTCGCGGATCTCGCGCATGCGCCCATTGAGCAGCGCCGCCGAGTTCAGCAGGTCGTTGCGCGCATCCGCAGGGCAGGCGATCTGGTATTCCTTCTCGAGGATCCGGACGCTGACCTGCGTGGTCGTGTCGCTCATGTGCCATGCTCCAGTGCCTTGAGGCGGCCTACCATTGCTTCCACGCGCGCACGCACCTGCTCGTTCTTCTGCAGCAGCGTCGCACGTTCGGTCATCAGCGCCTCCTGGCGCTGGCGCAGCGAGCGGTTCTCTTCCTTAAGCTGGCCACAGATCAGCACGAGCTCCTCGAGACGCTTCTCAAGGCGCTCGAGTTCGGCTTCAACGGGGTGGCGGCTGCGCTCGCTGCTCATGGCGGCGACTATAGAGCCAGCTCCGGAGCATGGTCAACAAATCACCAGCAGACGTGAGTCGCATTGATGCGACCGGTAGAATCGCCGCATGGAACATACTGAGCTCATCGACGTTCTGCGCCGCGCAGGCAGTGATTCATCCGCATCGGAGCTGCACGGCAGTCTGTGCGGGCGCCTGTGCACCAGCGGTGAACGTGCGCTGCAGCCGTGGCTGGATGAGGCGCTCGAGGGCGCTGATCGCGCCAATGCGGCTGTCGCCGAGGCCCGTCGGCGGCTGACGGAGGTGTTCGCGGCGCAGTGGCGCGACCTCGAGGCGAGGGAGTTCTCGTTCGAGATGCTGCTGCCCGGTGACGATATCGCCCTGCAGGAGCGCACCGAGGCGCTGGCGCTGTGGTGCCAGGGCTTCCTGCACGGGCTCGCCTGTGGTGGGCTGCCCGCGGCCGACGAGCTCGAATCGCGCTACGGCGCCCGGCACGTCGTCGAGGTCGTCGAGGATTTCTCGGAAATCGGCCGGGCCACGTATTCGGATGACGACCCGGATTCCCACGAGGAGGCCGAACGTGCGTTTACCGAGCTCGTCGAGTTCGTGCGTGTCGGTGTACAGATGAGTTTCGAAGAACTCGCCGCGCTGCGCGAACGCGGCTCGGACGCCTCCCGGCTGCATTCCTGAGCAATCGCCGATGAACCCACGGGAATTCGCCCGCCGTCGCCGCCAGCTGATGCGCATGATCGGCCGCGGCGGTGTGGCGCTGCTCGCCGCGGCGCCGGAGCGGGTCCGCAACCGTGACGTCACCTTTCCGTATCGCCAGGACAGCGACTTTCTCTACCTGACCGACTTCCCGGAGCCGGAGGCGATCGCCGTGCTGATCCCCGGTCGGGATCACGGTGAGTTCATCCTGTTCTGCCGGGATCGCGACCCGGAGCGCGAGCGCTGGGATGGTGAACGCGTCGGCACCGATGGCGCGGTGCGTGACTACGGCGCCGACGACGCCTTCCCGATCACCGACGTCGACGACATCCTCCCGGGCCTGCTCGAGCAGTGCGAACGCGTCTACCACACGATGGGGACTCACCCGGAATTCGACGCGCGCGTGATCGGCTGGGTCAACGCGCTGCGACAGCGCGCCGGCGCCCACGCGCCGCACGAGTTCGTCGCCCTCGACCCGATGCTCCACGACATGCGCCTCTACAAGTCGCGCGCCGAGTGCTCGGCGATGCGTCGCGCCGCGCGCATTGGCGTGGCAGCCCACCGGCGCGCGATGCAGGCGACGCAGCCGGGCATGTACGAGTACGAAATCGAGGCCGAGTTTCTGCACGAGTTCCGCCGCCACGATGCGGTGCCGTCGTACCAGCCCATCGTCGCCGGCGGCCACAACGCCTGCGTGCTGCACTACACGCGTAACAACGCGCGTCTGCAGGAGGGTGACCTGCTGCTGATCGACGCCGGCTGCGAGTGCGAGGGCTACGCCTCCGACATCACCCGCACCTTCCCCGTCAGTGGCGAATTCGATGCCCGCCAGCGCGACCTCTACGACGTCGTGCTCGAGGCCCATCGTGCCGCGATCGCGAAGGTCGGGCCGGGCCACCACTGGAACGAGCCGCACGAGGCGGCAGTGCGCGCGGTCACCCGTGGCCTGAAGC
This sequence comes from Gammaproteobacteria bacterium, assembly GCA_003567855.1. GTDB lineage: Bacteria > Pseudomonadota > Gammaproteobacteria > Steroidobacterales > PWYM01 > PWYM01. Next base: position 55,345 of record PWYM01000212.1, on the reverse strand, counting down.
GGCTCGGGCTCATAGATGGCAACGTGCAGCGCCTGGTGCGCGACGAGGCCTACAGGCCATTCTTCATGCATCGCACCGGCCACTGGCTGGGGCTGGACGTGCACGACGTCGGTGACTACCGCGTCGGCGACCAGTGGCGGCTGCAGGAACCCGGCATGGCGATGACGGTGGAACCCGGGATCTACATCGCGGCCGACTCGGGTGCGCCGAAGGCGTGGCGCGGGCTCGGGGTGCGCATAGAAGACGACGTGCTGGTCACCCGCGACGGCCACCAGGTCCTCAGCGCCGCGCTGCCGGTCGACGCCGAAGACATCGAAGCGCTGATGGCGCGGGCGGGCAGATGAGCGCATCCGCCGACGGCGTGGATGTCGCAATCGTCGGCGGCGGCCCGGTCGGACTGGCCACGGCGGCGCTGCTTGCGCGCACGACGCAATGGCGCATCGCGGTACTCGACGCGAGCGCCGCGCCGCCCGCGGCACCGTCGGACCTGCAGCTCGACAGTCGCGTGTTCGCGCTGGGGCGCGCGGGACAGCGCATTCTCGCCGCCGCCGGCGCGTGGGCGATGCTGTCGACCGAAGGGGCGTGGCCCTACCAGCGGATGTGCGTCTGGGACGGCGGCCTGCCTGTGGCGGACGGCGCCGGGCCTTCGGGCGTGCTGTGCTTCGATGCGCAGGACGTGGACGAGCCCGACCTCGGGCACATGGTGTCGGGTGCGGCGATGTCTCAGGCATTGCGCGCGGCACTCGCCGAACACGCCCACGTCGAGGTGCGTCAAGGCTTCACGCTGGCCGGCCTCGACACGCAGGTCGAGGCCGTGCGTCTCGAGGCGGCCGAGGGCGGCGCGGTATCGGCCCGGCTCGTCGTCGGTGCCGACGGGGCACGGTCGTCGGTGCGCGCGCTCGCGGGGCTCGAGGCGCACGATGCGTCCTACGGTCAGCGTGCGATCGTCTGTCACCTCGAGACCGAGCGCGCCCATGAGTCCACCGCGTGGCAGCGTTTCCTGCCGGGCGGTCCGGTCGCGCTGCTGCCGGTCACCGGCCATCGCTGCTCGCTCGTCTGGTCACTGCCCGACGACGATGCCGACGCGATGCTCGCGCTCGATGACGAGGTCTTCGCCGCACGCCTCGGCGAGGCCACCGGCTACGTGCTCGGCGCCGTCACCCGAGTCGGGCAGCGCTTCGCGTTTCCATTGTGGCGGCTGCACGCGCCGGCTTACGTCGCGCGTCGCTGCGTGCTCGTCGGCGACGCCGCGCATGTCGTGCATCCATTGGCCGGCCAGGGGTTCAACCTGGGGTTGCTCGACGCGGCGTGCCTTGCCGAGTCGCTGAGCCCCCGCGCCGATCCGGGCGAGCGCCGCGGGCTGCGCCACTACGAGCGGTGGCGCAAGGGCGAAAACGTCTCGGCGCTTGCGGCGCTGCATGCACTGCACTCGATGTTCGCGCTGACCGCACCGCCGCTGGTGCGCCTGCGCGGCGTCGGACTGCGCGCCGTGAACCTCGCACGGCCGGTCAAGGCGAAGCTGATACGCCGGGCGCTGGGCATCGACGGCGACCTGCCGCGACTCGCCCGCGCCTGAGCGGCTATACTCTCCAGCGGGTTCAGGGTGCCGCACGCGCTGTCGCGGTGCCGGCTCGGAGGTGTCTGGCTGTTGTCGTCGCTGCTTGTCGACGCGGGGCGCATACCGTGCGCGCTCCGCGGGTTACTGCTGATCATCACGCTGGTTGCGCCGGGAGTTTCGGCGACGGCGGATGATTCGACGACAATGTCGGACAAGGACATCTACGGCTGGATCGAACCGGTCAAGGTCACCGAGCAGGCGGTACTGCTGCCGGCCAAGCTCGATACCGGTGCCGACACGTCCTCGCTGGACGCGCGCGACGCCGAACGTTTTGAACGCGACGGAGTCGAGTACGTGCGCTTCGACCTGGTCCATACCTCCAACGGGGCTCCGCTGACGCTCGAGTACCCCGTCACGCGTGACGCGCTGATCCGCCGCCACGGCCGCGAACCCGACCGCCGGCCGGTGGTGGAGCTGCGCCTGTGTCTCGGCAGTATCGAGCGTGAAATCGAGTTCACGCTCGCCGACCGCGGGGTGTTCGACTACCCGGTACTGCTCGGGCGCAATGCGCTGGAGGGTATCGCGGTCATCGACCCCGACGCGCGAGACATCACCCGCCCCGATTGCGGCTGATCCGCCGCCGGCTTCTTCACCATGCGCAACCGCCACCTCATCGGCCTCGTCGTCGTGCTGACCCTGTTGTCGGTGGGCGTGTTTGCGTACAAGGTCTGGGCACTGGGCTTCCCGCTGCAACCCGACTCGACCACCGACACCTGGACGGTCGAGGCGGCGGTGAGCTTCGAAGCCGGGCGTGGCGCGGTCAAGGTCAACCTGTTCGTACCGTCATTGACCCCGGGGTTCCGTATCGTCAGCGAGAATTTCATCTCGCGCGGTTTCGGCTTCACCACGCAGCTCGCGCCTGGCGGGCGCGAGGCCGAGTGGTCGGTCCGCGAGGCCCCCGGGCGCCAGACGCTCTATTACCGGGCGCAGGTCATCCGCGACAGCGGTGCCCGCGGCGAGGACACGACGCCGGAGTTTCCCACGGCACCCATCCTCGAGGAGCCCTACGCCACCGCGATGCGCATGCTCATTGACCAGGTGCGTGAGCAGTCGGCCGACACCGGGTCGTTCGCGGCGAACCTGATGCGCCGGCTCAACGAGGCCTCGCCGGACCAGAACGTCGCGCTGTTCAGGGAGGGCATCGCCACGCCGCTCGACATGGCGCAGACGGCAAGTCAGCTGCTCGCCGGCGCGCGCATCCCGACGCGCGTGATCCGCGGCGTGCTCCTGCAGGAACAGCAGCGTGACGCCGAGATGCTCGCCTACCTGGAGGTCTACGACGGCAACGAGTGGCTGCACTTCAACCCGATGACCGGCGAACGCGGCCTGCCGGAGAATTTCCTGACGTGGTGGCGCGGCACGCGCCCGATGCTGCAGCTCGAGGGTGGGCGCGACGCCGGCGTGACCATCTCGGTGCGCCGCAATACCGTCGATGCGCTGCAGGTCGCCGAACTGCGCGCCGAGCAGCGCGGTTCGCGGCTCGTGGAGTTCTCGCCGCTGTCGCTGCCGATACAGACACAGGCGCTGTACAGCCTGCTGCTGCTGATCCCGATCGGTGCGCTGGTGATCGCGTTCCTGCGCAACGTGGTCGGCTTCAAGACCTTCGGCACCTTCATGCCGGTGCTGATCGCGCTCGCCTTCAAGGAGACGCAGCTCGTATCGGGGCTGGTGCTGTTCTCGCTCATCGTCAGCCTGGGGCTGCTGGTGCGTTTCTACCTCGAACACCTGAAGCTGCTGCTCGTGCCACGGCTCGCCGCGGTGCTGATCGTCGTGGTGCTGCTGATGCTCGCGGTCAGTATCGTCAGCAACCGGCTCGCGATAGACGTCGGGCTGTCCATCGCGCTGTTCCCGATGGTGATCATCGCGATGACGATCGAGCGCATGTCGATCGTCTGGGAGGAGCGGGGCGCCGCCGAGGCGATACAGCAGGGGCTGGGCAGCCTGCTCGTCGCCGCGGTCGCCTACCTCGTCATGGGGGTGGCCTACATACAGCACCTGAGCTTCGTGTTCCCAGAGCTCATGTTCCTGGTGCTGGCGGTTACGCTGCTGCTCGGCCGCTACACCGGTTACCGTCTGCTCGAGCTGCGCCGCTTCCGGGCGCTGGTGCGCGACGGGTCATGATCGGCCTTTACCGCGAGCTGCGCCGGCGCGGGGTGCTCGGGCTCAACGCGCGCAACGGCACCTACATCCTGCCTTCCAACGACCGCCGGCATTACCCGCTCGTGGACGACAAGCTGCGCACCAAGCGGCTGGCGCTGGAGGCGGGGATGCCGGTCCCGGAGCTCTACGGCGAGATCGCGACCGAGCGCGAGATCAAGCGCCTCGGCGAGATGCTCGAACCGCACGAGGCCTTCGTGATCAAGCCGGCGTGCGGCAGCGGCGGCGACGGCATCGTGGTCGTGCAGGGGCGCATGTACGGGCGGCGTACGCAGTTCCGGCAGGCGAGCGGCGCGCTGGTCAGCCTCGAGACCCTCCAGCACCATGTGTCGAACATGCTCAATGGCCAGTTCAGCCTTGGCGGGCACCCCGACCGCGCGATGATCGAGTACTGCGTGCATTTCGATCCGGTGTTCGACGACGTGTGCTTCCAGGGCGTGCCCGACGTGCGCGTGATCGTCTACCGCGGGTTTCCGGTGATGGCGATGCTGCGGCTGCCCACCCGCCAGTCCGGGGGACGGGCCAACCTGCACCAGGGCGCGATAGGCGCCGGCATCGATGTCGCCAGCGGCCATACGCTGCGCGGTGTGCTCGGCACCGAGGTCGTCGACCAGCACCCCGACACAGGTCGTGCCATCGCCGGCGTCGCGATCCCCGAATGGGACTTCCTGATGCGTTCGGCGGCGCGCTGCGCCGAGCTCACCGGGCTCGGCTACCTGGGGGTGGACATGGTGCTCGACCGTGAGCTCGGTCCGCTGATCCTCGAGCTTAATGCGCGGCCGGGACTCAACATCCAGATCGCCAACGGCCGGGGACTCGCGCTGCGGCTCGAGCACGTCGAGGCCGCCGCACCCGCCGACGCCGATGCCGAACGGCGCGTGCAGTGGTCGATGGAAGCATTTGCGCATGACGGCGGGCGCTGAGCGCGGCGACGTGCCGCACGACGCCGGCGTGATCCGGCGGGTGTGCGTGTTCTGCGGTTCGCGCGCCGGCGCGTCGCCGCGTTACCGCGAGCAGGCCGAGCGGCTCGGCCGTGTGATCGCGCGCGAGGGCTGGGGGCTCGTCTACGGCGGCGGCCGCGTCGGGCTCATGGGCGCCATCGCCGATGCGGTGCGCGAGGCCGGCGGTGAAGTCACCGGCGTCATCCCCACCGGCCTGATGCGCCGCGAGGTCGCCCACCACGGGCTCACCGAGCTGCGCGAAGTCAGCTCCATGCACGAGCGCAAGGCGGTGATGGCGGCGATGTCGAACGCGTTCCTTGCGCTGCCCGGGGGCTTCGGCACGCTCGAGGAGGTCTTCGAGGCGGTCACCTGGGCGCAGCTCGGCATCCACGCCAAGCCCTGCGTGCTGCTGAACGTGTCGGGCTTCTTCGACCCGCTGATCGCGCAGCTCGATCACGCGGTCGCCGAGGGGTTTCTGAAGCCGCTGCACCGGGGGCTGCTCGTGACCGCCGACTCGGTGGACGATATACCGGCGCTGCTGCGCGCCCACCGGCCGGCGCCGGTCGCGCGCTGGCTCGACAGCCGCGAGACCTGAGCCGCTCAGCCGTACGCGGAGAGCGGGGCCTGGTCGTCTGTCGGGAAGGCCGGCGGGTGGTCGCCGAGTTCGCGCGCGCGGTCTATCAGCGGACGCAGGTCGGTACGCGCGAGCTCATACAGCGTGTCGAGCCCGTCAATGACGAAGTACAGCGGCTGCATGATGTCGATGCGGTAGGGCGTGCGCAGCGCCTCGAGCGTGTCGAAAGGCACGCGCCGCGGCTCGGGGCTTTCCACCGCCCACGGCGTCTCGCCGCGCGACGACAGGATGCCGGCGCCGTAGGCGCGGATGCCGGCAGGCGTGCGCATCAGGCCGAACTCCACCGTGAACCAGTACAGGCGGATCAAGTACTGGCGGGTGTCGTCGTCGGCGGCGAGACCGGCCTTGCCGTAGGCCTCCGAGAAAGCCGCGAAGCGCGGGTCGGTGAGCATCGGCGTATGGCCGAAGATCTCGTGGAAGATGTCGGGTTCCTGGAGGTATTCCAGTTCCTCGCGGATGCGGATGAACGATGCAGCCGGGAAGCGCCGGTGCGCGAGCAGGTCGAAGAACCAGTCGAGCTCGATCAGCGCCGGCACGGGCTCCACGCCCCAGCCGGTCAGCTGCTGCAGCCGCTGCGAGACGTCGGCGCACTGCGGCACGCAGTCGTCGGGCAGCGCAAGCCGGTCGAGCCCGTCGATGAAGTCCTGGCATGCGCGCCCGTGGATCAGGCGTCGCTGGTGGACGATCAGGTCATGCCAGACGGCATGTTCGTCGGCCGTGTAATGAATATGGCCGTTGGCGTCGGGCTGCTTGGCCTCGTAGACGTGCCCCTTGCCCATGGTCACCTCCGTCCGTGTGTACCCCTATAGCTTAATTGCACGGGCACGTCGGAAATTTGCCAATTAGCCACCTGCAGTACGATAATTAGCAAAATATTTGCGCAAAAGGTCTTAAATGAGAAAATTCGAGGATCTGGACCGCCAGGACAGGCGAATCCTGCGCGAGCTGCAGCGCGAGGCGCGCATCGCGAGTACGCAGCTCGCCGAGCGGGTCGGACTGTCGGTGTCGCCGTGCTGGCGCCGGGTGCGGAGGCTCGAGCGCGACGGCTTCATCCAGCGCTATGCGGCGCTGCTCGACGAAAAGCGCCTGGGCCTGCACGTCACCGCCTTCGTGCACGTGTCGCTGGAAGACCATCACCCCGACACCGTGAACCGCTTCGACGAGCTCGTCGAAGCGTGCGAGGCGGTGATGGAGTGCTACGCGATGAGCGGCCAGGACGACTACCTGCTGAAGGTGGTCGCGACCAGCATGGAAGACTACGAGCGCTTCCTGTCGGGGCAGCTGCTTGCGCTGAAGGGCGTGCGCACCGCCAACACCAGCTTCGTGCTGAAGAAGAAAAAGCACACGGTGGCGCTGCCGGTCGACGCAGGGCCTCAGGCGGTACGCGGCGCGTAGCGGCTCGCGACGTAGTCCTCGACCATCTGCTGGAACTCGCCGGCGATGTCGTCACCCTTGAGCGTGACCGCGCGCTCACCATCGACGTAGACCGGCGCGACCGGGCGTTCACCGGTGCCGGGCAGGCTGATGCCGATGTCGGCGTGCTTGCTTTCACCCGGCCCGTTGACCACGCAGCCCATGACCGCGACGGTCATCTCCTCGACACCGCTGTACTGGCGCCGCCACTCGGGCATGCGCGCGCGGATGTGCGACTGGATGTCCTGCGCGAGTTCCTGGAAGTAGGTGCTGGTCGTGCGCCCGCACCCCGGGCACGCGATGACCATCGGCGTGAACGCGCGCAGTCCCATCGTCTGCAGCATTTCCTGCGCGACGATGACCTCACGCGTGCGGTCTCCGCCGGGCTCGGGCGTCAGCGACACGCGAATGGTGTCGCCGATGCCCTGCTGCAGCAGTACCGCCATGCCGGCGGTCGACGCGACGATCCCCTTGGAGCCCATGCCGGCCTCGGTCAGGCCCAGGTGCAGCGGGTAGTCACACTGCGCGGCAAGCGCGGTGTAGACCGCGATCAGGTCCTGCACGCCGCTCATCTTGCACGAGATCACGATGCGCTCGGCGGGCAGCCCGAGCTCACGCGCGCGCGCCGCCGATTGCAGCGCCGACGCGATCACCGCCTCGTGCATGACCTCCCGGGTATCGCGCGGCTGCGCGGACGCGGCGTTGCGGTCCATCAGGTCGGTGAGCAGCGCCTGGTCCAGGCTGCCCCAGTTGACGCCGATGCGCACCGGCTTCGCATGCTCGCACGCGACCTCGATCATCGCCGCGAACTGCGGGTCGCGCCGCGAGCCGCGCCCGACATTGCCGGGGTTGATGCGGTACTTGGCGAGCGCCTCGGCACACGCCGGGTGGCGCGTCAGCAGCCGGTGGCCGTTGAAATGAAAGTCGCCGACGAGCGGCACCGTGACCCCGAGCCGGTCGAGGCGTTCGCGGATGTGCCCCACCGCGGCCGCGGCCTCCTCGGTGTTGACCGTAATGCGTACGAGTTCGGAACCGGCGAGGGCGAGGTCGCGGACCTGCATCACCGTCGCGTCGATGTCGGCGGTGTCGGTGTTGGTCATCGACTGGACGCGGATCGGCGCGTCGCCGCCGATACGCACGCCGCCGACGTCGACGGCGATGGATTGCCTGCGCTGCACGCTCATTGCGGGTTTGTCCTCGATGACGGGTCGCTCAGCGGGGCCGCGGCGCGTTCGCGCAGCCAGGTGTCCATGCGCGCCTCGAGCAGCGGCGGCGGCAGCGGACCGGCGCCGAGCAGCGCGTCGTGGAAACCTGCCGGGTCGAACGCGGTGCCGAGCCGCGCCTCGGCCTGCTCACGCAGCCCCCGGAGGGTCTCGAGCCCGATGATATAGCCGACGGCCCGGCCCGGCCATTCAATGAGGCGGTCCACGGTCGCGATGAGCTCGGCTTCGCCGCGCGCGCTGTGCGCGAGCAGGAACTCCACCGCCTGCTCCCGGCGCCAGCCGCGGGCGTGCAGCCCGATGTCGGCGACCGCCGCCGCGGCGCGCAGCAGCGCCGCCTCGTGGGCGCCGGCCGCCGCATGCGGGTCGGTGAAAGCGCCGAGGCGCGCGGCGAGTGTGACTGCGTACGCCGCCCAGCCGTCGTCGAACGCGGTGACGGCGAGGGCGCGGCGAAACCGTGGCAGTGACTCGAGCTCGAGGACCCGGGCGTGGCGCAGGTGCAGGCCAGGCATGCCGTGTGCGGCGGCGCCTGCGGCAATCTCGTGGGCAGGCCGCGCCGCATCGGCGCGCACCAGCAGCAGTCCGGCATCGCGGCCGCCGAACGTCGGCGGCAGGTAGCGCACGGGCGGGCCGTCGACCGCCGGTGTGACGCCGTACGGCAGTCGCGGCAGCGGCATGAACTCGGCGGGCAGCAGCACGTCGAGGCGGCGCGTGGCCGCCCGCCATGCGTCGGTCAGCGCGGCGGCCGGGACCACCGGCGCGCGGCCCGGGGCGCGCTGGTGCTGCAGCCACGACAGCGCGTCGTCGTCGACGCCGAACTCGTCGGCGAGCAGTTCGGCGAGCGCGTCGGTCTCGCGTTCGAGCTCCGCGTGCGCGCGCTCGAGCAGCGCATCGGCGTCGAGGTCGCTGCCGGTGTGATGCGCGAGCAGCGCCGCGTAGCGCGCGTCGCCGTCGCCATCGTCACCGCCCAAGCCGACGCCGGCGGGTATTTCCGGCAGGTACGTTTCGACCAGGAAGGCGTGGAAGTCACGGTAGGCGGGCACGATCTCGCGCTCGATCAGCGCCGCGGCGGTCGCGCTCAGCCGTTCGCGTTCGCTCTCGGGTAGTGCGGCGGGCAGCGACGCGAACGGCGTGTACAGCGGGCTGTCGCGAGGGTCGTCGACGAGCTGCGCGCGCACGGCCGCCGGGAGCTGGCGGGCGAGCGGTCGCGGCAGCAGCACACCCCGGCGCACGCCCCTGCGCAGCTGCTCGCGCGTCGCGGCGAGCCAGTCGGGCAGCGCCTCGAGCCGCGCCAGCCACGCGTTGTAGTCGTCGGCGCGCGTGAAGCGCAGCTCCGACGCGACCGCCTGCGGTGCGTGCACGCCGTGCCCGTGCAGCGCCGGCAGCAGGTGGCGCTCGTGCCCGTACCAGTCCGCGCGCTGTTCGAGTTCGCGCACGAGCAGCGCGACGGTGCGCCGCCGCTCGGGGTCCAGCAGCGCGGCGTCGACACGCCCGAGCGCCCGCAGCATCGAACGGTCTTCGCGCATGCTCGCCCGCACCGTCGCCGGGCGCGGATCGGGCCACCGCGACGCACCCCCGAGCCCGCGCAGCGAGGCCCCGATCGGGTCGCGTGCCACGCTGCGCTCGAGCCACTCGGCGGCGATGGTGTCGACGCGCTCGCGCGCTGCGTCGCGCTCGCCGGCTGCGGCGCAAGCCCACGCGAACAGGCCGGCGAGACACGCAAAAAGCGCCGAACGCGCCGCGATCGTTCGTGCCATGGACACTCTTCCATAAATGTCGGCGAAAAGGGCGACTGATTCTCCGCGATGCCACCGGATGCGACAACCCGGGGCCCGCGCCGCCGCGGTGGAGGTCCGCGCGCGCTTTCGGTTATAGTCGGGAAACCAACGCACCACGATGCCGGCGGAGAGTTCCCGCGCACGCTGCGGGACGCCGAAGGCGCAACCACGCCCGGAAACGCTCAGGCAAAAGGACGGCGGCATCGGTTGGCTCTGGAGAGCGGTCCCTCGGGGGCCCACCGAAGGTGAGCGGCCGGTCGCATGCGTACCGGTTCGAATCTCTCAGGTAACAGGACAGAGGGGCGGCAGGCGGTCATGGCCCCTGCCGCCCCTTTTTCGTTTGACCGGGTGCCCCACGGCGCCAGGACCGGAGGTCGGGACAATGGGATTCAAGACTCCGCTGCATGCGCTGCATGTAGAGGCCGGTGCGAAGATCGTCGATTTCGGCGGCTGGGACATGCCGCTGCACTACGGTTCGCAGATCGACGAACATCACGCCGTACGCGGCCATGCGGGCGTGTTCGACGTCTCTCACATGGGCGTCGTCGACGTGTGCGGCGTGCGCGCCCGCGACTTCCTGTCCCGCGTGCTCGCGAACAACCCCGACAAGCTGCGCCGCGCCGGCAAGGCGTTCTACACCTGCATGCTCGACGAGCGCGGCGGCATCATCGACGACCTGATCGTCTACTTTCTCGACGACGACTGGTTCCGCATCGTCGTCAATGCGGGTACGCGCGATGCCGATCTTGCGTGGCTGCACCGGCACGCGGGCGCGTTCGACGTCGACGTCGTGCCGCGCGAGGATCTTGCCATGCTCGCGGTGCAGGGCCCGCAGGCGCGCGAACTCGCCGCGCCGCTGGTCGAGGTCGGCGCCGATGCGGCGCTCGCGCTGAAACCGTTCAACGCGACGCTGGCGAATGAGTGGATGGTCGCGCGTACCGGCTATACCGGCGAGGACGGTTTCGAGATCGTGCTGCCGGCCGCCGAGATCGCCGCGCTGTGGCGTGCGCTCGCGTCCAACGGTGTCGCCCCGGCGGGACTCGGTGCGCGCGACACGCTGCGGCTGGAGGCCGGCATGAACCTCTACGGCCAGGACATGGACACGTCGGTGACGCCGCTCGAGTGCGGCCTGGCCTGGACCGTCGCGCTCGAGCCGGCCGACCGTGACTTCATCGGCCGGGCCGCGGTCGAGGGCGTCGAGCCCGCCGTGCGGTTCACCGGACTGGTGCTCGACGGCCGTGGCGTGATGCGCCCCCAACAGGTGGTGCATACCGATGCCGGTGACGGCGAGATCACCAGTGGGAGTTTTTCGCCGACGCTGGGGAGATCGATCGCGCTCGCCCGCATCCCGGTCGGCGCCGGCGACCGCGTCGAGGTCGAGATCCGCGGCCGGCGGCTGCCGGCACACTGCGTGAAGCCGCCGTTCGTGCGTCACGGCAAGGCGATCGTCGACCTCGACTGAGCGCGGCGCGAAGAGGCAGGGGACGTCCGCGCGCGCGGGCGACGGAGCAAGTTGGAAGACAAAATGGGAGCAGCGAAATGAGCGAAGTACCGTCGGAGCTGAAGTACACCTCCGAGCACGAGTGGGTGCGCCGCGAGGAAGACGGGTCGGTGACCATAGGCATCACCGAACATGCGCAGTCGGCGCTTGGTGAGCTCGTCTTCGTCGAGATTCCGGAGGTCGGCAGCCAGGTCGCCGCCGGCGACGCCTGCGCGGTCGTCGAGTCGGTGAAGGCCGCCTCCGACGTGTACGCGCCGATCGGCGGAGAAATCCTCGCCGGCAACGATGCGCTGGCCGACGCACCGGAGAAGGTCAACGAGGATCCGTACACCGACGGCTGGCTGTTCCGGCTGCGTCCGGACGACGACAAGGACCTCGACGAGCTGATGGACGCCGAGGCCTACGAGGCGCTGCTCGCCGAGCAGGACTGAGCCGCAACCGACGCCGCCACGGACCGGCGGCAGTGGAGATCACGATGGCATTCATACCGCATACCGACACTGACGTGCGCGAGATGCTCGGCGCGATCGGCGTCGAGGACATCAATGCGCTGTTCGACGAGATCCCGGCATCGCTGCGCGTCGATGATCTGCACGGCGTCCCCGAGGCGATCACCGAGATGGAGGTGTCGCGGCTGATGCGCGGGCGTGCGGCGCAGGACGCCGGTGCGCTGTGCTTCATCGGCGCCGGCGCCTATGAGCACCACATCCCGGCGGCGGTATGGGAGCTGACCACGCGCGGCGAGTTCTACAGCGCATATACCCCCTACCAGGCCGAGGCGAGCCAGGGCACGCTGCAGCTCATCTACGAGTACCAGACGATGATGGCCAGCCTCACCGGTCTCGAGGTGTCGAACGCGTCGCTGTACGACGGCGCGTCGGCGCTGGCGGAGGCTTCGCTGATGGCGGTGCGCGCGCACCGGCGCTCGCGTTCGCGCACGGTGCTCGTGCCGCGTTCGCTGCATCCGATCTACGCCCGCGTCGCCGAGGCGATCGCCGGCACGCAGGACATTCGCTTCGAGTACCTCGATTTCGACCCGGCCACCGGCACGACGTCGCTGGACGCGCTCGCCGCCCACGCCGGTGACGACGTCACCGCGCTGGTGATTCCGCAGCCGAATTTCTTCGGCGCGCTGGAGCCGGTCGACGTGCTCGCCGACTGGGCCGCCGACAACGGCGCGCTCGCGATCGCGGTCGTCAACCCGCTGTCGCTGGCGCTGCTCAAGCCGCCCGGCGAATGGGGCGCGAAGGGCGTCGACATCGCCTGCGGCGAAGGCCAGCCGCTGGGCGTGCCGCTGTCGTCGGGCGGTCCGTACTTCGGCTTCATGACCACGCGCCAGGCGCACGTGCGCCAGCTGCCCGGGCGCCTCGTCGGTCGTACCGTCGACCTCGACGGCAACCCCGGCTTCACGCTGACGCTGCAGGCGCGCGAACAGCACATCCGCCGCTCCAAGGCGACGTCGAACATCTGCACCAACCAGGGGCTGATGGTCACCGCGGCGACGATCTACATGTCGCTGCTCGGTGCCGAGGGGCTCGAGCGCGTGGCCGCGGCGAGCCACGCCGGCACGCGCGCGCTGATCGATGCGCTGACGGCGCTGCCGGGCGTGGAGCGCGTGTTCGACGGTGCGTACTTCCACGAGGCCGCGTTGCGCCTCGACCGCCCCGTTGCGCCGGTACTCGAACACCTCGCCGCCAACGGCATCCTCGGCGGCCTGGACCTCGCTCCGTATCACCCCGCGCTCGGTGACACGCTGCTCGTCTGCGCGACCGAAACCCGTACCGCCGAAGACATCGCGGCGTACGCCGACGCGATGGCCGAGGCGCTCAAGGCAACGAAGGTGGCCTGAGATGAAAGAAGCACTGATCTTCGAACATTCCCGCAAGGGCCGTTACGCCGCCGCCCAGGCGCCGCTCGAGCGCGCCGACGTGGAAGACATCCCGGCGGCGCTGCGCCGCCGCGAGCGCCCGCTGCTGCCTGAAGTGTCGGAGCTGCAGGCAGTGCGCCACTTCACGCGCCTGTCGCAGCAGAACTTCTCCATCGACACGCACTTCTACCCGCTCGGTTCGTGCACGATGAAATACAACCCGCGGGCGTGCAACAGCCTCGCGATGCTGCCCGGCTTTCTCGGCCGCCACCCGCTGGCGCCGCCGACTCACAGCCAGGGCTTCATGGCGTGCATGTGGGAACTCCAGGAAATGCTCAAGGGCGTGACCGGCATGCGCGCGGTGTCGCTCACGCCCATGGCCGGGGCGCAGGGCGAGCTGACCGGCGTGCTGATGATCCGCGCCTACCACCACGCGCGCGGCGATACGCACCGCAACGAGATCCTCGTGCCCGACGCTGCGCACGGCACCAACCCCGCGACCGCGACGATGTGCGGCTACAAGGTCGTGGAGCTGCGCACCGCCAGCGACGGTGACGTCGACGTAGCCGCGCTGCGCGAGGCGGTCGGCCCCAACACCGCCGGCATCATGCTGACCAACCCGTCGACGGTGGGCGTGTTCGAACGGCGCATCGAGGAGATCGCGAAGATCGTCCATGACGCCGGCGGGCTGTTGTACTACGACGGCGCGAATCTCAACGCGATCCTCGGCAAGGTGCGTCCCGGCGACATGGGCTTCGACGTGATGCACATGAACCTGCACAAGACCTTTTCGACCCCGCACGGTGGCGGCGGTCCGGGATCCGGCGCGGTCGGCGTCGGCCGCCGGCTCGAGCCGTTTCTGCCCATTCCGATGGTCGGGCGCGGCGATGACGGCTACCGCTGGCTGAGCGAGGCCGACGTCCCGCAGAGCATTGGCCGGCTGTCGGGTTTCATGGGCAACGCCGGCGTGAACCTGCGCGCCTACGTGTACATGCGGATGCTGGGGCGCACTGGCATGAAGCGTGTCGCCGAGTACGCAACGCTGAACGCGAACTACCTCGCGCACCGGCTGGCCGAGGCCGGCTTCGAGCTGGCCTACCCCGAGCGGCGCGCGAGCCATGAGTTCATCGTTACGCTGAAGCGCGTTGCGCGCGAGCGCGACGTCAACGCGATGGACTTCGCGAAGGCGCTGCTCGATTACGGCTTCCATGCACCGACGACGTACTTCCCGCTGCTGGTGCCGGAGTGCCTGCTGATCGAGCCCACCGAGACCGAGGCGAAGGAGGCGCTCGACGGCTTCGTCGACGCGATGGCCGACATCCTCGCGCGCTCGGCCGAAGACGCCGAGCAGCTCAAGGGCGCGCCGTACACCACGCCGGTGCGCCGCCTTGACGACGTGCGCGCGGCGCGCCAGCTCGACCTCACGTGGTCGCCGGACAACGACACCGATGAGCCCGCTCGCAACAGCGCACACGGCTGACCGCCACCACCGAACAGGGAGTACGCATTGACAGCACTGATCTGCGGTTCATTCGCCTACGACAACATCATGGTGTACCCGGGACGGTTCAGGGAGCAGATCCTGCCCGACCGCATCCACATCCTGAACGTCGCCTTTCTGGTGCCCGAGCTGCGGCGCGAATTCGGCGGCTGTGCCGGCAATATCGCCTACAACCTCAACGCGATCGGCGGCGCAGGCCGCCCCATGGGCACCGTCGGTACCGATTTCGAGCCCTACGCCCAGTGGTTGTCGACGTGCGGCGTCGATGACCGCCACGTGCGCCAGGTCGACGGCTGCTACACCGCGCAGGCCTATATCACCACCGATCTCGACGACAACCAGATCACCGCGTTCCACCCCGGCGCGATGGATCACGCGCACGTCAACACCGTGCCGACCGACGAGGGCATCACGCTGGGCATCGTCGCGCCCGACGGACGCCAGGGCATGATCGACCACGCCACGCAGTTCGCCGACGCGGGCATCCCGTTCATCTTCGATCCGGGCCAGGGTCTGCCGATGTTCGAAGGCGAGGATCTGCTGCGCTTCATCGACCAGGCCACGTGGGTGACTGTCAACGACTACGAGGCGGGCCTGGTCCAGCAGAAGACCGGGCTCGCGCCGGCGCAGATCGCCGAGCGCGTCGAGGCGCTGATCGTCACGCGCGGCGCCGAGGGCGCGGTGGTGTGGTGCAAGGGGCGCCGCCTCGACATCCCGCCGGTGCCCGCCGCCGAGATAGTCGACCCGACCGGCTGCGGCGACGCGTTTCGCGCAGGCCTTTTGCACGGGCTGATGCATGGCGCCGACTGGGAGGTGACGGGCCGGCTGGCATCGCTGCTCGGCTCGATCAAGGTCGGCCACCACGGCACCCAGAATCATGCGCTTACGCCCGAGGGTACGCGCAAGGCCTTCAGCACCGCCTTCGGATTCGACCTCGGAATCTGACCTGGTTCCCGTATTGCGACGGAATGCGGGGCGTCCGGGGCGGTCTGAGGGTTAAAGTGTCGCCTTTTGGCCGCTACCGGAGTGCATGGATGAAGTCGATTCCGAGGCGCTGGATGCGCACCCTCGTCGTTGTCGCGGCGCTGCTCAAGGCGTTCGCGGTGAGCGCCGACGAACCGCTGGAGGTGCCGCCCGAGGCGCTCGCCGAGGCCACTGCCGAGGCGGAATCGCCCGACTGGGCCCGCACGCTTGAGCGCATCGCACCGGCGGTGGTGTCGATCCGCGTGGACGGGACCCGCGCCTTTGACACCGAGTGGAACCAGTCGACCCAGGCCACCGGTTTCGTCGTCGACGCCGAGCAGGGGTTGATCCTGACCAACCGCCACGTGGTGATGCCGGGGCCGGTGGTCGCGATGGCGGTCTTCCTGAACCAGGAGGAGGTCGAACTCACGCCCGTGTATCGCGACCCCGTGCACGACTTCGGCCTGTTCCGCTACGACCCCGACGCGCTGCGTTTCATGGCGCCCGACGCGCTCGAACTCGAACCCGGGCTTGCCCAGGTCGGGCGCGAAATCCGCGTCGTCGGCAACGACGCCGGCGAGCAGCTGTCGATCCTGTCCGGCACGCTTGCGCGGCTGGACCGCGAGGCGCCTGACTACGGGCGCGGCCGTTACAACGACTTCAACACCTTCTACCTGCAGGCGGGCGCGGGCACCTCCGGTGGCTCGTCGGGGTCGCCGGTGATCGACATCGAGGGCCGCGTGCTCGCGCTGAATGCCGGCGCGCGCATCGAGGCCGCATCGAGCTATTTCCTGCCGCTCGACCGCGTGCACCGGGCGCTCAAGAAGATTCGCAATGGTGAGCCGGTGCCGCGCGGCACGCTGCAGACTACGTTCGTGCGCGCCTCGTACGCCGAGCTCAACCGCCTCGGCCTCGACGCCGACACCGAAGCGACGGTGCGCGAAGCCTTTCCGGAGCAGACCGGCATGCTGATCGTCGATCAGCTGATCCCGGGCTCGCCGGCCGACGAGGCGCTGAAGACCGGCGACATCCTGCTGCAGGTCGACGGCGAATGGCTGACCGAGTTCGTGCCGCTGTCGGCGGTGCTCGACGACAGCGTCGGCGGCGAAATCACGCTGACGGTGCAGCGTGGCGATGACCGCCATGAAATGACCCTGCCGGTCACCGACCTGCACTCGATCACGCCCGACGAGTACGTCGAGGTGGGTGACGCGGTTGTGCACCGCCTGTCCTACCAGCAGGCGCGTCATTACAACCTCGAGATCGACGGGCTCTACATCGCGAGCCCCGGTTACCTGTTCAGTACCGCGGCGATTCCGCGCAGCTCGGTCGTGCGCGAGTTCAACGGCCAGCCGATGAGCGACCTCGACGATTTCGAGCGCGAACTCGAGCGCATCCCGGAAGGCGCGCGCGTGCCGGTGCGTTTCGTGAGCATGGACGACCCGTCGACCACGCAGGTGCGCATCGTGCAGATGGAGCGGCGCTGGTTCCCGGCCGCGCGCTGCGAGCGTGACGACGGCAACGGCCGCTGGCCGTGCCGGGCGCTCGCCGAACCGCCCGAGCCCGAGCCGCCGGCCGCGGCGACCACGCGCTTCACCGACCAGGGCGACCGCCGCGCCCGCGCGCTGGCGCCGTCGCTGGTGCTCGTAAATTTCGACATGCCCTACGTGGTCGCCGGCGTCGGAGACCGCCACTACTACGGCACGGGTCTCGTCGTCGACGCCGACCGTGGCCTGGTGCTCGTCGACCAGAACACCGTGCCGGTGCCGCTCGGCGACGTGCGCCTGACATTCGCAGGCTCCGTGGAAATTCCGGGGCGTGTCGAGTTCCTGCACCCGCTGCACAACCTCGCTTTGGTGTCCTATGACCCGGAACTGATCGGCGATACACCGGTGCGTTCGGCGCGCCTGCGCGACCGCGTGCCTGATCCCGGCGACGCGGTCTGGGTCGTCGGCCTGCGCGCCGACCACCGGCTGATGACGCGTTCGACCGAGGTCTCATCGGTAGAGCCGCTCAACCTGCCGCTGTCGCGCAGCCTGCGCTTCCGAGACACCAACCTCGATACCATCCGGCTGGTCAATGCGCCGCACGATCTCGACGGGGTCATTGCAGACAGCGCGGGGCGGGTGCTTGCGACCTGGTCGAGCTTCGCCGAATCGAGCAACGCCGACGAGATGTTCCTCGGCATTCCGGCCTCGCTGATCGCCGAGACGCTGGCGGTGCACCGCGACGGGCGCGAGCTGCGCTCGCTCGAGGTCGAGTGGCGCCAGCTGCCGTTCGCGAGTGCCCGGCGGCTCGGCATCGACGAGGAGTGGCTCACGCGCTACGAGTCGCACTCGCCCGATCACCGGCAGCTGCTGTCGGCGGTGCGCACGGTCGCCGGCACGCCGGCGGCCACCGCGCTGCTGCCCGGCGACGTGCTGCTCGCGATGGACGGCGAACTCGTGAACACCTTCCGACAGGTCGAGGAGCGCGGCCAGCACGAGCGCGTGACGCTCACGGTGTGGCGCAACGGCGAGGCGCACGAGATCGAGCTCGACACCGAGCGGCTGACGGGCAGCGGACCCGATCGCGTGCTGCTGTGGTCGGGCGCGCTGCTCCACGAACCGCACCGCGCGCTCGCGGCGCAGCGCGGCATCCTGCGTGATGGCGTGTACGTGAGCTACTTCAAGCACGGTTCGCCGGCGTCGCGTTTCGGGCTGCGTGCCGGGCGACGCATCGTCGAGATCAACGGTGAACCGGTCACCGACATGGATGGTCTGCTCGAGCTGATCGAACGCTTTGCCGACGAGGACACGCTGCGCGTGCGCACGCGCAACTGGAACAACGTCGCGCACGTGATCACGATGCGGCTCGACCGCCACTACTTCCCTACCTACGAGCTGCGCCGGGAGAATGGCGAATGGCAACGCATCGACTACTGACGGCGATTGCCGCGGCCGCGTGTGCGGCCTGTATCGTCACGCCCGGTTCCGTCACCCACGCGGCCGAGCGTGACTTCAGCGACGCACCGCCGATCTTCTCGGCGGTGCAGTCCGGGGACGTGTCGATGCTGGGTCGGCGCCTCGGTGCCGGGGACGATCCCGACGCGCGCTGGCGCGGGATGCCGCTGCTGTCGCTCGCGGTACTCAATGGCGGCTGCGACAACGGCATCGTCGAGCGCCTGCTCGAGGTCGGCGCCGACCCGGCGCTCGAAGATACCGACACCGGCGGCAACGCGCTGCTCGCGGCAGTGAACCTCGACGACCCCGACTGCATCCGGCTGCTCGTGCGCCACGGTGCCGATCCGTCGGCGCCGGTGAGTGGCGGGCACACGGCGCTGCACCAGGCGGTCGGGGCGGGATACCTCGACGCGCTGCATGCGCTGCTGGAATCCGGTGCCGACGTCGACCGCCGCGATCGCGGCGGCCTGACGCCCCTGATGCTCGCGGTGACCACCGGTGACAGCCGGCCGGTGCGGGCGCTGCTCGACGCGGGGGCGGACCCGTGCCTGCTGGACCGCAGCCGGCGTGACGTGGCGACTCTCGCCGCTGCGGCCGGGCAGGCGCGTATCGCCGACCGGCTGCCCCCCTGCGACTGATCCCGGCGCTCAGCGCGATTCGGTGAGCCGCTCCGCGAGTGCCTCCGGGGTGTACACCGGCGGCGCGCAGGTCATGCCTTCGCAGACCCACGCCACCGGCGTGCGTTCGGCGTGACGCCCGGCGAGCGCCGGCGGCAGCGGCGCCCCGGGCGGAATCACGTACACGCGCCGACGCGGTGCGTATACCGCGGTCGCGACCTCGCGCAGCGCGACCACGTCGTTTTCGTCCCCGCGCAGCACGACGATCTGCGGCGGATGAAGGTGTTCCTCGAGCGCATCCAGCAGCGTGGCGTGGGCATGTGCATACTCGTCAAGCGCAGCGTGGGCGGCGCGCAGCGTACGTTCGGCCGCGGCGAGGTAGCGCGGTTCCACCAGCAGGCACCCGAGGCGCTGCAGCGCGAGCGCGGCAACGCCGTTGCCCGACGGGCACGCGTCGTCGGTGAACACGCGCGCGCGGTGGATCAGTGTCTCGTGGTCGTCGGACGTGTAGAAGAAGCCGCCGCGCTCGCGGTCCTCGAAGCGCGCGAGCAGCAGCTCGGCCAGCGCGGTCGCAAAGTCCAGCCAGTCGGGCCTGAACTCGCATTCCAGCAGTGACAGCGTGCCCGCGAGCAGCCAGGCGTGGTCATCGAGGCACGCGTTGAGGTGGGCTCGCCCGTCACGCGCGGTCGCGAGCAGCCGCCCGTCGCGCCACAGCGCCGCGCGCACGTACTCGAGTGCCGCGGTGGCCGAGCGCGCGTAACGCGGTTCATCGAGCGCGCGCGCGGCGTCGGCCATGCCGGCGATCATCAGCCCGTTCCAGCCGGTCAGCACCTTGTCGTCGCGGCCCGGGCGCACGCGCCGGTCGCGCGCGTCCAGCAGCCTGCTGCGGGCCGCGTCGAGGCGCGCGCGTACGGTACTCACCGGCAGCGCCAGCCGCCGCGCCAGCGCGTCGTCGTCGACCGCCCGCCAGAGGTGCCAGCGACCCTCGAAGTTGGGCTCATCCTCCAGGCCGTAGGCCGGCGCGAACGCCGCGTATGCATCATTGTCGAGCAGCGCACGCACCTCGTCGCGCGCCCAGACGTAGAAACGGCCTTCCTCGCCCTCGGAGTCGGCATCGAGGCTCGACCAGTAGCCGCCTTCCGGCGACTGCATCTCGGCGATGACCCAGTCGGCGGTCTCGCGCGCGACGTTGCGCCACGCCTCGTCGCCGGTCGCGCGCCATGTCTGCGCATACAGCGACAGCAGCTGCGCGTTGTCGCAGAGCATCTTCTCGAAATGCGGGATGCGCCACGCGCGGTCGACCGAGTAGCGGCAGAAGCCGCCACGCAGGTGGTCGTAGATGCCGCCGTCGGCCATCCGGCGCAGCGTCAGCGTGGCCATGAACAGCGCCTGCACGTCGGGGTCGCTGCCGGCAGCGCCGTGTCGCCAGTGGCGCAGCAGCCGCCCGATGTTCGACGGATGCGGAAACTTGGGCGCACTGCCGAAGCCGCCGTGGTCGGCGTCGAAGTGCGCGGCAAGCTGCTCGCGCGCCTTCGCGATCGGCGCGTCGTCGAGCGGGGCGTCGGGTGCACCGGGTTCCGGCTCGAGGCGCGGGAACACCGCCTGCACCGCGCGCCCCTGCCGGCGGACCTCGTCGCGGTTGTCGCGGTAATGATCGGCAACGCGCTGCAGCACCTCGGTGAACGCCGGCATGCCGTGACGCGGGCGGTCGGGGAAGTAGGTGCCACCGAAGAAGGGTGTGTGCTCGTCGGCGGTCAGGAACATCGTCAGCGGCCAGCCGCCGGGACGCCGGGCCATGAGCTGGTGCGCGGTCTGGTAGAGGCGGTCGAGGTCGGGGCGCTCCTCGCGGTCGACCTTGATGTTGACGAACAGCCGGTTCATCAGCTCGGCGGTGGCCGGTTCCTCGAACGACTCGTGCGCCATCACGTGGCACCAGTGACAGGCCGAGTAGCCGATCGACAACAGGATCGGGCGGTCGTGTTCACGCGCGAGCGCGAGCGCCTCTTCGTCCCATGGATGCCAGTCCACGGGATTGTCTGCATGCTGCAGCAGATAGGGACTGGTCGCGTTGGCCAGGCGGTTGCGGTTCATGACGTTGGGGTTCCCGGGATCAGCGGGCGCGCTCTATCGCCTCGATGACGAGTTTCTGCGCCTCCTCGGCGTCGACCCAGTTCGAGACCTTGACCCACTTGCCCTGCTCAAGATCCTTGTAATGCTCGAAGAAGTGCGCGATCCGCTCGCACAGCAGCGGTCGCAGCTCGGTGTGGTTCCTGACGCCGGAGTAGTAGGGGTGGAGGTCGTCGCAGGGCACCGCGAGGATCTTCTCGTCCTGCCCGGCCTCGTCCTCCATCAGCAGCGCGCCGATCGGGCGCGACGGGATCACCGCGCCGGCGACGACCGGCGTCTGCGACAGCACGAGCACGTCGCACGGATCGCCATCCTCGGACAGCGTGTGCGGAATGAAGCCGTAGTTGCCCGGGTAGAACATCGCCGTGTGCAGGAAGCGGTCGACGACGAGCGCGCCCGACTCCTTGTCGAGCTCGTACTTGACCGGTACGCCGCCCAGCGGCACCTCGATGATCACGTTGACGTCGGTCGGGGGATTGCGCCCGATCGCGATTTTCGACAGTTCCATGTCCAGCTCCGGGAGGTTGGGGAGCGCGATTATGCCTGCTCGGCGGCTGCACTGCCGTGCCCGAGCCGCCAGCCGGCGGCGCTCGCGAGCAGCCAGGCGGCCAGCGACACCGCCGCGTAGCCGCCGGCGAGTGCCCATGCGCCGCCCGTCGCCAGCGCGACGGTCTCGAGCGAGAACACCGAGAACGTGGTCATGCCCCCGCAGACGCCGGCGATCACGAAATGGCGCTCGGCATCGCTGACGAGGCGTCGCGTGCGCATGACCCGGCCCGCGTAGAAGCCGATCAGCAGCGAACCGGCGATATTCGCCGCGAGCGTCGGCCACGGCAGCGCGGAGACCGGCGCGAATACGGCGAGCGCGCCGCGGACCAGGCCGCCGAGCGCGGCGCCCGCGGCGACTGCGGCGAGGATCAGCGCGCGGCTGATCACCGGAACACCCAGGTGCCGAGCGCCAGCCCCGAGAGCGCCGCAGCCAGGCACGACACCATCGACAGCGTGACCAGTGCGAGCGCGGTGCGTGCGCGCCCGTGCTGCAGCAGCTGCAGCACCTGCAGGCTGAAACTCGACACCGTGGTGTAGCTGCCCAGCAGGCCGGTGACCAGCCCCGCGTAGGCCACCGCGCCCAGCGGCAGCGCGGCCAGCACGCCGATCAGGGCAGCACCCGTGATGTTGACGACCAGAGTGCCGAGCGGCAGCGCGCCACCGTGGCGCGCGTCGATCGTCGCGCCCAGCCAGAAGCGCGCCACACCGCCGACGGCGCTGCCAAGTGCGATCGCAAGCCACAGGGTCATGCGTGCATGCTTCCACGTCGGGCCGCGTGCGGCCAGCCCTGCGGCGCTCTGCTAGACTTGCGCCCCGGACCGCCCGGAGCCTCTACACCCAAGTGTTCCAGTATCCCGACATCGATCCCGTCGCGTTCGCCCTCGGGCCGCTCACGGTGCACTGGTACGGGTTGATGTACCTGTTCGGCTTCGGCGCCGCGTGGCTGCTCGCGCGGGTCCGCGCGCGGCGCGGTTTCTCGCCGGTCTCGCCGGCGCAGGTCGACGACCTCGTGTTCTACGGTGCGATCGGCGTGATCGCCGGCGGCCGCCTCGGCTACGTGCTGTTCTACGACATGGGCGCGGTCATCGATGATCCGCTGCGGCTGCTGCGCGTCTGGGAAGGCGGTATGTCCTTTCACGGCGGACTGATCGGCACGATTGCCGCGATGTGGCTGTACGCCCGGCGCCAGGGTCACCATTTCCTCCGGGTCACCGACTTCGTCGCACCGCTGGTGCCGATCGGGCTCGGCCTCGGGCGCATCGGCAACTTCATCAACGGCGAACTCTGGGGGCGCCCGGTGTCGTCGGACTTCCCGCTGTCAGTCGTCTACCACGGCGTGGCGCGCCACCCGTCACAGCTCTACCAGGCCTTTCTGGAGGGCCTCGTGCTGTTCTTGCTGCTGTGGGTGGTGTCGGGTCGCGAGCGGCCGCTCGGGCTGATCTCGGGGCTGTTTCTCGTCGCCTACGGCGCGTTCCGTTTCCTCGTCGAGTTCGTGCGCCTGCCCGACGAGCATCTGGGCTATCTCGCGTTCGGCTGGGTGACGATGGGGCAGGTGCTGACGCTGCCGATGCTCGCGCTCGGTGGCTGGCTGATATGGCGCGCGCTGCGCGGCGCACGCACCGGATGAACGCCTACCTCGAGCTGATGGCGCGCATCCGGCGCGAGGGCGTGCGACGCGACGACCGCACGGGCACCGGGACGCTCGCGGTGTTCGGCCACCAGATGCGCTTCGACCTGGCCACCGGGTTTCCGCTCGTCACGACGAAGAAGCTGCACCTGAAGTCGATCATCCACGAGCTGCTGTGGTTTCTTTCGGGGGACACGAACATCGCGTACCTGCGCGACAATGGGGTGCGCATCTGGGACGACTGGGCCGACGCGGACGGCGAACTCGGCCCCGTGTACGGCGTGCAGTGGCGTGCGTGGCGCGGTGCCGACGGCGAGGTCATCGACCAGGTCTCGCAGGTGCTCGAAGCGCTTCGCCGCGACCCGCATTCGCGCCGCCACATCGTCAGCGCGTGGAACGTCAGCGAGCTGCCGCGCATGGCGCTCGCGCCGTGCCATGCGCTGTTCCAGTTTTTCGTCGCCGACGGCAGGCTGTCGTGCCAGCTCTACCAGCGCAGCGCCGACGTGTTCCTGGGCGTGCCGTTCAACATCGCCTCGTATGCGCTGCTCACGCACATGTTCGCGCAGCAGCTCGACCTCGCCCCCGGTGACTTCATCTGGACCGGCGGTGACTGCCATCTCTACCTCAATCACCTCACGCAGGCCGACGAGCAGCTTTCACGCGAACCGTATCCGCCGCCAAAGCTCATGATCCTGCGTCGGCCGGACAGCCTGTTCGGGTACCGTTTCGAGGACTTCCGGATCGACGACTACCGGAGCCACCCGCACATCAAGGCGCCGGTGGCGGTTTAGCGAGCGGTGTCAGCCGCGCGCGCACGGCCGCATCGGCGCGCGCGTGGTCCACGTCGGCCAGCGTCTGTGCGTCGCCGGTGAACTCGGCGAGCAGCTCCTGCTGGCGTTCGCCGCGCTCGAGCGCGGTCGCGTAGGGAATATCCGGCCTGAACATCACCATCGAGTAGCGCGGCACGAAACGCGCCGGGTGGCGGCGCTCGAGCTCGAACGCGAGTTCACGCTGCAGTTCGAAGCGCGGGTCGCGCACGCCGTCGCGCATTTCCACGTAGTTTTCCAGTGCCATCCGCGCGATCGCATCGGCGTTGGGCTTGCGTTCGGCTTCGTAGGCGGCGAGCGCCGCCGCGGTGTCGTCGCCGTGGGCACCGAGCAGGCGGTCGAGCGCGACACAGTCCTCGAACGCGCAGTTCATGCCCTGACCGTGGAACGGCACGATCGCGTGCGCCGCGTCGCCGAGCAGCGCGACGCGCCCTCCGTGCACCCACGGCCGGCAGTACAGCGTGCCGAGGCGGCCCTGCGGGTTGGCGAGAAACTGTGCGGCCAGGTCCGGGATGCGCGCGTGCACGTCGGCGAATTCACGGGCGAAGAACGCATCGACGCTCGCGGCGTCTCGCAGCTGGGCAAAGCCGGGGGCGGCGTCACGCGCGAGGAACAGCGTGCACGTGAACGTCGCATCGGTGTTCGGCAGCGCGATCAGCATGAAGCCGCCGCGCGGCCAGATGTGCAGCGCGTTGGGGTCGAGCTGGTGACTGCCGTCCGGCGCCGGGGGCAGTGCGAGTTCCTTGTAATCGTGCGCCAGCCAGTCCTCGCGGGCGTCCAGCAGGCCCCGTGCCTGCAGCGCCTGGCGCACCGCGGAGCCCGCGCCGTCGCACGCAATGACCAGCGTGGCCGGTTGCGCATGACGGTGGCCGTCCCCGTCCTCGAGTATCAGGGTGCCGTCGGCCGGGGCCACGTCGGTGCAGCGGGTCGCGAACCGCAGCTTCACGCCCGGTGTCGCCTCGGCGGCATCAAGCAGCGCGCGGTTGAGCGCATCGCGCGACACCGAGTGGATGACCTCGTCGGGGCGCTGGCCGTAGCGCATGAAGCGGCCGGTCGCATCGCCGGGTTCGTGGACCCGGCGCCCGGACATCGGCACCAGCAGCGGTTCGATCCGCTCGCGCAGGCCCGCGTACTCGAGCGCCGCAAGCCCGCGCGCGGCAAGCGCCAGGTTGATCGAACGGCCACCGCCTGGCTGCGCCCGGCGCGGGTCGGGGCGTGCCTCGACGACCAGTGGCGCGAGCCCGCGGCGCGCGCACAGCACCGCCAGCAGGCTGCCGGCGAGGCCGGCGCCGGCGATCACGAGCCGGGGGGCAGCGCCGGCCATCGCGTCAGCCGCCGGTCCGACCCGTGCCGAGCACGCGCGTCAGCGCGTCGGCGGCGAGCCAGGCGTCCTGGAAGCGGTTGTAAAGCGGCACCGGCGCCATGCGGATCACGTCCGGCGCGCGCCAGTCAGCGACGATGCCGGCCGCACGCAGCCGTTCGAACGCGGCGTGTGCGCGCGCGGGCTCGACGCGCAGGCGCACCGAGAGCTGCGCACCGCGTTCGGCGGGGGTGAGAATCTCGACTTCGCGCGGGAGCCACTCGGTGAGCAGGTATTCGAGGTAGCCGGTCAGGCGCCGCGACTTCGCGGCGAGGCGGCGGATGCCGGCCTCGTCGAACAGCTCGAGTGAGGCGATCAGCGGTGCGAGCGCGAGCACCGACGGGTTGCTGAGCTGCCAGCCCTCGGCGCCGGGGATGGGGTCGAAGTCCGGTGCCATGCGGAAACGGCGGCGCTTGTCGTGTCCCCACCAGCCGGCCAATGCCGGTGTTCGCCGCGCATGGCGGGCGTGCACGAAGCAGCCGGCGACCGCGCCCGGCCCGGCGTTGAGGTACTTGTAGCTGCACCAGACGGCGAAATCGACGTCCCAGTCGTGCAGCCGCAGCGCGACGTTGCCGATCGCGTGCGCGGCGTCGACGCCGAAGACGATGCCGTGGCGCCGGCAGGTGCGCGCGATCGCCGCGAGGTCGAGCAGCTGGCCGCTGAGGTACTGCACGCCCGGCAGCAGCACGAGTGCGAGCGTGTCGGCATGGCGGTCGATCGTGGCGACGATGTCATCGGTGCGCAGTGCGTGCTCGCCCTCGCGAGGGGCGATGTCCAGCCGCGCGGTCGCCGGGTCCAGGCCGCGCCAGCGCAGCTGCGAATCCACCGCGTAACGGTCCGAAGGAAACGCGCCGGACTCGATCAGGATGCGGTGGCGTGCGCCGTCGGGACGGTAGAAGCCGGCCATCATCAGGTGCAGGTTGGCCGTCAGCGAGTTCATCGCGACGACTTCATCAGGCTGGCAACCGGCCACGCGCGCGAGTCCGCCGGTCACCTGCTCATGGTAGCTGTACCACGGACGCCCGGCGTCGAAATGCGCGTCCACGGCAAGCCGCTGCCAGTCGGTGAGCACCTCGCCGACCAGGTCCGCGGCGTGTCGAGGCTGCAGTCCCAGCGAGTGCCCGCACAGGTAGACCACGGGCTGGCGTGCGGCTTCGGCGTCGCGCTGCGGACGGGGCAGGTGAAAGCGGCGGCGGAACGGCGCGAGCTCGTCGGCGGTGTCCAGCGCCTGGGCCGCACTGCGCGTAGGCGAGAAGGAGCGCGTCGGATTCAATTCAGCTCTGCCTCGCCGGCATGACCCAGCCGCACGCGTCGCAGTGGCGGTGGGCCGCGTCGCCGTAGAAGCGGTCGAACACCGGCGGCAGGTCGCGTTCGATATCGGCCACGTGCAGGTATTCCTCGTAGAGCCGGTGCCCGCATCGCTCACAGTACCAGATGAAACCGTCCTTCTCGTGCGGCTCGCGCTCGCGCTCGAGGACCAGTCCGACGGTATCGGCGTAGCGCTGTGGCGAGTGATGCACGCGCGGCGGCAGCAGGAACATCTCGCCCTCGCGGATCGGGATGTCGACGAACTGCCCGTCCTGCCGGGTCTTCAGCAACATGTCGCCGCGCAGCTGATAGAAAAGCTCCGGGCCTTCGTCGTGGTGATAATCGGTGCGGCTGTTCGGCCCGCCGACGATCATCACGATGAATTCCGAGTCGGTGTACAGGCGCCGGTTGCAGACCGGTGGCCGCAGCAGCTCGCGGTTTTCGTCTATCCACGCCTGCAGGTTGAACGGGGCGGGCAGCTTCATGGCATTCACCTCCACGCGGTTCAGGTGCCGCCGCGGCCGCAGCGCACGCGGGTCACCGGCAGGTCGGGCGCGTCGAGCCGCGCCGCGCTCAGCGCCCGGCCCCAGCAGCAGCCGGTGTCGAGCGCCAGCAGGTTGGGTCGCTGTTCCAGTCCGAGCGCCGACCAGTGGCCGAATACCACCCGTGTTCGGCCCCAGCACGCGTCCGGATGTTCGAACCACGGCACGCGACCGGCCGGACCGTGCGCAGGCGGGCCCTTGGCCTTCATGTCGAGACTGCCGTCGGCCCGACAGAAGCGCATGCGCGTCAGCGCGTTGATCGTGAACCGCAGGCGGTTGTAACCCGACAGCGCCGGCGACCAACGGTCCGGCTGGTCTCCGTAGAGTACCGCCATCAGGTCGCGCCATTCCGGCCCGCTCAGTACCGCTTCGACGGCGCGTGCCTCGCGCGCGGCGGTCTCGAGGTCCCAGCCCGGCGGAATACCGGCGTGGACCAGCACGGCGTCGAGCGCAGGGTCGTGGTAAATGAGCGGCCGGGTGCGCAACCAGTCGATCAGTTCGCCGGCGTCGGGTGCATCGAGCACCGGCTGCAGGTTGTCGCGGCCCATGCGCCGCTGCGGGTCGGCGGCGCGCGCCAGCAGGTGCAGGTCATGGTTGCCGAGTACGGTGGTGATCACGTCCCGGTGCGCGTGCACCCAGCGCAGCGTGGCGAGCGAATCCGGTCCGCGGTTGACGAGATCGCCGACCAGCCACAGCCGGTCGTGTGCCGCCTCGAAGGCGAGCTCGTCGACGAGCCGCATCAGCGGCGCATAGGCGCCCTGCAGGTCGCCAATCGCGTACGTCGCCATGACGGCTAGTGGAGCATGCCGGGTATCGCGAGCGTAAAGGGCGCGATGGGCGCGTCGAAATGGTGGCCATCGTCGGCCTCCATCCGGTAGCTGCCCTGCATCGAACCCACCGGCGTCTCGATCACCGCGCCACTCGAGTACCGGAATCCCTGTCCGGGCTCGAGGTGCGGCTGTTCGCCAACGACGCCTTCGCCACGGACCTCCTGTACCTTGCCGTTGGCGTCGGTGATGACCCAGTGGCGGGTGAGGAGGCGGGCCGCGACCTGTCCCTCGTTGCGGATAGTGATCGTGTACGCGAACACGAAGCGGTCTTCATCGGGGCTGGATTGTCCTTCCACGTAGGAAGTCTCGACATCGACGCGGATGTCGTAGTCTGCACTGCTCATGGCGTCATTCTAGCCGCTTGGAATGAATCGCGTTGGCCAGCCTCGCGAAGGCCTCGACCGGCAGTGTCTCCGGGCGCACGCCGGCATCGACGCCACAGGCGGCGATCTCGTCGGCGGACAGGCGTCGACCCAGCGCGTTGTAGAGCGTCTTGCGCCGCTGCATGAACGCGTCGGCGACGACGCGCGAGAACAGCGCCGGGTCGTGCAGTTCACAGGGCGGCGTGCGGCGGGGGACCAGCCGTACCACTGCCGAGCGCACGCGCGGTGCCGGGTTGAACGCCCCGGGGCCGACCTCGAACAGCGACTGTGCCTCGCAGTGCCACGCGACCATCACCGACAGCCGGCCGTAGGTGCGCGAACCGGGTGGCGCGGTCATCCGCGCAACCACCTCCCGCTGCAGCATGAAATGCATGTCGGCGATCAGTCCCGCCTGCGCGAACAGGTGAAACAGCAGCGGCGTCGAGATGTTGTACGGCAGGTTGCCGACCAGGCGCAGCGGACCGTCGGCGGCGAGCGGTGCGAGTTCGAGTCGCAGCGCATCGCTTTCGATGACGGCGAGGCGCGCGGGGTATTCGGGCCGCGCGTGCAGCGCCGCGGCGAGATCGCGGTCGATTTCAACCACCGTGAGCCGCGCGACGCGCTCGAGCAGCGGGCCGGTCAGCGCGCCCTTGCCGGGCCCGATCTCGACGACGCGGTCGTCGGGTCGTGGCGCCACGGCGTCGACGATGCGCGCGATGACGCCGCGGTCATGCAGAAAATTCTGACCAAAGCGCCGCCGGGCGCGGTGCGCGCTCATGCGGTGGCGTCGCGGGCGAGCGCACGGGCGAGCTCGACCGCAGCGCGCAGGCTCGACGGGTCGGCAACGCCGCGGCCGGCGATGTCGAGCGCGGTACCGTGGTCGACCGAGGTTCTGATGATTGGCAGCCCGAGCGTGACGTTGACCGCCTCGCCGAACCCGCTGGCCTTGAGCACTGGCAGGCCCTGGTCGTGGTACATCGCGAGCACCGCGTCGCATTGTGCGAGCGCTGCCGGCGTGAATGCGGTATCGGCGGGCAGCGGGCCGCGCACGTCGAGGCCGTCGGCGCGGGCGCGCTCGAGCGCCGGTGCGATCACGCGCAGCTCTTCGGTGCCGAGATGGCCGTCTTCGCCTGCGTGGGGATTCAGGCCGCAGACCGCGATGCGCGGCCGTGCGATCGCAAACCGCGTACGCAGGTCCCGGTCAAGCACCGCGAGCACGTGTTCGAGGAGCGGCCCGGTGATCGCGGCGGGCACCGCCGACAGCGGGAGGTGCGTCGTTGCGAGCGCGACCCGCAGCCGACCGGCGACGAGCATCATCACCGGCGTGGCTGCACCCAGACGTGCGGCCAGGTATTCGGTGTGGCCGGAGAACGCGATCCCGGCGTCGGCGATCGCGCTTTTCTGCAGCGGTGCCGTGACCATTGCGTCGGCGAGGCCGTCCCGGCATGCGTCCACGGCGCTGTCGAGCGTGGCGAGTACCGCCGCGGCGTTGGCCGGGTCCGGGGCCCCCGGCGTCGGGGTCGTGGCCAGCGGATGATCGCGCACCGCGAGTACGCCGGCGCGATGCACAGGGACCGGCGCGTCGGGCGCGAGCCGTTCGATGCGTACGGGCAGGCCCAGCGCGTCGGCCTGGTGGGCGAGCCAGTCCGCATCGCCTACGGCGGCGAGGCGGGTCGTATCAAGCGGCTGGGCGGCAAGCCTGACGCAGAGTTCAGGGCCGATTCCGGCGGGTTCGCCCGCCGTGAGCAGCAGTCGCGGCAGCGCGGGCGAGCGCCCGTGCTCAGATCCGGTAATCGACGTAGGCCTCGTCACGCAGGCGCTGTATCCACAGCTCGAGTTCTTCCTCGAACTTGCGCTCGCGCAGCGCCATCACGGCCTGGTTGCGCTGGCGCTCCTGCGTCGCGTCATGGGTGCGGCGGTCGAGCACCTCGACGATGTGCCAGCCGAAGTTCGAGCGGAACGGCTCGCTGAGTTCGCCGATCTCGGCCGTCATCAGCTGATCGCGGAACTCCGGTACAAACTCGTTGGGGTCCATCCAGCCGAGATCGCCGCCTTCTGCGGCGGACAGCGCGTCCTCGGAGACGCTGCCGGCGATCGCGCCGAAATCACCGCCGTCGAGAATCTGCTGGCGCAGCGTCTGCAGGCGCTGCTCCACGGCCTGGTCATCCATGATCTCGTCGGGCGTGATCAGGATGTGACGGGCCCGGACCTGTTCGACCATGACCTGCTCGATACCGCGTACGTCGTTGACGCGCACGATGTGAAAGCCGCCACCGGTGCGGATGGGCTGCGAATGCTCACCCGGGGTGAGCTGGGGGACGGCCTCGGTGAAGACCGTCGGGAGCTGGGTGCCTGGCCGCCAGCCCAGTTCACCGCCGTCGAGTGCGGTCTGCGCGTCCGAATACTGCACCGCGAGCTGGGAGAAGTCTTCGCCGTTTTCCAGCCGCGCCATGATGTCGTCGACACGCGCCTGTGCGTCGGCGACCTCGTCGGGGGTCGCCGACGAGGACACGTTAACGAGGATGTGCGAGATGTTGTACTCGGTGTCGTCGAGCTTGGCCTCGCGCTGGCGGGTCAGGTGGCGGTCGATCTCGCGTTCGGAGATGCGGATGCGCTGCATCACGTCGCGCGAGCGCAGCTGCTCGATGATCATCTGCTCGCGGACTTCGCGGCGATAGGCGTTGTAGTCGACGCCCTGTTCGGCGAGCACCTGCGGCAGCTGCTGCAGGTTGATGCCGTTGTTCGCGGCGACCTGCGCAAGCGCACGGTTGAGCATTTCGTCGGGCACCTGGATGCCGAGGCGCTCGGCGCGCTGCAGCTGGATCTGCTGAACCACGAGGCGCTCGAGCACCTGCCGCTCGAGGATATGGCGGGGCGGCATCTCCTGGCGCTGTTCGCGCAGCCGCTGGGTGATCGTTTCCATCTGTTCGCGCAGCTCGCTTTGCAGCACCACGCCCTCGTTGACGACCGCGACCACGCCGTCGAGCATCTCGCCCGTGCCGGAGAGTTCGCGCGTCTGGGAGGCCGCCTGTGATGCCCACAGTGAAGCGGCGAGCAGGGCCGTGGCGCCTGCCGCGGCGACGGTTCTGTTAGCGAAGGTCCCCATAACCGAGTATGCCTCTCTCGAGAAAATCGTCCGCAGGGTCTCCGACACTGGCGAGGCCCTTCAGTTCGATCTGCAGGTTGATCGCGGTGTCGGATTCGCCGGTACGCCGGCTGACGTAGCGCCGGAACACCACCCGGAGCGCGAAACAGCAGGCCTCGTACTCGAGGCCTGCGAAGCGGTCGAGTGTGGTCTGGTCGCGCCAAGAGTAATTGTACCGCCCCACGAGGTTCCAGCGCTCGGCCACCGGCCACGAGAACGACACGTCGGACTGCTCGACGAGCCCGCGGCGGAACCGGTAGGCGAGGTTCAGCACCCGGTTGTCGTCGGGCCGGAACTGGATCCCGGCCTCGGCGCGGGTCGTCGCCGACAGCTCGCTGTCCCACTGGTAGCCGACATTCGCGCGCCAGCGCTCGCCGAGCCGGAGTCCGAGTTCGCCGATGTACTCGGCACTGCCCGAGCTCAGCGGAGCCTCGCCGGGCAGCGTGACGCGCTGGTCTCCCAGGTAGCGGGTCTGGCCGAGCGTGAGCCGCAGCCGCTCGATGCCGCTCGACTCGTCGAGCACCCGGGTCGTCACCCCGGCGCTGACCTGGCGGGTGTCGGCGACCCGGTCGGCACCGAGGAAGCGGTTGCTGCGGTAGAGCTGCACGAGGTCGAAGTCGGGCAGGATCGTGTCGAATATCGGCAGGTCGTCCTGGTCGCGGAACGGGATCCACGCGGCGCGCACGCGCGGCTCCAGCGTCTGCAGACCGTAGCCGTTGCCGAGCTGGCGCTCGAAGATCGCGCCGAGATCCAGGCTCGCTTCGGGCACCGTGCGGGTCGGTGTGCTGTCTGCGCCCGGCGCCGTGTCGGAGAGATCGTAGCGCGTATGACGGATCCCGACCGCGGGGGTGGCGTAGAGGCCCTGGTGGCCGAAGCGGCGGCTGACGGTGGGTGTCGCGTCGAGGCGCCACCCGGTGACGCCGCTGTCACGGTCGAAGTTCACGATCTCGGCGTCGAGCCCGGTGTTGAGCCCGCCCGGAAGTTCGTGCCAGCGGCCCTCGAGCAGCAGCTGCGGCAGGCGCCGATACGGGCGGTCGAGGTCGGCTATGGCCTCGTCGAGGGTCTGGTAGCCCTGGAAGCGGCCGAGCACGAAGATGCTTTCTGTCGCGTATTCGAGGTCCAGGCGCCGGTCGAGGTGGGTCCGGCTGGTGTTGCCGACGCCGCCGCCGAGGTCCTCGAAGTATTCGCTGTCGGAGACATCCTCGCCGTCGAGCGTCAGGCGCAGCCGCTGCCCGAGCGCGCTGGTGTTGCGCAGCCGCGTGTAGCGGCGGTCCCGGTCGGCGACGCGGTCGGAGGGCAGGAAGTCCAGATCCACGTCGCCGCGCGAGCTGCGCGTCAGGTAGCGGAACTCCGACTCGAGCTGCACGCCGCGGCGGGTCATGATCCGTGGGGTGAACATCGCGTCGTAATTCGGCGCGAGGTTCAGGTAGTACGGGATCGAAATGTCTTCGCCGGTGCGGTTGGAGCGGCCCACCGACGGGAACAGGAAGCCGGTCTTGCGCGCGTCGGTGATCGGGAAGGTGATCCACGGCGTGTACAGGATCGGGACGTTGAAAAACTCCACGCGCACGTTGCGGGCCGTGCCGAAGCCCGAGTCGGCGTCGAGCTCGATGTTGTTCGCGAGCAGGCGCCAGTCCTCGTTGCCCTCCGGGCACGAGGTGTAGAGCACGTTCTGCAGCCTGACCGTGCGGTCGGCACGGATCTGCAGACGCTCCGCACCGCCGCGCGCCGGGCGTGACGGCAGCCGGAACTGCGCCTGCTCGAAGTCGACACGGTTGGCGACGCCGTCGAAGCCGGCGCGCTCGCTGCGGATCAGCAGGTTGCCGTCCATGTAGGTGACCGCGCCGTCGGCACTCAGGCGCTCACTCGCGGTGTCGTACTCGGCGGCATCGGCGCTGATCATGCGCCCGCGGCTGCGGATGCGCACGTTGCCCGACAGGCGTGACACGCCGTCGCGCAGCAGGTCCGCGTCATCGGCGCTGATCTCGACCTGCTGGCGAAGGTCCGGATCCTCGGCCTCGGCGCGCAGCCGTTCCATTTCCGAGTCTGCAGGAGGCAGGCAAGCGCGGTCCGCCGCGAACGCGGTCGGCAGGGTCGCCGGCACGGCGGCGCTCGCCAGTGCGGCGAATACCACGGAACGCAAAGGCCGATACACCCTCGCTCCTGGGGCTGGGTCGGGAAGGGCGCGCTACAATGGCACAGTTCATGGGTACCTTCAACGAAGCCGCCTCCGCCGACGATGTCCGCCTGGACGGCGCCGTCCGTTGGCTGGGCAGCGTCCTTCCGGTCACGCCCTCGATGCCGGTACCGGTCGCCGGCGATGCGAGTTTCAGGCGTTATTTTCGTGTGCGTGCCGGGCCGCGCAGTTTCGTGCTGATGGACGCACCGCCCGACCGCGAGCCGCTGCAGCCATTCGTGCGGGTCGCCGGCTGGTTGCGCGGTTTCGGCCTGCGTGCGCCGCACGTGCACGCCTGCAACCCCGAACTCGGCTATGCACTGCTCGAGGACTTCGGTGACACGTCCTACCTGGACGCCGTGGGCCGTCAGCCGGCACACACCACCGCGCTGTATGGCGACGCGCTGACTGCGCTGCTGCGTCTCGCCGTCGCCGGGCGTACGCACCAGCATGAACTCCCGCC
This sequence comes from Gammaproteobacteria bacterium, assembly GCA_003567855.1. GTDB lineage: Bacteria > Pseudomonadota > Gammaproteobacteria > Steroidobacterales > PWYM01 > PWYM01. The sequence goes on along the minus strand of PWYM01000212.1, from coordinate 20,877 downwards.
GTATGACCTTGCCCTGCTCGAGCGCGAGATCGACCTGTTTCCCGAGTGGCTGCTCGAGCGTCATCTCGGGCTCATGCTGTCGGCAGCCGAACGGGCCGTGGTCGACGCGCTGCGCGCCACGCTGTGCACCCGCGCACTGGAGCAGCCGCGGGTGTTCGTCCACCGGGACTTCCATTCACGCAACCTGATGGTGGTCGATGGCGAAGGCCCCGGCGTGCTCGATTTCCAGGACGCGGTCGAAGGGCCGGTCACCTATGATCTCGTGTCGCTGCTCAAGGACTGCTACCTGCACCTGCCGGAGGACACCGTCACCGCGTGGGTCGCCGCGCACCGCGACGCGCTCGCCGACGCGGGCGTGGACGTGCCACCGGCCGCGCGCTTCATGGAAGACTTCCACTGGATGGGCGTGCAGCGCCACCTCAAGGCCGCGGGGATCTTCGCGCGCCTCTGGCACCGCGATGGCAAGCCCGGCTACCTCGGCGACGTGCCGCGTACGCTCGGCTACATCGTCGATGCCGCCGGCGCGATACCGGCGCTCGAGCCGTTCGCCGACTTTGTCGAGACCCGCGTGCTGCCGGCGCTCGGCCGCGCAGATCCGCGCCAGTGAACGCGATGCTGCTCGCCGCCGGGCGCGGCCGGCGGATGGGGGCGCTCACGCGGCACCGGCCCAAGCCGCTGTTGCCACTCGCCGGCGAGCCGCTGATCGTCCACCACCTGCGCGCGCTGGCCGCCGCCGGCGTCACGCGCGTGGTGATCAACCTGTCGTGGCACGGGGACCGGCTGCGCGCCGCACTGGGCGATCGCGGGCCGGGCGGAACCGCGCTCGTCTACAGCGACGAGGGTCCCGAGCCGCTGGAGACCGCCGGCGGCATAGTGCGCGCGCTGCCGCTGCTCGGTGACGCGCCGTTCGTGCTCGTCAACGCCGATGTCGCTACCGACCACCCGCTGACGCCGTTGTGGCGGGGCGCCGATGTACGCACGGCGCTGGGCGGCGACCTCGGCCGGCTCGTGATGGTCGACAATCCGCGTCACAACCCCGATGGCGACTTCGCGCTCGTCGACGGGCGGCTGCGCAGCGCGGGCGCGCCGCGCCTGACCTATGCCGGGATCGCGCTGCTTGCCCCCGCGCTGTTCGCGGGCCTCACCGACGGTCGCCGCGCGCTTGCGCCGGTGTATCGGCGCGCGATGGACGCGGACCGCCTGTCAGGGCAGCACTGGCGGGGCTGGTGGACCGATGCCGGCACGCCGGCGCGGCTGGCGGCCGCGGAACGTCACCTGCGTGCGCGCGACACGGCACCGCCGGCAGCCGGCTGACCGGCCCGCACGTGGCCGCTCAGCCGGTCGCGCGGAGTTCGGGTGGCGGTGCGTCGCGGCCCTCGAGGCCGAGCGCCGCGAGCAGCGTGCGCTCGAACACCGGCTGCGCGGTGTCCAGGGTCGCGCCGGCGTGCAGGTCACACAGGCGGGTCATGCGCAGCCCGGCAAAGCCGCAGGGGTTGATTCGCGCGAACGGTTCGAGGTCGCCGTCGATGTTGATCGCGATCCCGTGGTAGCTGGCGCCGCGGCGCACGCGTAGACCGATGCTCGCGATTTTCGCACCGTCGACGTAGACACCGGGCGCGTCGGGGCGGGCCGCGGCGGTGATGTCCCACTCGGCGAGCGCGGTGACCACCGCGTCCTCGAGCCGGCTGACGAGGTCGCGGATGCCGAGGCGCAGCCGCCGGAGGTCGAGCAGCGGGTACATCACGAGCTGGCCCGGCCCGTGGTAGGTGACCTGGCCGCCGCGGTCGATGCCGATCACCGGGATGTCACCCGCGGCGAGCACGTGGGCGCGGTCGCCGTTGAGCCCGAGCGTATATACCGGCGGATGTTCCAGGCACCACAGTTCATCGGGTGTGTCGGCGTCGCGGCGTTCGGTGAACGCCTGCATCGCGCGCCACGCGGGTTCATAGTCGACCCGGCCGGGCCGGCGGACGAGGATTTCGCGGCTCACAGCGCCATCAGCACCCGGCTGCTCGACGTCAGCGCGGTGTAGATCGCGTCGAGCTGCTCGCGGCTCTGTGCCTGGACGTGGAGGGTCACCGACAGGAAGCGCCCGTTGCGGCTGGTGCGGCTTTCGATACGGTCAGCGGGCACCGGGCCCGCGTGCGCCTCGACCAGCGCGCGCGCGTGCTCGCGGAAGTCCGAGTCATTGGCGCCCATGACCTTGACGGGAAACCGGCACGGGAACTCGAGTAATTCGACGTCGGATCGCGGGTCCATGGCCATCGCGCTATTCGAACCACAGCAGCACGGCATCGCGGGTACGCTGCCAGAAGCTGCCCTCGGGCATGTCCTCGAGCGGGTACAGGTCGACCTCGGTGAGCGCCTCGTCCTCGAGCCGCACGGTGAGCTGGCCGAGCGGGCGCTCGGCCGGCAGCGGTGCGGTGATCAGCCGCGGCAGGTCGAGATCGGCCTGGAGATGGTCGCGGCGGCCGCGGGGTACGAGCATCGTCACGTCCTCGGCGACGCCGAGCGCGACCTCGCGTTCGCGGCCGCGCCACAGGCGGGCGCGCGTGACTTCTTCACCGGCGCGGTAGAGCGTGTGGGTCTCGAAGTTGTTGAAGCCGTAGCTCAGCAGCTCGCGGCTGGCGCGCTCGCGCCCGCCGACGCTGGGTGACCCCATGATCACCGAGATGAGCCGCATGCGCTCGTCGGCGGCCGACGTGACCAGGCAGTAACGCGCCGCGGCGGTGTAGCCGGTTTTCATGCCGTCCACGGTGCCCGCGCCGCCGACGCGCACGCCAAGCAGCCCGTTGCGGTTGGGTTGCGAGGTGCCGTCCCAGTCGAAGCGCCGCTGGGAATAGTAAGCGTACAGGTCGGGGAATCCGCTGATTATTGCCTGCGCGAGCCGTGCCATGTCGCCGGCAGAGGAGATGTGCCCCTCGGCGGGCAGTCCGTGGCTGTTCACGAAATGCGAATTCACCATGCCGAGCCGTGCCGCGTAGTGATTCATCAGGTCGGCGAATGCGGCCTCGGAGCCCGCGACGCGTTCGGCAAGCGCGACGCTGGCGTCGTTGCCGGACACGATGATCATGCCCTTGAGCAGGTCCTGGACGCTGATCTGGCTGCCCTCGCGCGCGTACATCGTCGACACGTTGCGCCGCTCGCGGCTGCCGACGATGCCGCCGCCGGCGATCCACGCGTCCTGGCTGATCGTGACCATGTCCTCGAGCGACACGCGCCCTTCCTCGATGGCCTTGAAGACCACGTAGGCCGTCATCAGCTTGGTGAGGCTGGCGGGCTCCACCGGGGTCTCGGCATCGCGCTCGACCAGTACGTCGCCGGTGGCGGCGTCCATCAGCACGTAGTGGTCGGCACCCACGCGCGGGGCCGCCGGAAGTGGCATCTGCGCGAATGCGGTGTGGTCGGCGAACAGCAGCGTGGCGGCAAGCAGGAGCAGCGCCGGGGCGGGTCTGTAGAGGTTCATCGGTACCGGTTCAGGGTCATGGATCGTCAGCTGACCATTGTACCCGTGTCGGCGCCGGTTGCCGTGTATTCGTCGGCCGACAGCGCCGCGGTCAGTCTTCGCTGATCAACCGTGTCTCGTGAATATCGAGACTGCGCAGTTCGGCGATGATGGCGTCGTAGGCGTCGACGCTGGCGATGGGCCCGATGCGCACGCGATGGAGCATGCGGTCGCCGACCTGCTCGTCGCGCATGAACGCGTCGTCGAAGCCGTCGGCCTGCAGGCGTGAGACCAGCGCCTGCGCGTTGTCGCGGCTGGCGAACGCGCCGACCTGCACGTAGAGCCGTTCGGCCGATGCCTCGCGGTCGCCGGTGGACGCCGGGGGCGTGTCGGCGGCGATATCAGGGGTGAGCACGGCGACCGGTTCCGGCGGCGGTTGCGGAGGCTCGGGATCGGGCGTGCGCAGCGTGACCGTCGTTGCACGCTCGGCATTGACCGCGGACGCGACCGGCGGCGGCCCGTCGGCGCCGGGTGTACGCCGGATCGGCGCGCCTGGCGCGTAGCGCGTGGCGACGATGGCGTACGGGCTGATCTCGTCGGGTGAATGCAGCGCGCGCACCTCGACCAGCGCGGTGCCGTCGCCGATCATGTCGATCTCCTTGGCCGCGGCGTAGGACAGGTCGATCAGCCGGTTGTCGACGAATGGCCCGCGATCGTTGACGCGCACGACGATGCGGCGGTCGTTCGCGAGATTGCGCACCTCGACCCAGGTCGGCAGCGGCAGCGTCGTGTGCGCGGCGGTCATCGCATACATGTCGTAGGGTTCGCCGCTGGACGTGGACTGGCCGTGGAACTTGGTGCCGTACCACGACGCGACGCCGCGCTCGCGGTAACCGCGCGCCGTGGACAGCGTGTAGTAGCGGCGTCCGAACACCTCGTAGAAAGGCATGTTGCCCTGGCGGCTCTTGGGCTCGGGCACGCCGGGGCTGCCGACGGTTGCGGGGCGGGGGCTGCCTTCAGGGGGCGTGCCGGGCGCCGAGTCGCGTACCGGGTGCGTGCACGCGGCCAGCGCGAGCAGCGCGGCGCCGAGCAGCAGGCCACGCGCCGCCAGCATCAGGACCCCCGCGCCGCGGTGCGGCCTTCCGCGCGGCGTTCGGCGATCGCCTGGCTGAGCTGCCACGCCGCGAGTGCATACATCACGCTGCGGTTGTAGCGCGTGATCACGTGGAAGTTGTGGTAGGCGACCCAGAGTTCGTCGCCGTCGGTGCCGTCGAGGCGCACCATCATCGCCGGCGTGTCGTCGTCGCGCGTGCTGTCGAAGCGGTAGCCCGCCGACTGCAGGCCGGCGACGGTATTGTCGAGGTCGAGCCGGTTGGCCGGGTGCACGCCGGACCAGTCGTCGTCGACGCGCGCGGGCTGCGCGACCGGCTCGCCATCGCGCCAGCCGTGTACGCTGAAGTAGTTGGCGACGCTCGCGAGCACGTCTTCCCAGTCGCGGAACAGGTCGCGCCGGCCGTTGCCGCTGCCGTCGACCGCGTAGGCGCGGTAGCTCGACGGAATGAACTGCGGCGGCCCCATCGCACCGGCGTAAGACCCCAGCGCGGCACGCGGTTCCAGGCGTTCCTCCTCGGCGAGCAGCAGGAAGTGCTCGAGCTCGGAGCGGAAGAACGGCGCCCGCGGCGGATACGCGAACGCCAGCGTCGCCAGCGCGTCGAGCACGCGCCAGCGGCCGGTGATGCGCCCGTACATCGTCTCCACGCCGATGATCGCGACGATCATTTCAGCGGGGACCCCGTACTCGGCCGAGACCTGTTCCAGCGTGTCGGCGTGTTCTTCCCAGAACACCACGCCGCCTTCGATGCGCCGGTCGGTGAGGAAGATCTGGCGGTACTCGTGCCAGGGGCGCACGCGTTCGGCCGGTGCGCTGATCGCGTCGAGTATGGGCTGCTGGAGTTCGACGTCGGCGAACCACAGGTCCAGCGCCCGGGAAGAGAAGCCGTGACGTTCGGCGACCTCGGCCTTGAAGGCCGACAGCCCGTCGGCGAACGCGGTGGCGACGTCTGCAGACGCGTTGCCGGTGTCGGCGTGGGCGGCCGGGCCGAGCACGACGCAGGCGAGCAGCAGCGCGAGGCGGCGGCGGAAGAAGGTGTGGATCCGGGGCATGTCCGGCAGCGTACGAACCATGGCAATGGTGCGGGCGATCACGCCGGCAGCAGGCGACGACGTGAATGTATGGACATCAGAATACCGAAACCCGCGAGTAGCGTCACCATCGACGTGCCACCGAAACTGACCAGCGGCAGCGGTACGCCGACGACGGGAAGCAGGCCGCACACCATGCCGGCGTTGACGAACACGTACACGAAGAACGTCAGGCTGATGCTGCCGGCGAGCAGGCGGCTGAAGGTGTCCTGCGCATGCGCCGCGATGTAGAGGCCGCGACCGACGACGAACAGGTAGATCGCAAGCAGTGCGAGCAGGCCGAGCAGGCCGAACTCCTCGCCCATTACGGCGAAGATGAAGTCGGTCGAGCGTTCGGGAAGGAACTCGAGGTGAGCCTGCGTGCCGTTCAGCCAGCCTTTGCCGAACACGCCACCGGAGCCCAGTGCGATCTTCGACTGGATGATGTTGTAGCCGGCGCCCAGCGGGTCGGTTTCCGGGTTCAGGAAGGTGAGTACGCGCCGGCGCTGGTAGTCGAGCATGAAGTGCCACAGCAGCGGGACCGCGGCGAGCAGCAGGGCGCCCGTCGCGACCAGGTAGCGCAGTTTCAGGCCCGCGAGCAGCAGTACGATCGAGCCCGCGCACGCGACCAGCACCGCGGTCCCGAGATCGGGCTGCATCGCGATCAGCAGCGCCGGCGTGAACACCATCAGTGCGATCACGAAGACCGCGCCGAATGACGGCGGCAGCGGCCGCTCGTGCAGGTACCAGGCCGCCATCATCGGGACCGCGAGCTTCATGATCTCCGAGGGCTGGAAGCGGATGATCCCCAGATCGAGCCAGCGCCGCGCGCCCTTGCCGAGCTCGCCCATCACGAGCACCGCGATCAGCAGCCCGAGCCCGGCGAGAAACACCCACGGCGCCCACATCCGGAGCTTCTTCGGCGGCACCTGCGCGAGCACGATCATCGCGAAGAACGCGACGCCAAGGCGCGCCGACTGGCTGATCAGCGCCTGGGTGCTCTCGGCCATCGCGCTGTAGAGCACCGTCAGCCCGATCGCGCAGATCGCGATCAGCGCGACCAGCAGCTGTGCATCGAGGTGCAGCGAGCGGAGCAGGTGCGCGGGCGCGCTCAGCGGGCGGCGTGTCTCGAAAGCCTGTGTTTCCTCGAAGATCACTGTTCGCGTGCCTCGAACCAGCGGTCCATGATCGCGCGCGCGATCGGCGCCGCGGTACGGCTGCCGCTGCCGCCGTTCTCGACGACGACTGCAAGCGCGATCTCGGGGTCTTCGGCCGGCGCGAACGCGACGTAGAGCGCGTGGTCGCGAAGCAGTTCGTGGACCTCCTCTTCGACGTATTCCTCGTCCTGGCCGACGGTGAACACCTGCGCGGTACCGGTCTTGCCGGCGACCGTGTACCCGGTGCCCTGCATCGACAGACGCGAGGTGCCGCGCGGGCCACGCGTGACTTCGACCATCGTGTCGACGATGGTCTCCCACGCGTGCGGGTCCTTGAGCACCAGGCGTGACAAAGCTTCGGGGTCGAAGTCCACGGATTCGCCGTTGGTGCCGTTACCGCTGCCGATCACCAGCCGTGGACGGCTGCGGAGGCCGCGCGCGGCGATCACGCCGGTCGAATGTGCGAGCTGCAGCGGCGTGGCGGTCATGTAGCCCTGGCCGATGCCGGCAATGACGGTCTCGCCGGGGAACCAGGCCTGGTCCTCGCGGCGCGTGAAGGCCTGCCGTTTCCACGCTGGTGAGGGGACGAGCCCGGCGCGTTCGCCGAGGATGTCGATCCCGGTGGGCTGGCCGAGGCCCATAGCGACGAGGAAGTCGTGCATGCGGTCGATGCCCAGTTCCACCGCGGTGGTATAGAAGTACACGTCGCACGACTGTGCGATGCCCTGCTTGAGATCGGCGTGCCCGTGCCCCTGGCGCAGCCAGTCGCGGAAGCGGTGCCGGCTGTTCGGCAGGCTGAAGTGGCCGCGGCAGAAGATGCGGCGGTCCGGGTCGACGATGTCGTGGTGCAGCAGCGCGAGGCCGAGGTGCGGCTTGATCGTCGAGCCCGGCGGATAGATGCCGCGTAGCGCCCGGTTGAGCAGCGGGTTGGCGGGGTCATTGAGCAGCCCCTGGTACTGCGCGCGGCTGAGACCGCCGCTGAACAGGTTGGGGTCGAACGACGGCGTACTGACCATCGCGAGCACGTCGCCGCTGCGCGGTTCGACGACCACGGCGGCCGCTCGCCAGCCCTCCAGCGCCTCGGCGGCCGCCTGCTGCAGCCGGATGTCGAGGCTGGTCACCAGGTCGTCGCCCGGCAGCGGCTCGCGGCTGCGGCGGCGTCCCTCGCCACCGGGGCGCGCCGGCTGGGCTTCGGCCGCGGTGGGGTCGAGCTGTTCGAGCACACGTCCGCGGGCGTTGACGACGATCTGTCGGTAGCCGACGGTGCCGTGCAGCGTCTCCTCGTAGCGGCGCTCTATGCCACTGCGTCCGACCTGCGAGCTGCCGGCATAGTTGGCGCGGTCGAGGCGCTCGAAGTCGGCGCTGCTGATGCCGCCCACGTAACCGATGGTGTGCGCGGTGAGCTCGCCGAACGGGTAGTGGCGCCGCAGCCGCGCGCGGATGTCGACGCCGGGAAAGTGCTGGCGGTTCACCGCGAAGGCGCCGACCTGGTCCTCGGTCATCCTGAAGCCGAGCGTGACCGGCTCGAAGCGTCGATGACGGCGCACGAGGTCTTTCAGCCTGTCGATCTCGTCTGGCTCCACGAGCCCGAGGGCTGCGAGCCGTTCCAGCGTGCCGCGCACGTCGTCGACCTGCTCGGGAATCATCTCGAGGCGGTAGGTCGGCACGTTCTCGGCGAGCACGTGGCCGTTGCGGTCGTAGATCAGGCCGCGCGTGGGGGGCATCGGCTCGATGCGTATGCGGTTGCCCTGTGAAAGTTCGGTGAAGTGCGTGTAGCTGACCACCTGCAGGTGCACGAGACGCCACACCAGCAGCCCGCTGAGCAGCACGATGAACAGCGCGGCAATCAGGATGCGCTTCAGGAAGGTGTGCTGCTCGTCGCGGAGATTCTTGAACCGGATGCTGCCTGCCATGATCAGTCCAGCCTGATGGGCTGTGGCCCGGCATCACGCCGCGCGCGGTTGAGCAGCCAGAACACCAGCGGCCACGCCGCCGTGCCGGTCACCAGCGGCTGCCACCGCGCGGCGGGGTCCACGGTGCGCCCGGTCACGCCGTCGATCCAGAACAGCGTGAACTGATAAATGGTGAGCAGCACGAGGATCGCAATCATCATCTGTGCCATCGGGAAGACCCGAACGCGCAGCCGGAACTTCAGAGCGACCAGCACCACCAGCAGCATCGCCAGCGCGTGCTGGCCGAGCAGCGCGCCGGTGAGCGTGTCGAGCACCAGGCCGAGGACGAAGGCCAGGCTGAGCCCGAAGCGGCTGGGCGTGGTCAGGCACCAGTACACGAGGATCAGCAGCAGCCAGTCGGGGCGCAGGTCGGCGAGCATCGCCGGCAGCGGCACGATCTGCAGCATCACGCCGAACAGCAGCGACACCGCGGCGACACCGACCAGCGGACGTTCGTCGCTCATTGCGCATCCCCGTTGGGCGGCGCGTCGGGCAGCGGGTCGGTCTGCGGCTGCAGGTCGGCTTCGGGGGACGGCTCCGGCAGCTCGCCGTTGGCGGTCTGGCTCCAGACGAGCAGCACCTCGCGCGCGCGGTTCAGTGCCGCGAGCGGTTCCATGTCCACGCTCGCGAAGCCGTCGCCGGGCCTGCGCTCGACGCGCGATATCCGGCCCACGGGATAGCCCGACGGGAAGGCGCCGCCGAGCCCGGACGACACCAGCAGGTCGCCCTCGCGGATGTCGGCGCTGTTCGGCAGGAACGGCAGCGACAGGCGGTCGGTGTCGCCGGTGCCGGTCGCGATCGTGCGCAGCCCGTTGCGATTGACCGTTACCGGCAGCGCGTGGTCAGCGTCGCTGATCAGGATCGCCTCGGCGGTGAACGGCTGCACGCGTACGATCTGTCCCATGATGCCGTCGGCGTCGAGCAGCGCCTGGCCGACGTACACCCGGTGGCGCTCACCCTTGTTGATCGTAAAGCGATGGCGGTAGGGGTCCATGTCCACGGCGAGGATTTCTGCGACGAGCACGCGGTCGGCGACGCGGGCGCTGGACTCCATCATCGCGCGCAGGCGGGCGTTCTCGGCTTCGAGGGCGTCGAGGCGCTGCAGGCGTACGTGGCTGTCGAGGTTGCGTCTGCGCAGCGTGTCGATCTCCTCGAGCAGCGCCCGGCGGCTGGACAGCGTGGTGGTGCTCCAGTGCCAGGCGGCAAACGGCAGGTCCACGGCCGCCTGTACCGGGTAGAGCGCGACCGCCAGCGTGTTGCGCACCGTGTCGAGGTGCTGCTGGCGCTGGTCGGCCACCATCAGGCCCGCCGCGAGTCCGGCAAGCAGGAAGAAGCGCACCCCGAGAGGCAGCCCCCGGCTCGGTCCGACCGACTCGGTGCGTCGGTTCATATTTAAGGTGTACCCGCGACCTCTAAACCCTGCCGCGGATCATAGCGCAAGCCCGGGTCGGCATTCAGGAAACGGGTCGCAGTCCGCGGCCCGTGCGACGTCAGTCGAGACCGAAGACCCCGGGGCCGTACTGGTCCATGAGCTCGAGCACCCGACCGCCGCCACGCGCCACGCAGGTCAGCGGTTCGTCGGCGACGACGACGGGCAGTCCCGTCTCCTCCATCAGCAGCTTGTCGAGGTCGGTCAGCAGGGCACCGCCGCCCGTCAGCACGATGCCGCGCTCGGCGACGTCGGCGCCAAGCTCCGGTGGGGTCTGTTCGAGCGCCGCCTTGACCGCGCCGACGATACCGGCCAGCGGCTCCTGCAGCGCTTCGAGGATTTCGTTGGAGTTCAGCGTGAAGGCGCGGGGCACGCCCTCGGAGAGATTTCGACCCTTCACCGAGATCTCGCGCACTTGCTGCCCGGGATAGGCCGAGCCGATTTCGTGCTTGATGCGCTCGGCGGTGGCCTCGCCGATCAGGATGCCGTAGTTGCGGCGCACGTAATTGATGATCGCGTCGTCGAAGCGGTCGCCGCCGATGCGCACCGAGGCCGCATAGACGATGCCGTTCAGCGAGATGACCGCGACCTCGGAGGTACCGCCGCCGATGTCGAGCACCATGGAACCGCGCGCCTCGTGCACCGGCATGCCGGCACCGATCGCCGCGGCCATCGGCTCCTCGATCAGGTAGACCTTGCGCGCGCCGGCGCCCTCGGCGGATTCGCGGATCGCGCGCCGTTCCACCTGCGTGGAACCGTACGGCACGCAGACCAGCACCCGCGGGCTGGGCCGGAAGTAGCGGCTGCCGTGCGCCTTCTTGATGAAGTGCTGCAGCATCTTTTCGGTGACGGTGAAGTCGGCGATGACGCCGTCCTTCAGCGGCCGGATCGCGGTGATGTTGCCCGGGGTGCGCCCGAGCATCGTCTTGGCCTCGCTGCCGACGGCCTCGAGCACCTTGCCGCCGCGTCCGGATTCCTCGCGGATGGCGACCACGGACGGCTCGTCGAGCACGATGCCCTTGCCGTGGACATAGATAAGGGTATTGGCCGTTCCCAGGTCGATCGACAGATCGCTGGAGAAATAGCCGCGAAATTTCTTGAACATCGGGTGGGAGCGCCGTCCTGGCCGTGGCAGCGGCAGACTCTAGCAACGGCTGGAAGCTTCTACAAGCAGACGTGTACACTTACGGGCTTCGCTTTGCGAGGGGCTCCTGCCCGCGACCCGGGTTGGCCGTCGTTTCCGGGCCGCAGTTGAGCCTGTCGTCCATTGCCGACAACCACGGACGGGAATCACGTGTCACTCAAGGCAGACGAAGTGCTTGCCATCGCCCGCCTCGCGCGGCTGTCGGTGGCCGATGCCGAGGTCGGGGAGCACGCCGCCAAGCTCGGATCCATCCTCGAGATGATTGACCAGCTGCAGGCGGCCGACACCGCCGGGATCGAACCGATGGCGCACCCGCTCAGCCAGGGCCAGCGGCTGCGCGACGACGTCGCCACTGAAACCGACCGCCGCGACGACTACCAGCGCAACGCGCCGGCGGTGCACGACGGCCTGTACCTCGTGCCCAGGGTGATCGAGTGAGCGGTGCAGGCGCCTGGCATGAGTGCACGCTTGCCGAGCTCGCGCGCGGCGTGCGCGATGGTGCGTACACGAGCGTCGCGCTCACCGAGTACCTGCTCGCCCGCGTCGACGCGCTGGACCCGGTGCTCAACAGCTTCGTCACCGTCGACGCCGAGCGCGCGCTGGCCGCCGCGCGCGCCGCCGACGCGCGGCGCGGCACCGCCGCCGCCGGCCCGCTCAACGGCGTGCCCATCGCGCACAAGGACATCTTCTGCACCGACGGGCTGCGCACCACCTGCGGGTCGCGGATGCTCGCCGATTTCGTGCCGCCCTATGACGCGGCGGCGGTCGAGCGCCTCGCCGCGGCGGGCTGCGTGACGCTCGGCAAGACCAACATGGACGAATTCGCGATGGGTTCGTCCAACGAGACGAGCTGGTTCGGCCCCGTGAAGAACCCCTGGGACACCTCGCGGGTGCCGGGCGGGTCGTCGGGTGGTTCGGCGGCGGCGGTGGCCGCGCGCCTGGTGCCGGCGGCGACCGGTACCGACACCGGCGGCTCGATCCGCCAGCCCGCCGCGCTGACCGGTACCACGGGCCTGAAGCCGACCTACGGGCGCGTGTCGCGCTGGGGCATGATCGCGTTCGCGTCCAGCCTCGACCAGGCCGGCACGCTGACGCGCACTGCAGAAGACGCGGCGTTGATGCTCGCGGCGATGGCCGGGCTCGACCCCCGCGACTCGACCAGCGTCGATGCCCCGGTGCCCGACTACGTCGCCGCGCTGGCCTACGCCGACGTGCGCGGACTGCGGCTCGGCGTGCCCGGTGCGTTCTTCGACCAGCACCTCGACGCCGGCATCGGGCGGCTCGCGCGCGAGGCGATCGCGGTGCTCGAGTCCGGCGGCGCGAAAATCGTCGAGGTCGAGCTCCCGAACCTGCACCTGGCGATACCGGTGTATTACGTCGTCGCCCCGGCCGAGGCATCGTCGAACCTGTCACGCTTCGACGGCGTGCGTTTCGGCCACCGCGCCGCGGGCGCGAAAGACCTGCTCGACCTCTACGAACGCAGCCGCAGCGAGGGCTTCGGCGACGAGGTCAAGCGCCGCATCATGACCGGCACCTACGTGCTGTCGGCCGGTTACTTCGACGCGTACTACCTCAAGGCCCAGCAGGTGCGCGCGCTGATCGCGCGCGACTTCGAGCGCGCCTTCGAGCAGGCCGACCTGATCGTCGGCCCCACGGCGCCCACGCCGGCGTTCGCGCTGGGCGCGAAGACGGATGATCCCGTGACGATGTACCTCAACGACATCTACACCGTCGGCGCGCCGCTGGCCGGCCTGCCGGCGATCAGCGTGCCGTGCGGGCTGCACGAGGATCTGCCGGCGGGGCTGCAGTTGATCGGGCCGCACTTCAGCGAAGACCGGCTGCTCGCCGCCGCACACTGGTTCCAGCAGCGCACCGACTGGCACCGACAGGCGCCGGCGCTGGCCGCGGAGGCAGGCTGAGCATGGCGTGGGAAACGGTCATCGGGCTCGAGATCCATGCCCAGCTCGCGACCCGGAGCAAGATCTTCTCGGGCAGTTCCACCGCGTACGGCGCCGCGCCCAACACGCAGGCGTCGCTGATCGATCTCGGCTACCCGGGCGTGCTGCCCGTGCTCAACCGCGAAGCGGTGCGCATGGCGGTGATGTTCGGCCTTGCGACCGGCTGCACGATCGCGCAGGTGTCGGTCTTCGCGCGCAAGAACTACTTCTACCCGGACCTGCCGAAGGGCTACCAGATCAGCCAGTACGAGCTGCCGATCGTGCACGGCGGCAGCGTGCAGATCGACCTGCCCGACGGCAGCCGCAAGACCGTGCGCATCACCCGCGCGCACCTCGAGGAGGACGCCGGCAAGAGCCTGCACGACGCCGTCGACGGCATGAGCGGCATAGATCTCAACCGCGCCGGCACGCCGCTGCTCGAGATCGTCTCGGAGCCGGACCTGCGCTCGCCGGAGGAGGCCGCAGCCTACATGCGTCGCATCCACCAGCTCGTGCGCTACCTCGGCATCTCCGACGGCAACATGCAGGAAGGGTCGTTTCGCTGCGACGCCAACGTGTCGGTGCGCCCGCGCGGCGAGACGAAGCTCGGCACCCGTGCCGAGCTCAAGAACCTGAACTCCTTCCGCTTCATCGAACGCGCGATACGCCACGAGGTAGATCGCCAGATCGAGCTGATCGAGGACGGCGGTCGAGTCGTCCAGGAGACCCGCCTCTACGACGCCGACGCCGATGCCACGCGCCCGATGCGCAGCAAGGAAGAGGCCAACGACTACCGGTATTTTCCCGATCCGGACCTGCTGCCGGTACACGTCGACGCGGCATTGATCGACGACGCACGCGCGGCGCTGCCCGAGCTTCCCGACGCACGCCGGGCGCGCTTCATGGAGTCATGGGGGCTTTCCGACTACGACGCCGGCGTGCTTACTTCGGCGCGCGAGCTCGCCGACTACTTCGAACGCGTGGCCGGTGCCGACGGCGTCGCGCCAAAGGCCGCGGCCAACTGGGTCATGGGCGAACTGACCGCCGCGCTCAACCGCGACGGGCTCGCTATTGCCGCGAGTCGCGTCGACGCCGCCGCGCTCGCGGGGCTGCTGCGGCGCATCGAGGATGGCACGATCTCCGGCAAGATCGCGAAGGACGTATTCGAAGGCATGTGGGCCGGGGAAGGCGACGCCGACGCCATTATCGAGGCGCGCGGGCTGCGCCAGATCAGCGACACCGGAGCGCTCGAGGCCGAAATCGACGCGGTGCTGGAAGCGAACCCGTCGCAGGTTGCCGACTATCGCAGCGGCAAGACGAAGCTGATCGGGTTTTTCGTCGGCCAGGTGATGAAACGCACCGGTGGCAAGGCCAATCCCGGCGAGGTGAACCGCATTCTCAAGTCGCGGCTCGACCGGCAGGGCTGAGTACGCGCAGCAGGGGATCCACGCGATGCGACAGGCCGACCAGGTCAGGGCGTTCATGTTCGAGGGACTCGGCATCCGCGGTCGGCTCGTGCGCATGGACCAGACATGGCGCGAGATCATTGCCCGACACGACTATTCTGACGACGTGCGCACGCTGCTCGCCGAGGCGGCGACCGCCGGAGTACTACTCGCCGACAATCTCAAGGGCCGCGGCAGCCTGCACCTGCAGCTGCAGGGCGATGGCGAAGTCCACATGGTGCTGGTGCAGTGCAACGCCGGGCTCAACGTGCGCGCCGTTGCGCGTGGCGAGGTCAACGCCGCGCGCGGCGTGCCCACCGAGCTGCTCGGCGGCGGGCGCATGATGGTCACCGTCGACCCCGGCGGTGGTGCGGACCGCTACCAGGGGATCGTCCCGCTGGCCGGGGAGACGCTCGCCGACTGCTTCGAGGACTATTTCCGCGATTCGCAGCAGACGCTGACGCGCCTGTGGCTCGGCGGCATCGGCGGCAGCGCGGTCGGGCTGATGCTGCAGCGAATGCCCGATGCCGAGATCGACGAGGAGCAGTGGCGCACGCTCGGCATGCTCGCCGACACCGTGCGCCTGAGCGAACTCGCCGAACTCCCCGCCGGCGAGCTGTTGCGCCGGCTTTTCGTCGAGTACGACATCCGGTTGTTCGATGCGCGCCCCGTCGGCTACGACTGTCGCTGCACGCGCGCACATCTCGCCAACGTCGTGCGCCTGCTCGGCGAGGGCGAGGTCACCGACATTCTGCGCGAACAGGGCCGGCTCGAGCTGACCTGCGAGTTCTGCAACAAGGCGTTCCGGTTCCAGCCCGACGAAGTCGACGCGGTATTCGCGCGGCGCGACGCCGACGACACGCTGCACTGACCGATGCCACACCGGATCCGTCCAGGCTGGGTGTTCTTCGCGTCTATCGCGCTGCTTGCGGGTTTCGTCGTCATGGCGGCGATTGCGCCGGAGCGCGTCTCGGCGGGGGCTGATGCGGCGCTTGCGTTCACGACGGTGAACTTCGGCTGGCTGTACCTGTTTGCGACCACGGGGTTTCTCGTCTTCTGCGTCCTGCTCGCGATCAGCCGCTACGGTGAGCTGCGCCTCGGGCACGACGACGAGACGCCGGAATTCTCGTTTCCCGCGTGGCTCGGCATGATCTTCTCGGCAGGCATGGGCGTAGGCCTCGTGTTCTGGGGCGTTGCCGAGCCGATGTCACACTACAACGAGCCGCCACTGGGCCAGGCGGTGCCGCGCACCGCGGAAGCCTCGGGGCTTGCGCTTCGCTACTCGATCTTCCACTGGGGGTTTCACCAGTGGGCCAACTTCGCGATCGTCGGCCTGGCAATCGCCTACGTGCGCTTTCGCCGCCTCGGCCGCGGGCTGATCAGCGAGACCTTCCGGCCCCATCTGGGTGACCGCGTCGACGGCGGCTGGGGTTACGCGATCGACGTGCTCGCGGTGGTGTCGACGATCGTCGGTGTCGCGACCACGCTGGGGCTCGGCGTGATCCAGCTCAACAGCGGGCTGCATGATGTGGCCGGCACCGCGGTCGGCGTCGGCGCGCAGCTCGCGATCCTCGCCGGTATCGGCGTGATCTTCCTGCTGTGTGCACTCACACCGCTCGATCGCGGCATACGCTACGTGAGCAACGTCAACATGCTGCTCGCGGCGACCCTGCTGGTGTTCGTCTTCCTCGCCGGTCCCACGCCGTTTCTGACCGCGGCGATGACGAACATGGTGGGCGAGTACATTGGCAACGTGATCGGCATGAGCCTGGTGATGCAGCCGTTCACCGGTGAAGACTGGGTCGAGCGCTGGACGATCTTCTACTGGGCATGGGGGCTGAGCTGGGCGCCGTTCGTAGGTAGCTTCATCGCGCGCATCTCGCGCGGGCGCACGATCCGCGAGTTCGTCACCGGCGTCATCGGCGTGCCCGTCGCGCTGAGCATCGTCTGGTTCGCGACCTTCGGCGGCACCGCGCTCTACCACGAGATGTTCAGTGACGCGGGCATCGCCGACGCGGTTCAGCAGGACCTCGGGTCGGCGCTGTTCGCGACGCTGGCACAGCTGCCATACTCCACCGTGGCCGCGGTGCTTGCGCTGGTTCTGGTTGCGCTGTTCGTGATCACGTCAGCGAACTCGGCGACCTTCGTGCTGGGTATGTTTACGATGAAGGGCATGCTCGACCCCTATCGCTGGGTGCGCGTGACCTGGGGTGGCGTACAGCTCGTCGTCGCCGCGATGCTGCTGCTCACGGGCGGGCTCGCGGCGCTGCAGACCGTATCCATCGTCGCCGCGTTTCCGTTCATGGTGCTGATGATCTTCATGGCGGCATCGCTGCTGCGCGGGCTGCAGGACGAGCGCCGCGAGATGGAGGCGCGCGAACGCGAGTTCCGCGCCCGCCTGGCGCAGCTTATTCCCGATCCCGAAACGGACGAGGGACCCGACCGATAATCACGACCCCCGACGTGCTTCGGTAACGCTCAGTCGCCGTGGTCCGGCAGGTAGGCGCCGTCTTCGTCGTGGATTTCGCGGCCGGTGACCGGCGGGTTGAACGCACAGACGAGCTTGAGTTCCTCGATGGCCTCGAGCGTGTGGCGGTCGTGCTTGTCGAGCGCGTAGAGCGTGCCGGGGACGATGTCGAAGCTCTCGCCGGTGTCGCGGTTGGTCAGCACGCCGCGGCCCTGGTAGCAGTACACGGCCTCAAGGTGGTGCTTGTACCACATGTCGAACTTCAGGCCGGGCGGGAACGTGGTCTCGTGGAACGAGAACCCCATGCCGTCCTTCTTCAGCAGGAAGCGCACGCTGGTCCAGCCCTCCGGGCTGACGACTTCGCGGTCGGTGCCCCGGAGTTCCTCGATTCTGACTACCTTCATATGCTGCTCCGTGATCGCGGGTAAGGCTTCAAGCCTACCATCGCGAGTGGTGCAGCGCAGCGTTCACGCGGAACCGGTCACGTAGCGTTCGAGTTCGTCTATTGCGAGTTTCTGGTCTCGAATCACCCACTTGACCAGATCACCGATGGACACGACGCCGACGAGTTTGCCGTTGTCCAGCACCGGCAGGTGCCTGATGAAGCGGTCGGTCATCAGGTTCAGGCCTTCCTCGGCGGTGGTGTCGGGGTCGATGGTGATCGGATTCGGCGTCATGATGTCGGCGACACGGGTGGTGTCCGAGCGGCGCCCTTCGAGGATCACCTTGCGTGCATAGTCACGCTCGGAGACGATCCCGACGAGACGCCCGTCGCCGTCGAGCACGAGAAGCGCACCGATGCGCTTCTCAGCCATCAGTCGGATGGCCTCGAGTACGGTGCCTTCGGGGCGGACGGACAGGATCTCCGCGCCCTTGCGTCGCAGGATGGAACGTACCGTGTGCATTGCCGCCTCCCCCGTTGCAGCCTTTCGCGAGTATAGGCACGACGCGCGCCGCCGGAAAACCCCGAGGCGGCGCGGCAGCGGTTCCCAGCGCGCCGCAGTCACCCTAAGATGGACGCCGGTACCCGTGCTGGAGCAGACCGATGGCCACGACCCCCGTGATCGTCTATCCGACCGATCTTTCGAACACCTCGCAGGCTGCGCTGCCGTGGGTGCGCCGCATGGCCGACGCGCTTGGCGCCGAGGTGCACTGCGTCTTTGTCGTCGAGGAACTCCAGCCTTATGCCGCGCTGGACATGGCGCCGTTGACGCTGCCGGACGATGAGGAAATCCGGCGCTCGGGCGAGCAGGGCCTGGCACGCTACGTGAAGGCGCATCTGTCGGGTTTCGGCGGGCGCGTGCAGCAGGCGGTGGTCAAGGGATACGCCGCCGAGGAAATCGTGCGCTACGCTGCCGCCCACTCTGCCGAGATGATCGTCATGAGCACCCATGGCTATACCGGTGTCCGCCGCGTCCTCATGGGCAGCACGACTGCCGAGGTGCTGCGCAAGGCGCCGTGCGCGGTGCTCTCGGTGCGCAACGGCGACGACTGAACCCCGCTGGCAGCACGCATCAGCCTGCGACCAGGCCTGACGACACGGAGCAAGGATGAACGCACCGGAACCCGGCAATGACGCCGCCGCGACAGACCTCTTCGACGATGCACGGTCGCGTCTGGAAGACATCTTCAGGCGCCTGGATGTCGAGGAAGACGTGCGCGAACGCCTGCTCAGGCCGGCGACCGCGCTGCAGGTCAGCGTTCCGGTGCGCATGGACGACGGTCGCCTGCGCGTGTTCGACGGCTGGCGCGTGCACTACAACACGATCCTTGGCCCGGCGAAGGGCGGGATACGCTTCCATCCGCAGGTCAATCGTACCGAGGTGACGACACTGGCGTTCTGGATGACCGTCAAGTGCGCGGTCGTCGGGCTGCCGTTCGGCGGCGGCAAGGGGGGCGTGCAGGTTGATCCCAAGACGCTCTCCCCGCTGGAACTCGAGCGCCTGTCGCGTGGCTACATGCGCGCGATCGCCGACGTCGTCGGCCCTGATCGTGACATCCCCGCGCCGGACGTGAACACCAACGAAACCGTGATGGGCTGGATGGCCGACGAGTACGACGCGATCGTGCGCGCGCAGGTGCCGGCGGCGATCACGGGCAAGCCGGTAGAGCTCGGCGGCTCGCGCGGGCGCGTGGCCGCGACCGGTCGCGGCGCGCTGCAGGTGCTCGACCTGTGGGCCGAGCGTGAGGGGCGCGAACCCGCGGAGCTCACCGTCGCGGTGCAGGGCTTCGGGAATGCCGGCTATCACTTCGCGCGGCTCGCCCGCGAGCGCGGCTATCGCATCGTCGCGGTCTCCGACTCGCAGGGTGCGATCTACAACGCCGACGGGCTCGAGCCGGGCGCGGTCTGGGAACACAAGACACGTGAGCGTGAACTCAGGGGCATGGTGTACTGCGAGGAGAGCGTGCTCTGCGAAGAGGACGTCGAACAGCTCTCGCCGGAGACGCTGCTTGCGCTCGACGTGGACGTGCTCGCGCTCGCCGCACTCGAGGACCAGGTGCACGCCGACAATGCCGGCGACGTGCGCGCCGACGTGGTGCTCGAGATCGCCAACGGCCCGGTCACGAGCGAAGGCGACCGCGTACTCGACGGGCGAGGCATCACGGTACTGCCCGACGTGCTCGTCAACGCCGGTGGCGTGATCGTAAGCTGGCTCGAGTGGATACAGAACCGTACCGGCGACTACTGGGACGAGGAGACGGTCAACGCGCGCCTGGCCGAGCGGCTCGGGCGCGAGGCCGAGGCGGTGCTCGATCTCGCCGCGCGCGAAGGCGTGAGCGCGCGCACGGGGGCCTACCTGCACGGTATCGGGCGTCTTGCCGCGGCGATCACCCGGCGCGGCAACCGGCAGGAGGCCTGAATTGAAGACGTGGCACGCGCTGGGGCGCGAAGACGCGCTCGATGCGCTCGATACGGATGCCGACGGGCTTGACGCCGCCGCCGCCGCCGAGCGGCTTCGCGAATACGGTGAGAACGCGCTGCCGCCGCCGGCGCGCAGGGGTGTGCTGCAGCGGCTGCTGCTGCAGTTCCACAATATCCTCATTTACATCCTGATCGTCGCCGCGGTCGGCACCGCGCTGCTCGGCGAGTGGATCGATACCGGCGTGATCGTCGCGGTGGTGGTGATCAATGCGCTGATCGGCTTTCTTCAGGAGGGCAAGGCCGAGCGCGCGCTGGACTCGATCCGCGCGATGCTGTCGCCGAAGGCGGTCGTGCGCCGCGATGGCAGGCGTCAGACCGTGCCGGCCGAATCGCTCGTGCCCGGCGACGTGGTGCTGCTCGAGCCGGGTGACCGGGTGCCGGCGGACCTGCGAATGCTCGACGCGAAGAACCTGCGTATCGACGAGGCGGTGCTGACCGGCGAATCGGCACCGGTCGACAAGCAGGTCGACGCGGTCGACGAGGACGCCGAGCTTGGTGACCGCTTCTCGCTCGCCTTCTCCGGCACGCTGGTGACCGCCGGACAAGGCAAGGGCGTGGTGGTCGCGACGGGTGCCGCCACCGAGATCGGCCGCGTCAGCGAGATGCTTGCCGACGTCGAGTCGGTGACCACGCCGCTGCTGCGCCAGGTCGCGCAGTTCGGCCGCTGGCTCAGCGCGGCGATCGTGCTGATCGCGTTTGCGACCTTCGCGTTCGGGCTGTGGGTTCGCGACTACGCGGTCATGGACATGTTCCTCGCCGCCGTGAGCCTCGCCGTCGCGGCCATTCCCGAGGGACTG
>PWYM01000017.1 GCA_003567855.1 Gammaproteobacteria bacterium | reverse complement strand
CCGGCTCCTGCAACCACGCGGGAATATCGCGTTGGTCGTGTAGCACGCGCCAGACATCGATGTGGTCCGGTCGCTCGACGTAGAACACGAGGTAGGGGTAGCGGGCCAGCGGCCAGTGCCACAGGCCGGGCAGGTTCAATTCGTGGGCGTAGCGTGGAGAACCGGTAGCGGGGTGGTAGCTGATATGGGCGTAGGCTTGCTCCAGCGCGTCGATCAGCCCGAATGCGGCCGATTCAGCGCTTTCGCTCAGGTAGTAGGCGACCGCTTCGTCTACATCCCGATTGGCCCGTTCACGAGGGATGACGGGCTTGCCCGTCACTCCTTGGTGCCGGGCTTGGCGCCCTGCCGTACCCGATTGCGCAGACCTTCAAAGTAGCGGGCATCGGCGGGCGCAGCGGGTGAGGAAGTTGCCCCCGCCAGGAGCAAGCCACGCAAATGCAAGCGATCCTGATCCTTGCGGATCAGCTCGCGGACATACTCGCTGCTGGTGCCGTAGCCGCGCTGGCTGACCTGTTCGTCAACGAAGTTCTTCAGCGTTTCCGGCAGGGATATATTCATCGTACTCATGCGGAAACATTAGTCATATTGGCAAAATTTGGCAAGACTGGTGCGTGGAGGCCGACGCAACGCAAACGCCGCCAGCAGATGAACGTGCAGAACTTGGTGGGCGATGCTGGGATCGAACCAGCGACCCCTGCCGTGTGAAGGCAGTGCTCTCCCGCTGAGCTAATCGCCCGTCCCGGTGGGAACGCGAATTAAATCAGTGCGGCCGGGTGAGGTCAACGCCGCGGCGCTCGGTGCCGGCGACGGCCCCAGCTCCCGCCCCTGCCTCGAACGACCCCCTGTCCTTGGCCAGATTCCGCCCGGGTGCCGCCGTGGCCGCTGGCGCGACGCGCCGGGGCTTGGGCTGGACGCTCGTGACCGGCTGATCGAACAGGCATTCGGCGCGGTGGAGGCGCATCAGCCGATCGAGCGTGCGGTTGCGGCCGCCGAGCTGAACGGTGGCCGGGCCGATTCGCCGGTATACGAGTTCGTACAGGTAGCCCAGCCCGCGGCAGTCCACGTAGGTGAGATCGCTGAAATTGAGGCTGATCGCATCGGCACCGGCTGAGCGCAGACGTTCGACCGATTCGACCAGCGTGGACACCGTGTCGGCGGTCAGTGCGCCGGAGACCAGCAACAGCCCGGGACGCCCGGGAACTTCGTCGACGGCGATCTCGCACGCGCGCCGGCCGCGCCACAGGCGCATCCACATCAGCGGCAGCACCGCCGTGAGCAGTTCGCGCGCGAGGTAGAGTGCATCGCCGGCGTAGCGTCGTGTGAGGCGCGGCTCGCTGAACACGCGCCACAGCCACTCGAGCCCGGTCTTCTGCATGAACGGCGGGGCCCTGCGTACCGTGCCCGCAAGAAAATTGACCGCTGCACCCAGGTGGCTGATCAGCGGCACCTGCAGTTGATCGCGATTGTGCTCGATCCACGCATGGCCCTTGACCGCGCCCAGCGACACGATCAAGAGCTCGGGGTTCGATGCGTTGATCGTGTCGATGATCGACGCCGAGCTCAGCTCCTTCACGCTGCCGAACCCGGGGTTGAGGGCACCTACGCCGATCAGCCCGCACGCCTGGGTGTTGACGGCATTCATGGCGAGCTGGGCCGACTCACCCTCGGCGCCGAATATGAAGGTGCGCAGCGGTTGCCGGTTCTCGTGCGGCTCGGCCAGCAGGTCGACCAGCGTACTGCCGGCGACGCGTTCGCGGACCGGGACGCCGAGTGCCCGGCCCAGCCAGACGATCGGCATGCCATCGACCAGTGACAGGTCGGTACGCAGGATGTCGTCCCGGAACTTTCGGCTCTCGCTCGAACTGCGCAGAAAATTCAGATTCGGTGTCGCGAACACGACGGAGCGTTCACGCACGCCCGCTTCGCGCAGGCCGTCTGCGGCGTGCCGTGCGCCGGTGAGGTCGAACGGAAGCCCGAGAATCCACTGGACGTCAGTATTCATCGGTGGGTCGGGGTCCTGTTGTTGGCCGACGGGGTGTCGGCGCGGCAGGTGACGTCTGCGCCAGTATGCGCCACGTCGCTGTCTGGAGACATACGCATTATCCGCGCGGGCTGTTCCCAGGAATGTGAACTGCGCCTCATCGGGCATCCTCACGTGAACACGATGCGGTCCGAACAAACGACCTCCACTTTACCCAACCGGCTGCTCTGCTGCACGGACAATCGAACCCCATTCGGGGTCGGACCGGGTTTTGGCTCTGGTCCGACCCCTTGAGATCCCCGTTTTCAGTCGACTTTTGGTCTGTTTGTCGTTCACCTGCGGTCCGACCCCGAGGACTTTGCGGTCCGACCCGAAGGGGTACATCAGACCGGACAACACGGACACGAAACAGGTTGCATCGGGTCAGCTGACCGGACCACCAAACCCCTATAAAACACTTTCAAAAGGCACTTGCGTATGTAGCACAACAGTCACGTACATGTCGTTATACTGGCGGGGGAAACCCCACTTCGGGGTTCCGTGGGAAGCACATGTTGCAGACGTTCATCAGCAGGAATGGCCTGTCGGTCGCGCTGGTGACCGGCCTTTTCGTGCTTGCGCCTCCGGTCGTTGTCGTGGCGACGCTGTACGTGCTTGCGCTCGCACTCGATGTTGTCTTCGACGAGTATTTTCTGGCGCTCGCGATGCTGAGTGCGGCGCTCAGTGTCGTGCTGCTGTCACCGGTGTGTGCAACGCGTACGTCACTGTTCGTCCCCGGCCACCGCATGGCGACGTCGCTGGTGCTGCGCTGGTGCGTGCTGATCGCGATCCTGCTGCTGATCGGTTACGTGACGCAGTTTTCCGTCGAGTTTTCGCGTCGCACGATCCTGTTGTGGGCGGTGACTGCGCCGTCGGCGCTGCTGCTGGTGTCCATGCTGATCCGGATCACGCTGCGTCGCCTGATTCTCAGTCGCGGCAACTGGCGAAGCGCGGTCATCGCCGGTGCCACCGATGCCAGCCTGCAGCTTGCCAGCCGTCTGCGCGAACACCCCGAGCTGTGCACGCGGGTGAAGGGGTTCTTTGACGACCGCAGCGCAAACCGGCTCGGCCCGATGGATGGCTTCAGCCGTCTCGGCACGTTGTCCGAACTCCCGGCATACGTGCGCAGCAACCGTATCGACGTGATCATGATCGCGCTGCCGATACGCCACCTGCAGCGCGTCAAGGATCTGCTCGACGACCTGCGAGACACTACCGCGTCGCTGTACTTCATCCCCGACCTCTTCACCTTCGACCTCATCCAGGCACGCAGCGGCGACGTGCTTGGTATCCCGGTAGTGGCGCTGTGCGAGTCGCCGTTCTTCGGCCATCGGGCACTGCTCAAGCGCGCCTTCGACGTCACGGTGACGCTGTTCGCGCTCGTGATCGCACTCCCGCTGATGCTGCTGATCGCACTCGCCATCAAGCTCGATTCACGCGGCCCGGTGCTGTTTCGCCAGCGACGCTACGGGCTTGCCGGAGAGCCGATCGTCGTCTGGAAGTTCCGATCCATGCATGTGTCCGAAGACGGCGCGGTCATCGAGCAGGCGACCCGCGACGACCCGCGCATCACGCGTGTCGGACGGGTGCTGCGCCGCTTCTCGCTCGATGAACTGCCGCAGCTCTTCAATGTGCTGCAGGGGCGCATGAGCCTGGTCGGCCCGCGCCCGCACGCGATCGCACACAACGAGCAGTACCGGCGCCTGATCAAGGGCTACATGATCCGCCACAAGGTGCCCCCGGGCATCACCGGGCTCGCACAGGTCAACGGCTGCCGTGGGGAGACCGCGCAGCTCGGCCAGATGCAGCGCCGCGTCGCCTACGACCTCGACTACCTTCGCCACTGGACACCGATGCTCGACGTCAAGATCCTGCTGCTGACGGCCGTGCGGCTGTTGCACGACCGGGCGGCGTACTGACATGGCCGCCCACGCCACCCGCGTCGTCTACATCTGCAGCGCCGGCCACTCCGGGTCCACGCTGCTCGACCTGATCCTGGGCGCGCATTCGCGGATCGCGTCGCTCGGTGAGATCGACCAGCTGCCGAAGAACGTCGCACTCGACACCGAGTGCGCGTGCGGCGAGCGCGTGCGCGAGTGCGCCGTGTGGCGCGAGACGCTGCGGCGGATGTCGGCACGCCGTGGTGTCGATCTGATGCAGCAGCCGTACCGGCTGCAGCTGGGTTACCCGCTTGCCCAGGCGGTCGTCGACCCTCGCCAGCAGACACCGGCGTACCGGCTCCGGCGCAAGTTCGTGCTCGGACTCTACTACCTGCGGCTGCGCTTCGGCCTGAAGCCGCTCGACGCGTGCCTCGGTGAATGGGACCGCGCGATCGCGAGCAGTTTCGAGCTCTTCGACACGGCCGCCGCGGTTCAGGGCGCGGACATCGTCGTCGACTCGTCGAAGTCCTACCTGCGAGCACTTGCGCTGTACCGCGCGGCACCCGAGCGCGTGCGCGTCGTACTGCTGACGCGCGATGGTCGTGGCGTGCTGTGGTCGAGGGTACGCCGGGGTGTCCCGGTCAGGCGCGCGGTGCGACGCTGGATGAACCAGTACCGCAGGTCGCTGCCGCTGCTCGAGCGCCACGTGGCACCGACACACCTGCATCGGCTGCGCTACGAGGCGCTGGCCAATGACCCGGCCGACACCGTCGCCGCGCTGTGCCGCTTCATGGATGTCGTGTTCGAGCCCGCGATGCTCGATTTCCGTGCCCACGAACACCACATCACCAATGGCAACAACATGCGCCTCGATACGTCGTCGGAAATCCGCGCCGATGACGCGTGGCGCCGGCGCCTCCCGGCCGATGCATTGACGCGCTTCCAGCGGATGGCTGGCCGCCTCAACCGTGACCTGGGCTACGAGCCGTGAACGCCGTACCCACCCCCAGGTCGGTGTCGCACCCGGGCGTCGTCGTGACCGCAGACACCCCGCGCCCGCCTGTCCGCGTCGCCATCGTCACGCCGGTGCACTGGTCCGCTTTCATGGGCGGGTCACAGGACCAGATGCGCCACCTCGTTGATGCGATGCTCGCCGACGGCCGCTACGACGTGAGCTACGTCGCTCGGCGCATCGATGAATCGCATGTGCCGAAGGGCTATCGCATCGTGCCGGTCGGCAGGCGTCGCGACGTACCCCGCCTGGGTTACGTGACCGACGTCTGGCCCCTGTGGCGGGTGCTTTCGACGCTGCACCCCGATGTCATCTACCAGCGCATCGGTTGCGGCTACACCGGCATCGCGGCCGCGTGGGCGCGGCGCAACGGCGCGCGGATGGTCTGGCACGTCGCCTCCGACGCCGACGTCGCCGCGGTGGAATTACGCACCCGACAGAACTGGCTGCGCCGCATCGCCGAGCGCGCCGCGGTCGGCTACGGCATCCGCCACGCCGACACCATTGTCGTGCAGACCCGCCGCCAGGGCGAACTCCTCGAACAGCACCATGACCGCAGTGCGACGCTGGTGGTGTCGAACTTTCATCCGCCGCCCACGGAGACGACCGACAAGTCGGGCCCGTTCACGATCGCGTGGGTCGCCAACTTCAAGCCGCTGAAGCGCCCGGAGATCTTCATGCGCCTCGCGATGCGCTGCGCGCATCTTCGCGACGTGCGTTTCGTGATGGTCGGCGCACCGGCGTCACCGGGTGCGGAGGGCGACTGGCGCGACCTGCTGGCACGCCTGCAGGCCGCCGCGCCGAATCTCGAGGTCCTGGGCGCGCGCACCCAGGACGAGGTCAACGCGCTGCTCGCTCGATCGCACCTGCTCGTGAACACCAGCGACTACGAGGGGTTTCCGAACACGTTCATCCAGGCGTGGCAGCGCGAGGTGCCGGTCGTGAGCCTCAACGTCGACCCCGACGGTGTGCTCGCGCGGGCCCAGGTCGGCATCCACGCCGGCACCGAGGATGGTCTGCACAACGCCGTCGAACGCCTCTACCGCGACAGCGCCCTGCGAGCGCGCTACGCCCAAAACGCGCGCGAACACGCACTCGAAGCCCACGGGCTTCGCAACATCCGCCAGCTCACCGCGTTGTTCGTGCCGTTGTCCGACGACGAGCGCAGCGTGCTCGACCGGGAGGTGTATGCGCCACGGGACCCCTGAACGATTCACGAGGGCCCGGTGTAACCCGCCTGGCCGCCTGTCTCGCCAATTCGAATACGAGTGGACGGGTGCATGAACACGCTGCTTTCGATCAATAACTACTATTATTACCGTGGCGGTGCCGAGACCGTGTTTCTCGAGCACAACCGCATGTTCGAGCGGCTCGGCTGGCGCGTGGTGCCGTTCGCGATGCGCCACCCCGAAAACCTGCAGACTGACTGGGCGCGCTACTTCATCGACGAGATCGAATTCGGCCACCATTACTCTCTGGCCGGGCGCATCGCGCGCGTGCCGAAGATCATCTACTCGTCGGAGTCGCGCCGCCAGGTGCGCGCGCTGGTCCGTGACACGCACCCGAACATCGCGCACGCGCACAACGTCTACCACCACCTGTCGCCGTCGGTGCTCGCGGCGCTGAAGCGCCGCGGCGTGCCGGTCGTGCTGACGCTGCATGACCTCAAGCTCGCGTGCCCCGAGGCGCACATGCTCACCCACGACGGCATCTGCGAACGCTGCCGCGGCGGTCGTCTGCACAACGTCGTCGTCCACCGTTGCATCAAGGGCTCGCGGATGCTCAGCGGCGTCGTCTGGCTCGAGGCGCTCGTCAACCGCGTGCTGCGCTCCTACCAGAAGAGCGTCGACTGCTTCGTCGTGCCCAGCCGGTTCTACATGGACAAGCTGCGCGACTGGGGCGTACTCGGCGACAACGCCGTGCACGTGCCGAACTTCATCGACCCGGACGTGTACGTCCCCGGCTGGGCACCGTCGGACACCTTCGTGTATTTCGGGCGCCTGTCCAGGGAGAAGGGTGTTGCGACGCTGGTCCGCGGCGCGGCGCGCGCGGGCGTGAAGCTACGCGTCATCGGCACCGGCCCCGAAGAGCCGGCGCTGCGTGCACTTGCCGTCGACCTCGGCGCCGACGTCGAATTCGCGGGCTACCACTCGGGCGAGGCGCTGCGCGCGCGCGTGCGCGAGTGCCGCGCCGTCGTGCTGCCGTCGGAATGGTACGAGAACGCGCCGATGTCGGTGCTCGAGGCCTATGCGCTCGGCAAACCCGTGATCGGGGCGCGCATCGGCGGCATTCCCGAACTCGTGCGTGAGGGCGAGACCGGCGCGGTGTTCGACAGCGGCAGCGTCAGCGCGCTCGCCGACACGCTCTGCGACTGGGCCGCATATCCGCATGAACACATCGTCAGCGCGGGCATGGCCGGCCGCGCGTGGGTCGAGGACGAGTTCTCGCTCCACCGCTACGAGCAACGGATGCAAAACATCTATCACGACCTCGGCGCCCGGGGTCCGGAGCAGTCCCCATGATGCAGTCAATGCCTGGCGATACCGTGTCGAACGCGGCGGCGCTGCCCGCGTCCACGGACGCGATGCCATCCGGTGCGGCCGATACCCTGCGCACGCCACAGGCCCGACCGTCGGAGGACGCGATCAGCGGCGCGGGGTCGCGGCGACTGTCAGTGATCGTCGTCGGCATCCGCGGCCTGCCGGGCGTGCAGGGGGGCGTCGAGACGCACGCCGAGCAGCTCTACCCCCGGCTCGCGGCACTCGGTTGCGACATCGAGGTGCTGACGCGTTCGCCGTTCATGCCCCGAGGCGTTGACCGTCACGGCGACCTTCGGCTCACTCGGCTATGGGCGCCGAGCATTCCGGCGCTCGAGGCTTTCCTGCACACGTTGATCGGCGTGCTGTACGCGGGCTGGCGCCGACCCGATGTGCTGCACATCCACGCGATCGGCCCCGCGCTGACGACACCGCTCGCGCGCCTGCTCGGCCTGCGCGTCGTCGTCACGCATCACGGTCCCGACTACGACCGTGAAAAATGGGGCCCCATGGCCCGCCGGATACTGCGCCTCGGAGAACGGGCCGGCGTCACGTGGGCGCACCAGTGCATCGTGATCTCGCGCGTGATCGCCGACGCCGTCAATGCGCGCTACGGTCGCCACGCGGTGATCATCCCGAACGGCGTGAACGCAGGCGCCGCGCAGTCGGCCACCGACCTCGTCGAGCACTACGGCCTCGAGCCCGGCCGCTACTTCCTGCAGGTGAGTCGTGTCGTGCCCGAGAAGCGACAACTCGACCTCATCGACGCGTGGGCGAGGCTGGAGCCGCGCGACTGGCGCCTCGTGCTCGTCGGCGGCATCGGCGACGAACCGTACTCGCAACAGGTACGGGCACGCGCCGCGGCACACGGGGTGGTGCTCACCGGCGTGCTTCAGTACGAGTCGCTCTGGCAGCTCTACAGTCACGCCGGCTGTTTCGTGTTGCCGTCGTCGCACGAAGGGCTGCCCATCGCACTGCTCGAGGCACTGAGTTTCGGGCTGCCGATCATCGCGAGCGATATTGCCCCCCACCTGGAGCTTGGCATGGAACGCGACGTCTACTTTCCGTGCGGCGACGTGGCTGCGCTCACGCACAGGCTCGCCGACGCGCAGACGAGGCCGTTCGACCTCGACGCGAGTACGACACGGCGCGAGTGGGTGCTCAGTCGCTACGTCTGGGACCGCGTTGCCCGTGCGACGCTTCAGGTCTATCACCAGGCGCAGGGTGGCGACGCCCAGCTTGCCGAAATCGGTCACTGAGCCGCGACGGTGGCGAAACTCGTCTATGCCGTCTTGCGACAACACGCGAAGCCATCGGTCGCGGCGGCACTGGCGGCGCGCATCACGCGCGTGCTGGCACGCCTGGTGCCCGACAACCTGCAGGCGCCGGCGCCGCGCCTGATCGTGCACGACGGCATCGTCGCCGGCATCTGCAACCCGGCGGCCTCGCTGCCCGTGTCGGGCGCGAGCGTGTGCATGGGCGTGCTGCACGATGCGCCCGCTGACTGGTCGTGCCCGGGTGCACCGGCGCCCGATGGCAGCTACGCGCTGTTTCGCGCGGACCCCCATGGCGTCGAGCTGCTCACCGACATCTCCGGTTCGCGGACGATATGGTATGCGCAGACGCCTGACATCCTGCTCGCCGCGACATCGCAGCGGGCGCTGGTGATGCTGCTTGGCAGTTTCGAGTTCGAACCGCGTGCACTCGGCTGGCTGGTCGCCTCCGGGACGCTCGGCCCCGGGTTCTCGTGGGACCGACGCATCGGCTGCCTCGCCAACGACAGCCGTCTGCATCTGGACCGGCACCGCTGGACGCTCACGCGTAGCGAGACACCGGTCGCCTACGTGGCCGACGGTGGCCACCGTCGCGATCATGCCGCGCGGCTCGACGCGGCGCTGGACCACAGCTTCGCGACGCTCGATCTTGCGCCGGAGCGCTGGATCGTTCCGCTTTCAGGCGGCTACGACAGCCGCGCGGTGGCCGCGCTGCTCGCCGCACACGTGCCGGAGATCGGACGGCTGCGCACCGTCACGTGGGGCCTGCGCGACGCGCCTGCCGACCGCCTCGGCGACGCCGCGATCGCCCAGCGCGTTGCCGACAGCCTGGGCACCGCCCACGCTTTCCTGTCACTCGACGGCGATGTGCCGGTGGACTTCGAACAGGTGCTCGCGCGTTTCGTCGCGGCCGGCGAGGGACGCACCGACCGCATTTCCGCGTACATCGACGGGCTGGCGCTGTGGGCGCGCCTTCATGCGATGGACTGTGACGGCATTCTGCGCGGCGACGAGGCCTTCGGTTGCCGTCGTGTCGCATCGGACTTCCAAGTCCTGCGCAACATGCACGTACTCGTACCCGGGGATCTGGCGGGACTGCCGGCCGCAGTCCGCGGCACGCTCGCCGAAGTGCGACGGCCCGACGCGCTGCTGCGCCGTGCGGATGAGACGCGGGCGGCGTGGCGCGACCGGCTCGGTATCGGGTTCGAGCATCCGTACCTGTTCGCGGCCCTGAATGATCTGAAGCTCGCCTATGTCGAGGTCGCCCATCCGCTGCTTACGAGGCGCATCGTCGAGGCCGTGCGGACGTTGCCCGACGAGCTCCGCACCGACAAGAAGCTGTTCCGCGAGCGGGTCCTCGCACGCGTACCGCCGGTGCCCATCGCCCGCAACGTGGCGATCCCGGCCCGCGCGGCGCTGTTCGCCTCAGCGCGCTTTCGTGCCGCGATGTGCGCGGCCCTCGACGAGGCCGCCGCCGATGACCCGCCATTCGACACCCTGGCGCAGTGCGCCCGTAACGGCCTCGACGAAGCCGCGGCCGATGGCCGTGGCTGGCGCGAACGGCCATGGCGACGTGCGTTGAAGCGGGTCCGGCGACGGGTCGGCTGGGCGAATGACGCGCCACCGGTCCTGTCACCCGGCGCACTGGCGCTGCGCGTGGTGATTGCACGCCGCACGGTGCGCTTGCTGCGCGAAGACGCCGTTGCGCTGGCTGCGGAAGACCCGGCCGGCGTATCCGGGCATGCGGTCGTCGCAGCATCCGCGACTGGAGGCTGACGTATGGCTACGGTTTCGCCGGAGGCCCTTAATGGTCTCGAGTACATCACGCGGGCTACCAGCGGCGACGCAGTGCGCGGGCAGTTCCCGGACTTTCTCATCCTGGGACCCCAGCGGACCGGCACGACGTGGGTTCATGCCAACCTGAAGCTGCATCCGGAGCTGTTCCTGTCGTATCCGAAAGAGCTCTACTACTTCAACAGCGTTCAGAAAGGCGCGCATGCGTTTTCCAGGCACGTTCGAGACTTCGAGTGGCCGACGCGCCTGCGTGACATGCGGCCCACTGTTCGTCGGATCGCCCAGGTCGTGTACTTCGACGTCCTGAAAACGGGGCGTATGCCGGCCTACAGCCTGGAATGGTACATGCGGTTTTTCCACGATCCGTTCTGGTTGCGCGCATACAAGAACAGGCGCTCTCTGAGGCGCTACGGCGTGGCGTACCAGCCGCGCATGTACGGCGAGGCTACCGCGACCTACGCAACACTTGATGAAGGCATCATCCGGGACATCGTACGCATCAACCCCGAGATGAAGGCCCTGCTCATGGTGCGTGACCCGGTCGAACGTGCGTGGTCCCACGCCAAAATGAGCCTGGTGCGTGACGGCAAGCGGTCAATGGAAGACCTGCCACGGCAGGCGTTCTACGACTTCTTCACTAGCGACTACCAGCTCGCGTGCGGGCAGTTTTCGGCCCATATCGATAAATGGCGGCGTTGCCTCAAGCCGGGCCATCTCAAGGTGGGGCTGTATGCCGACATCCAAGAAAGACCCGCAGTGTTCCTGGTGGAGTTGCTTGAGTTCCTGGGTGTGAGTGCCGATCGCCGATACCTGGGCGACGATATAGGCGACCGCGTGAACCCCACGTCTGCGATGAAAATTCCACCGCACTTTCAACGCTTTCTGGAAGCGCTTTTCGCCGAAGAGCGTGAGAGGTTGAACATCTCCGGCACGACTCATGCGCGGGCCGTGCACGCGTAGTACAGGGCGTGCGCCCGCTGCCCGTGGGGGCGACGCGAAGCGGTGTTGCGACGTTTCCGGGCCTGTAGCCGCGCCCGCCGGCGGCTTACTGTACGGAGAGGATCACGGGCGGCCGTGGGCCGTTCTGACCACCCGTGAGCGAGATCGCACCCAGGTCAACCGGCGTTTCACGTTCATTGCCGAAGAAATCGCGGCTCGGCCCGCCCGAGAGCCGCAGGCTGGAAGCGCCGGCGACGCTCGATACCGAATCGTCACCCGCCGTCGGCAGAAAATCTTCGGGCGACACATCGGAGTAACTTCGAATGTTTCGCCAGCCGCTCATTTTCCGCAGCCGCAGGCCGGAATGGATATCTCCGGCGCCGCGCATGCTGGACCTCGGCGCCCCCTGGCTCCAGTAGTTGCTGCGAAATTCGACGCCGCTCGAGTTGATCGCGCCGCCGACATCCGAAGCATCGCCAGAGAGGCTCAGGAAGATGTTGTTGGCGATGAGCGAGTCCTCGAAGTCATGGCCACCCGGGCTCGAGATCTGGGACTGGTTGTCGACGAAGGTGTTATGCGCCACGACGAAATTCCTGTACTTCGTGCTGTCGAGTTGCCCGAAGAAGGCCATGCCTATCGCCGTTCCGGCGACCAGGTTGTTGTAGATCTGGACGTCTCGCGCAATGGATTCCAGGCCCAGCGCCGAAGACCCGCCGGTACCGCCGACGCTGCGGGCGAACTGGTAGCGTTCGTTATTGATCGCGATACCGGGGCCCACGAAGGTGTTGTCGCCGTACCTGTGGTAGAGGTCATTGCGGGTGCCCAGGACGACGTTGTTCCTCACGATGGCATTCACCGTCGAATCGACATAGATGCCGATGTTCCTTACCGCG
The DNA here is from genome assembly GCA_003567855.1 of Gammaproteobacteria bacterium. GTDB lineage: Bacteria > Pseudomonadota > Gammaproteobacteria > Steroidobacterales > PWYM01 > PWYM01. Next base: position 10,468 of record PWYM01000017.1, on the reverse strand, counting down.
TATACCGTGTTGTTTTCTATGACGACGTTCGAGCTGCCATAGAACGTATTGATGCCTTCGCCCCAGCCTTCGTAGACCCGGCACCCCCTCACGAGGACGTTGGAAGAACTCCTGATCGACGCGCCGTTCGGAAAAGTCGGTTCGCCGAAAAACTTCCCTCCGTGGCCGTAGCTGCGAATTTCACAATCGTGCATTTCCATGTCGCGCGATCTGAAGAACTGGATGCCGAACCGGTACGTCCAGTCGGTTCTGACATTCTCGACCATGCCGTTTCTGGTCTCATGAAACCGGATGCCTATACCGCCGGAGTTCTTGACCACCAGGTCACGAATCTCCACATGGCGGCCGGTGACGTGAATCAGGCCGATGTAATTGCCACGGGTGGGTACGGTGGTTTTGCCATCCAGTGCCGGGCGATTGCCGGACACGCGGTGCTCGATCGCACCACCCGAGGTGCGCCGGTACGCGCCGATCACGACGGGTCTCGAGGAGGTGCCGGAGCGACTGACTCGCAGGTGCGAGTCCAGCGTGAAGGTGTCTCCAGCGCGAAGAAACACGGAGTCGCCGTCAGACATGGCGTCAATGGCCCGTCCCGGCGTTCTGAACGGTTGGCCAGGGGAAGTGCCCGAGTTGGCGTCGTTGCCCGCGGCGCTGACGTAGTAGCTCGTCGCTGCATGTGCCGAGGCACTACAGAGGCAGAGGGCGATCAGCAGAGCGGCAAAAGTGTTGCGCATGGTTTCGGATTCCATTGGGTGGCGTTCTGCGTCCGGGCAGGCGTTACAAGGCGGCTTCGACTCGCACTACGCACCAGTGACCATTATCGGGCACGGCACGTCTGGGTTTGTATCGACCTGCATTGGTACGGACTGCGTGCGGCGCACTATAGCAACAACGCCCGGTAGGACGTCCACACGCAACGCTCGTTTCGAGCCTGTTTTTCGTCACTGTTCGACGACAGTCTCGGCGTTTGGAGACACTGTCATTAAACCATCCGCAGGGGGTGTTCGTGCCATTGGCCGACGTGGTGTCCGGCCTGTCTTCGTGCTAGTTTGGCACTACGGTCAACCGCCCGTCCGCGGTGTTTTCCGGTGATTGATCACGTGCCAGACATGCGCCGTGGCGGCCACCGCAGCGGAGGCTACAGGCCATGCACGTGCTGGTGACGGTCACGATCATCGTCGCGCTGTCCGTACCGTTCCTTGCAAGCCTGGGCTTCGCCCCCGAGGTGGCCTCGCACCTGCCGGAACTGATGGGCATGATCGCCGCCGGTATCGTCGTCGTGCTCGGCGCGGGCAATCGTTTCAAGTACGTGAGGCCGGCCTACTGGCTGGTGTTCGGCGCGCTCACGCTGCTGATCGTCTGTGGCGTGATCGTGAATTCGCTGCAGCCCGGCCCCCTGGTCGCGGGGCTTCGCCAGTACCTGCGCGCAATCCCGTTCTTCCTGCTGCCCGCCGTGCTGCTGCTGCGTGACCGCCAGCTGAAGGTGCAGCTGCTGGTGCTGCTGGTGCTCTGCGTGTTGCAGCTCCCGATCGCGTGGGAGCAGCGCATGTCCGACATCGCCCGCGGCAGCCCGACCGGGGACAACACCTTCGGTACGCTGATGAACGCGAAGTGGCTGACGCTGTTCCTCGTATCGGCGGCTGCAGTGCTGACGGCGTTTTTCCTCCGCCGCCAGGTCCGTGCCTGGGTCTACTTCCCCGTCCTCGCGGCGATCCTCGTGCCGACGATGATCAACGAGAGCAAGGGGACGATCATCCTGCTCCCCATCGCGTTGCTCGTGGTGTTCATCGTAGGTGCAAGCCCGGGCCGGCGTCTGAAGAACTCACTGGTCGCGGTTCTGGTGATCACTTGTTTCGCCGCGGTGTTCGTGCCCGTCTACGACCACTTCATGGAACCGCGCTGGGGCGAGCGCAGCATCGTGGACTTCTTCAGTGATCGCGACGAGGTCACCGGTTACCTCAATCGCCAACATGACCTCGGCACCTTTCAACCCGGCCAGCGCGCCGGCAAGGTCGACGGGATCGTCGTGTCGCTGCGCGAGCTTTCGAACGATCCGACGACGCTGTTCTTTGGGCTCGGCATCGGCAACGCTTCGGCGTCGGCGCTCGGGCGGCAGTTCACCGGCGAGCACCACCGTCTCTACGGCCCGTTGCTGACCAATTCCATGGTGTCGATCATGCTCGAACTCGGGCTTGCCGGGCTTGCACTCGTGCTGCTGCTGTACTGGCTGATCTGGCGCGACACGCTGCAGGTGGCAAAGAGCGACCCCGGCATCATGGGGACGCTCGCGATCGGCTGGACGGGCGTCGTGCTCGTGATGGCGCTCGGCATCGCCTATCACAGCCCGCATGAGAGCCGGGCGATGTCGGTGCTGTTCTGGTATTTCTCAGGGCTGGTCGCCGCGCACCGGATGCGGCGGCTGCACGCGGAATCGTCGGTGGACATGCGGCGCGCGCACGGGCTTGCGGGCGCCGGCCCATCGTCGGCCATCGGGTCTGCCCACGGGCAGGGTGGGATGCCCGGCGCGCCGCCGGGTGTCGTCGCTACGGCGAGTAGTAGTCACCGGTCATTGTAGTGCGCGAGCGGTTCAGCACGATGCCGGCGATGTTGTAGTCGTGCAGCACCTCGATTGACCGGGTCGCGGCATCGCGGCGCGAATCGCCTTCAGCCAGCACCAGCAGCAGCGCGTCGACGCGCGGTGCGACCACCAGCGTGTCGTCGTTGCGCAGCACCGGCGGCAGGTCGATGAGAATGAGCGGGCGGGTAGAGTGCTCGCGGATCTCGGCGAACAGCGACTCGAGCAGGCTTGTCGACAGCAGCTCTGAAGACTGGTCGGTGCCGGTGAGGCTGCCCGCGAGTGTCAGGTTTTCTACGCCGATCGAGAAGAAGGTGTCGCTGACGGTGCACTGGCCGCGGAAGTAGTCGAGCAGCGGGTGCGGCGGCTTGACGCCGAGATAGCGGCAGATGCTGGGGTTGCGCATGTCGAGGTCGAGCAGGAAGACGTTGCTGTTACGCTCGCGCGCGATGCTGAGCGCGAGGTTAAGCGTCGTCATCGACTTGCCCTCACCCGCGGCGGGGCTGGTGACCGCGATGGTGGTCCACGACTGGGCGCGGGCACGTTGCAGGATGCGCGTACGCAGCATGCGATAGGCCGCCAGCGCAGAGGCGTTGCGCTTCACGAGCTTGCTGTTTCCGGCGCTGCCTTCGAGCAGGATGCGGTGGCGTCGGCAGCTGCGATCCAGTGGGGCCAGCACGGGCACGTCGAAGCGTGCCGGCGGTACCGTGGAGAAGCGCTCGGGCGTGAACTGTGCCGGCGCCGTGCGTGCAGTGGCTTCCGCCTGGGCTGCGGCACCGAGGTCTGGCGCGGCGCTGAAGTCCATTGCGACGCCCAGGTCCGGCGCGGCGTGCGCGGCGGCCGCCGCCTGGGTGGCCGGATCGGCCGCGGCGACCAGCGCGTCTGCCGTGTACGCCCCGGTGGCAAGCGTATCGGGTTCCGATGCGCCGGCGGCGTGGGCGGGCAACGGCGTCGCGGGGACCGCGTACTGCCGGCTGACCGTGGCGGCGTCGCGCGCCCGGGCGAGCTTCTGGAGTGCATCCTGGATCTTGCTCATGGCGTGCTCCTTCGCGCCTGCCTGCGTGCAGGACTCATGGCCCACCTCCGCCCGCGCTGATGACCGCGGTGCTGACGAGCACCAGCCCGACGGCAAGCACCAGCATTGCACCGGCAGCGAGTGCCGCGTGGCGAACCCGGTCGCGTTCGTTGATGAGGACCGGTACCGCGCCTATGGCCGGCACCGAGGTGATGTCGCGCAGGTCGCGCGTGCCGCGGATGCTCGGGTCCGTGGATTCGGTGACCGCGACCAGTGCTACCGCGATCAGCCCGCCCAGCACAAAGCCCAGCAGGATGATGCCTGGGCGATTCGGGCTGATCGGAGAACTCGGCAGCGACGGATTGCGCACCAGCGTAAAGCGTTCGCCGCGCGACTCGACCTCGAGCGTCTGGGCCATCGCGGCTTCCGACAGGTTGTCCTGCAGCGTGCGGAACTGTCCCTGGGCGATGTCGTAATCGCGCATGAGCTGCAGGTACTGGCGCTCGATCTCCGGAGCGACGACGAGGCGCCCCTCCATGTCGGCGATACGGCTGCGTGCGCGTTCGGCACGCGTGCGCAGCGCCTGTACTTCCTGGCGCGTGGCGTCGAGCTGCGTGGCGAGCGCGATGTACTCGGGGTTGTCGGGTTCCGGCGTGCGCTGGTCGGCGGGCATGGCCTCGACGCGTTCCTGCAATGCGTCCAGCGACCGGCGCAGCCGGCGCACGTCGGGGTGGTCGGCGGTGTAGCGCTGCTCGGCCTCGGCGAGGCGCGCGCGCAGCTCGGCGTGTTCGAGCCGCCAGTCGCCGGAGGTGTCGAACAGGTACGGGCTCACCTGACCGATCTGCAGGTCCAGCTGTGTACGGCGTTCCTCGGACAGACGGAGCTGGCGTTCGAGTTCGTCGAGGTCGCGCTCGGCGCGTTCCAGCGTCGCCTGGTTGCGGTTCTGCGCTTCGGGTAGCGCCTGCGCGTGGCGTGACTTGAAGTCGGCGAGGTCCTGCTCCATGCGCAGGATGTTCTGGCGCAGCTCGTCGGAACGCCCGAGCAGGAAGTTGTAGTTCTCCTGGGCACGCTCGGCGCGCATCTGGCGGTTGTAGTCGAGAAACAGGTCTACGAGCTGCTGTGACACGTACTGCGCCATGGCCGGGTCGGGGTTGTCGTAGTAGATCGAAAACGCGGTGGAGTTGCGGTCGGGCTGCAGCGTGACCGGGTCGACGCGGTCTATGGACGTGTTCTGCTGGATCAGCCGCGCCTTCGCGTCGGGGCTCAGGTCAGTGCGGTTCGGGTACGGGTCGCGTTCGGCGACCAGCTCGCGGAGCTTGTCGGTGGTCATCACGCGCCCGCGCAGCAGTTCGATCTGCTGGTGGGCGTAGCTTTCCACCGTGGTGCGGATCATGTCCTCGGGCACCGACGCGCGTTCGAGCATGATGGTACCTGAAGAGCGGTACATCGGTGACAGCGTGTACGCGACGTAGACCGCGATCAGTAGCGCGAGCGGAAGAATGATCGCGACGTAGTACCAGCGACGCCTGATGACGTCGAGGTAGTCGGCGAGCGTGTAGGGGATATTGTCCGAGATCATGCGGACACCTGCCGTGGTGTGTGGTGAGCGTGGATGGTCGAAGCCCGTTACCGTCGTTGCGGCCCGAGTCCCCGGTAACCCAGCTGCAGCCAGATCGTGTGGTTGTCGGCAGTGCCCGGAAGCCGTTCCCGGTCCTGCCAAGTGTACTGGTACCCCCCCGCGACGAACAGCGTCGGGCTGAGCATCCACTGCAGCGACAGTTCGCCACGCAGGTAGTCGCGGTCGTTGCCGCCACCGCCGCCCTGGGCCTTGCGCTGAAACGCCCGAACGGCGGTGGTCAGGTCCAGGCGCTCGGTCAACTCGTGGTTGTACTGCACGCGGAACTGGTTGCTGATGGTCTTGTCGCCCGAAGCCGACGGATGAAAGCGGCGGGCGATGTCGAAGCGCACGCGGCCGGTTTCGAGTTCGCGCACGCCGCGGACCTGCGCACCGAAGTCCGTGGACGTGGCGCTGCCGGGGTTTGCGCCGCGCAGCGTGATGTCGCTGCGCTCGCCGAACACGCTGAAAGTGGTCTGGAAGAGTTGCGTCCAGCGTCGGTTCCAGCCGAAATTCGCGCCGACCGCATCGGTGGTGTTGGTGTTGTCTCGCGTCTCGAAGCGGGATACATACGGACCAGCGGAAAACTCGTTGAGTTCATCAAGCTGGTGCACCCAGTCGCCACCGGTCTCGAAATAGTCGAACTCGGTCTGCTGGCGCTCGGTCTCGGTCGAGAAGCGGTTGCCACGGTAGGCCCCGTAGGCGCGCAGGCCTGTGCGTTGCGTTAACGAGTGACGCAGCGTGGGGCGCAGCGAGAAATGGGTGCGCGTGTTCGACGCGATGATCAGCCCGGTGTCAATGTCCTGGTCATCGGGTGTGTCGGGGTCGAACTCGTCGAACTCCGCGGGTGCGAGTTCAGCATTGAAAGTGTCGCGCCGGTCAAAGCGTCCGACCACGTTGACTGCCGTTCGCTCGGTGGCACGGTGGTTGAGCCGCGCGTCCAGAAACTGCTCGCTGCGATTGACGTCGCTCTGGTCAGGGAACCGCTGCAACCGCACGCGCGGATAAATGCGCGCGGTGGTGGTCGGCGTGATGTACTGCCAGTTCACGCCGAGGTCCAGCCTGTAACCGGCGATGTCCAGTTCGTTCTCCGAATCGGGTGACAGGTTGCGGTTGGTATGCTGCTCTGCACGCACCGCGGCTTCGGGCTGGAAATGGGTGACCTGGGCGAAGGCTGCGGGGGCCGCGATCAGCGATGCGCAGGCGAGCGCCGCTTTAGGGAACAATGATGACATCGCCGGCCTCCAGCACTATGTTCTGGTCGAGGTCACGTCCGCGGCTGACGTCGTTGTAGCGGAACCGCAGCAGCCGCTGGCCGTCTGCCGTGCGCCGCAGGATGATGATGTCGTTGACCGACGCGAACGGCGTCATGCCGCCGGCGAGGCTCAGTGCCTGCAGCACGTTCAGCCGTGGGTTCATCACCAGGCCGCCCGGGTTGGGCACCTGGCCGATCACGTAGATGCGGTTGCCGCCGACCTCCGTGACCGTGACGGTGACCACGGCTTCGGGGATGTAGTTCTGCAGGCTGCGCGTCATCTCTTCCTGCACGTCGGGCACCGTGCGGTCGTAGGCGATGACCTCGCCGACGAGCGGGAACGAGAACCGCCCGTCCGGGCGCACCAGTACGTTGCGCTGCAGGTCTTCTTCTCCCCACACGGAAATTTCGAGCTGGTCGCCGGGGAGCAGCCGGTAGTCCGACGGCAGTTGTGCCGCGGCGGGCAGCGCCGTGACCAGAACGGCCGCCAGCGCCAGCAGCCACGCCAATGGGGCGCGCCGGTGCATGAGCGGACGCGCCCGCCGCGAAGAGGCGAGGGCGACAACCGGTGGGGGGAGTGAACGAACAGTGACCCTCGGCGCTGCGCCGCCGCGCTGGGTCAACCGAATTTGCGGTGCTGAGTTCATTGTTGTTACGTCCTGCCGTGCGACCGTGGTGATGCCACCCGTTTGCCGCGCTGGCAGTTCAATCACATCGTGATCCGGGACGTTGCGGACCGTCCCTCGGGGCGGTCCCTGATGTCCGTTATCGCACATTTGCGATGCCAAGTCACCGCATGTTGTCGACGTATTGACGGGTTCTGCGTCAGGCGCGTTTGCCCTGTTTTTTACAGGGCGAAGTCGTCTTCTTTGATGCGGTACGTACATTGATTCAAAACCTCTGAAAAAGGGGGGTACATGTCCGGTCAGGAACGTCAAAAAAAGCATGGTGCGAAAACACGGAAGTGCTACATTGATGTGACAGGCGCGTGAACTTTTCGTTACGCCGCCACAGTCCCGGGCCACGACGGCCCTGTTGCCGCCCGGGGAAGAGGGCCACGCCATGTCGACTTCACTCGCCACCGCAGAACGCCTCCTCGGTACCGACCAGCATGAGCAGGCGATCGCCACGCTGCTCGCATATACGCATGACCATCCGCAGTGTCAGCGGGGACTCGTGCTGCAGGCGCGCGCGTTCAGTGTCGCCGGTTGCCCGGAGGAGGCACGGCGCGACTATCGCAGGGCGCGTGCGCTGGGCCCTGATGACCCGGTGCTGCGCCGCGAAGAGCGCGCGCTGACGCGCGAACTCGATTCGCGCGCCGCCGAATGCCGAAGCCTGCGTCGCATCGATGCGTTCACTGTAAAACGCTTCCTCGGTATCGGCTGGGAAGGGGCCGCCTATCACTGCCGCGGTGATGATGGCAGGCAGTACATCGTCAAGCGCTTCCACCCCCACCGTGTCACGCGGCTGAACCGTCCCGTCACGTGGTTCGGCCAGTCGCTGCCGGCTGCGAGCGCGAACCTGCGCGACCTGTCGACCGCGCTTCAGGCGCGCCCGCTCCGGGTGCTGTACCGCTACTCGCCGCTGGTCGATGACGCCGGCCTGCTGTACGCGGTGCACTATCCGTTCGAGCGTCTTTACCCGATCCGGTCGCAACTGCTGTGTCAGCCCGCGTTTGGCACGCGACTGCTGCAGGCGGCGCTGTCGGCGCAGGCGTACGTGCTGCGCCATACCGGGCTCGTGCTCATCGACCTGCTGCCGCGCCAGTTCATGATCACCGGGCGTGGCGAGCCGCGCTTCATCGATTACGGCTCGACGCTGCTGCGGCCCGACGACGTGCGCGTGTGCGATGCGGCCCGGCATGTGGCGACGATGATGCGCCTGGTGCACGACGTCGTCGCACCCGGGCACAGCGGTGCGTTCAAGCGCACGCTCGAGGCGGCAGGCGACGACCGCGACGCACTCGCCGCGGCGTTCGAACTCAGTGACGCGCTGGACACGGCGGTCGAGCGCTGGCCGATGCTGCGGGCACTGCGCACACATGCGGTGCAGGGCAATTTCGAGGCCTTCGTCGACGCGGACCTCTACCACACCGCCGCGGCCCGCCTGCCGAGTGCGCCGGTGGGCTGGCATACGCGTCGCGAGGTGCTGCGCAGCACGCTGGCCCGGTGGTGCCACGCAATGGCGCCGGCGCGGCACGCGTAACGCCGCGCGTGCGGCATGCGCAAGCCGCGATCCGCAGGGCAGGGGGTGCGCGTTCATGCGCGGGCGCCTGCCCGCCATGAGGCCCACGACGCGGGGTCGCTCATCAGGCCCAGCTGCACGAGCTGTTCGCTGCTCTCCAGGCGCACCGACCCTTCGTGGTGGCAGTTCAGCGCGTCGTCTTCCGTCACGCGGGCGGCGTAACGGCGGTAGTCGCGCGCGCCGCCCTCGTGCTGGCCGCGCGCGGCCTCTTCGACGACACGTGTCCCGAAGTCCTGCAGGTACTTGTAGTGCAGCACTACGCCGCGCAGTGACGACACGTTCACGCCGTCCATCGCGTGCATGCCGCGCGCCGGGAACACGCCCGGGCCGAAGCGGAACAGCGGCACCTTCGACAGGTTCACGTCGGCGCCGAACAGGCGGCGGCGCAGGTTGCCGCTGTAGCGCATGAAAGGAAAGCGCTCGAAGGTGTCGGGGTTCGGCCACTGTTTCACCGCGCACTCGAACAGCGGGTCGAACCACGCACACACCTCGCGCGGATCCTGGCCCGGCCGGTAGGCGTTGTCGCGGATCGCTCGGTCGGAGTACATGTCGAGCAGCACCGCCGGCACCGCGGTGTGGCCCTGCCGGTCCAGCCACGCACACAGCGTCGCAAGACCGGTGTCTTCGACGCCGGGGTACCAGAAGATCTCGTCGAGGTCGGCGGCGACGCACCAGTGCCCGCGCCCGTATCGCGCGAGCATCACTTCCATCCAGTTCGAGTAGTGCGTGAACGACTCGCTCGTGCGGTAGACATGCACGTGCGGGTGCGCGCGGGCAATGTCGACGGTGGCGTCGGTCGAGCCGTTGTCGATCAGGAAGATGCGGTCGACGCCCTGGCGCGTGTACCAGTCGAGGAACCACGGCAGGCGCAGCGCCTCGTTGCGCGCCATCGCGAACAGGCGCAGCTCGCCCGGCGCGTGCGGGACGGGTCGCCGGTCGAGCGGGCGCAGGCGGGCGCGGGAGGCGAGCATCGAAAGCTGGCGCCGGGTGCGCTGTTTGATGCGCCTCGCAAGCGGCGGGTGGGGCGCGGTGACGCTCATGACGCACACACCAGTCGGTGGTAGTCGTGCTCGATGCGTTCGGCCATCAGCGCGTTGGTGCGGTGGGCAAGCACCCATTCGCGCCCGCGCGTGCCCATCTCCGCCGCCGCAGTGGGGTCGTCGAGCACGCTGCAGATCGCGTCGGCGAACGCGTCCTCGTCCCACGCGACGCAGTGGCCGGCGCCGCTCTGCTCGATCACGCGCCGCTGTTCCGGGTGGTCGTTCGCGACCACCGGCCGGCCCATCGCCATGTACTCGATCAGCTTGGTCGGCGACGTCGAGTTGAGTGTGAAGCTCGGAAAGTACGGCGACACGCCGACGGCGCAGTCGCGCACGTACGCCCATGCTTCGCGCATCGGCAGGTGGCCGGTGAAGTGCACGCCGTCGCTGACGCCGAGACGGTCGGCCTCGGCGCGGAGCAGCGCCTCATCCTCGGGCATCTCGCCACGGCCTACGAACACCAGCGCGGCGTCCGGGTGGCGTTCACGGACGCGCGCGTACACGCGCACAAGGAAGTCGAGACGGCGGGTGCGGATCAGCGTGCCCAGATAGACGATGCGCTTGCCGGACGCGGGCGGTGACGGCGTCCACGGAATCTCCTCGGGGTCCAGCGCACCCGGCACCGGCGTCATCTTCGCCGCCGGGATGCCCTCGGCGGCGATGTCGTCGCGCATCTGTTCGCTCTGCACGAAGACCAGGCGACTGGCCGGCAGCACGATACGAT
>PWYM01000186.1 GCA_003567855.1 Gammaproteobacteria bacterium | reverse complement strand
ATCACCGACCATCCGCGCACCGACCGCGATCCGATGTGGCTCGAGGACGCCATCTATTTCGTCTCCGACCGCGACGACACGCTGAACCTCTACCGCTACGACCTCGACAGCGAGGAGGTCACGCAGGTCACGTCGCACACCGACTGGGACGTGCGCTGGCCGAGCAGCGACGGCGAGCGGCGGATCGTCTACGAGCACGGCGGGCGACTGCGCGTGCTCGACGTCGTCAGTGGCGAAGACCGCGCGGTGTCCGTGCGGGTGTCGACCGACGCGGTCCCGCGCCGGGCCGCGCGCATCGACGTCGCCGACACGCTGCAGGACGCCGCGCCCGCGCCCGATGGCAAGCGCGTCGCGATCATCGCGCGCGGCGAGCTGTTCTCGGCGCCGGCCGAGCACGGGGCGACCCGCAACCTCACGCGTGACAGCGGTTCGCACGCGCGTGAGGCGGCGTGGTCGCCGGACGGTCGCCACGTGGCGTACATCTCGGACGCGACCGGCGAGGAAGAACTCTACGTCGTCGACCAGGCCGGCGGCGAGCCGCGCCAGCTCACGCGCGACGGCAACATTCGCTACTACCACCCGGTGTGGTCACCCGACAGCGAGCGGATCGCGTTCTCCGACGCGAGCGGGCGCGTGCACGTGGTCGCCGCCGACGGCTCGGGCCGGCGTGAGGTCGCGCGCGACGGTATAGAGCTTGCGCGCGATTACACGTGGTCGCCGGACGGGCAGTGGCTTGCGCTGTCGCTGTCGCAGCCGAACCAGTTTCGTGCCGTGCACCTGTGGTCACGCGACTCAGGCGAGCTGCACCGCGTCACGCCGGAGCTCTTCCACGAGCACAGTCCCGCCTGGCACCCTGACGGGCGCCACCTCTACCTGCTCGGCATGCGCGAATACCAGCCGCAGATCTCCAACATCGAATGGGACTACGCCGGCAACCGCAACACCGCGATCTATGCGCTCGCGCTGACCCGCGACGCGGGCAACCCGTTTCCGCCGCGCAGCGACGAGGTCGGCGCCAACGACGACGCTGACAACGACAACGGCAACGGCAATGACGACGACGTGACCGTGCGCATCGAGCTCGACGGGCTTGCCGAGCGCGTCGTCCGCGTCCCCGTCGACGCCGACAACTACACTCGGCTGCATGCGACGGCCGGGCACCTCGTCTACCAGCGAAGCGGCGCGTTCTACTACGGGCGCTCGCCGAAGCGCGAGCCGGCGATCCAGGTGTACGACCTCGAAGCGCGCGAAGCCAAGATGCGTGTCGAGGGCATGGCCGGCTGGGCGCTGTCGGCCGACGGCAGCACGCTGCTGACGCGTAACGGGCGTGAACTGCGCCTGCGACCGCTCGACGACGGCGACGGCAAGCCGGTGCCGCTGCGCGGCCTGCGCATGGACCGCGTGCCGGCCGACGAATGGGCGCAGATCTTCCACGAGGTGTGGCGCCGTTTCCGCGACCACTTCTACGTCGAGAACATGCACGGCTACGACTGGGACGCGATCCGCGAGCAGTACGCGGCGCTTCTGCCCTATGTCGCCCATCGCAGCGATCTCAACTACGTGATCGGCGAGATGATCGCCGAGCTCAACGTGTCGCATGCCTACATTTCCGGTGGCGACCTCGGCCGCCCGTCGCGGCCGACGGTGTCGCTGCCGGGCGCGCGCTTTACCTGGGACGATGGCGCGGGCCGCTACCGCATCGCGCGCATCTACACCGGCCACAATGCCGAGGATCGCTACCGCTCACCGCTGACCGAGGTCGGCATCGACGTCGCCGAGGGTGACTACGTGCTCGCGATCAACGGGCATGCGCTCGAGCGCGGTGACAACCCTTACCGGCTGCTCGATGCCGCGGCGGGTGAACCGGTGGAGCTCGAGGTCGCCTCGCGCGGCGACGCGCGCGACCGGCGCACCGTGATGTACGAGCCGGTGACCTCCGAGCAGGACCTGATCTACCTGAACTGGGTGCTCGAACGTCACCGCATGGTCAGCGAGGCCACCGACGGACGCGTCGGCTACCTGCACATCCCCGACATGGGGCCGAACGGCATCCGCGAGTTCATCAAGTGGTTCTACCCGCAGATCCGCAAGGACGGGCTGATCATCGACGTGCGCGGCAACGGCGGCGGCAACGTGTCCCAGATGCTGATCAACCGCCTCAACCGCGAGCTGCTCGGGCTGAGCTACGCGCGCCACTGGTCATACCCGACCACGTACCCGAGCCAGGTGTTCACGGGCCCGATGGCGACACTGATCAGCCAGACCTCGGCCTCGGACGGCGACATCTTCCCGTGGAACTTCCGCAAGGCCGGACTCGGCCCGCTGATCGGCAAGCGTACCTGGGGCGGCATCGTCGGCATCACCAACCGCGGCAACCTCATCGACGGCGGCGAGGTGTCGGTGCCCGAGTTCGGCAGCACCGATGCCGACGGCGAGTGGGCGGTCGAAGGCTACGGCGTGGACCCCGACATCGAAGTCGAGCAGGATCCGGCGAAGGTCATCGAGGGCCGCGATCCGCAGCTTGAGCGCGCGATCGAGGAAGTGCTGGAAGCCATGCGCGAGCGCCCGGCCGAGCTACCGCCGCGGCCGGAGGCGCCGGTGCGTACGCCGTAGGCGGGGTGCGGTGTCGGTGCTGATGGTGTTCTGGAGACGTCGCCTGGTCTATCGCTTTCGTTCACCATGGGGGTGAGTGGGTAGGCCTTGGTGTCGATCCTGCGGCTCATGCGGGCCTGTTCCCGTCGGGCCGGATTGTTGCACCAGTTTCAGACAACATTGTTTCGCACAGCTTCGTCTGGCGGCTCAAGTACATCCAGGGTTCGATTCGATCATGCGTGATAGCGGAAGTCGCCAACACTTGGCGAAGGCGCCCTACGAGGGGCCTGGCTGGGGACGGCTATCTCTCAAGGGGTTGGCGTTAGCGCCGGCGAACTACGGCTTGGCTTGGTTCGTGTGGACCTCTGGTTACGTATTCGATTCGGATAATTTCGTCACTATTGTCATTACTGGCGTATTTTGCTTTTTCTTCGCTGCCGGAACGCTTAGTGTGCTCGTGATGCTCACCGCGTTGCTCGGCTACCTCAGGACGCGAAGAAACTGCAAGAGGCGCGGCGAAGAACCGCCCGGATTCCTGTCTGAAGTGGAGTGATAGTGGCCGACTTGCTTGGCTTTGACCGAAGCCATTCATTTTGAACGGTAGAGCTGAAGGGTCGTGCGTACCTTAGCGATTGTTGCGATAGCCCTGGCTTCTCTCTCCCTTCTCACTGGTTTAGGGGGGCTTTCGGCTCTTGTCGTCAGCCCAACGATTCGGCAAGCCGGAACCCTGCTTTGGCTTGGTGTGGTTATTCAGATAACGATCTCGGCCATGTCAGTTGTTGGCGGAGCGGCAGTCCTCGCGAAGCACTATATGATTTCGCGGGTCGTGCTCGTCGGATTACCGATAGTCCTTATTGCCTCAATCCTAGATATCGTTCTGAATCCGGACACACAGTTCAACTTCGCACTGTTTGTTGGCTGGTTCGTGTTTCAGATCCTTCCGGCCTGCATCGTAATAGTGGCATCTAGAGCCACCATTCAAGAGCGCGTCTATCATTGAAGCGACCCGGTGTTATCTGTCGCGGCAAGCGCCGATGACAGCGGCGCGCTGCTCGCGCAGCTGAGCTTCTATGCCTTCGGCGTTCGGCGCCGGCGACTGGAGCGCCGATCCCCAGCGACGCCGACGCGCAGGTCATCGGTTCGACCACCGCGCGCGGCGGTTCCATGAGGTGCGGACAGCCATTATTCGGGCTGGGGAACGACTTATCGTGAAACATTGACTGGGCTTGGCGTCCATGCGCAGCTGACGCTGGAGTCGTTTGGGAGTGCTCTACAGGTGAAGTTGCATTCACAAGAGCAATTAAGATAAATTGCACTCGTGAATGCACAGGTGGCCCTGATCATTGATGTCGCGGAATCCCGGCAAGTCGCGGACTTTCCGGCTCAACGTGACGATTTGCTGGAGGCATTGTCACAACGCCATCGTCACAATCACTGGTGTGATGCGGATTATGCGGTGACTGCGTGGGACGAATTCCAAGGCCTGGTCATCGCTCCAGTGAGCCTGCCCTGGGTCCTCTGGGACATCCTGCTGTCAGCGTATCCGGTTCCACTGAGGATCGCCATTGGAGGCGGGCAGGTCGAGCGTCATGCCCAACGCGATCAACCCATCAACCGGTCGGCCACCGGCGAGGCTTTCTACCTGGCACGCGAAGCGATGGATGATCTGCGCAAGCCGCGCCGCGGTACGTTGCAGGCTCGCATCGCACTGCGCTGGAATGAGCCGCTGATTGAAGCGGCCGGCAACGGCATCCTGCGATTGCTGGATGTGCTCATCGCACGGATTACGCCCAAACAATGGGAGGTCATTACGTTATATGAGCAATCCCGCAAGCAGGCCGATGTCGCTGAGGCGCTGGGGAAATCGGAGTCGACGGTCTCCCGCAGTCTGGCCAGCGGCCATTACTGGGAAATCCGGGCCAGTCTCGAAGACCTGGAAGCCGTGTTGCGATATCGGCTGGGGTCGGGTGCCAGCCCGGCCGAATCCCCTGATTCATTACGGGAAACGAGCACGTGACCGCGTTCACGGCATTGTTGATTGCGCATTTGCTGGCAGACTTCCTGTTCCAACGCCGCGAGGTGATCGAAGGGAAGCACGATGGACGGTGGCAGGCCTGGGCCGAGCATGGCGTCATTCACCTGATTTGTCTGGTGGGGGCTTGGCTGGTGTTCAGTGCCTTTCCGATGCTGGACGGTCGGGTTGCCATCGTGTTCGCCCTGATCGTGGCGACGCACCTGGCCGCCGACTGGATCAAGGTACGTTGGGGCGCAGGTCGCCCGCTGGCGGCGTTCATTCTTGATCAGGGCTTTCATGTGCTGGTGCTGCTGGCTGCCGCGCATTGGCTTGCCGATGTTCGTGGTGCCCTGGATACGATGGCGATCCACTGGGCCGAGGTTCAACTTCAGGCCGGGCTGGTCTTGGCGGCCTATCTGGTCGCCGTTTTCGGCTGCGGGTGGTTGAACCGGCATCTCCTTGACTCCCTTTATCCGGATTCCCTCGACGATGACGATGGAGACCAGGGTGCGGGGCTGGCCCGAGCCGGGTTGCGAATCGGCTGGCTGGAAAGGTTCTTGATGCTGTCGGCCTTTTTGGTCCAGGCGTGGGCGGCACTCGGCCTGGTGCTGGCGGCAAAATCCGTGTTCAGGTTCGAAGACCTCAGGAAAGGGCGCCGACACGCCGAGTATTTTCTCATCGGCACCCTGACCAGCGTGGTCCAGGTGGTAGTCGTCGGTATGTTGTTGATATGGATGTTGACCTTGACCGGAGTAAGCGAATTACAGCTCGGCTCAAGACTATAGGCCCCATCAACCCACTCTTACACCAGCCGCCCCGTTCCCTGTCAGTCTGAGTAGTTTATGCTGGAATCCGGCATTCCGAGGAAGCAGTCCATGGCGGCACGCATCTGGCTGGCGGGTGCCACCGGGTACATCGGCCGGGCCCTGTGCCGCGAACTGGCGGCGCGGGGCCACGAGGTCACCGCGCTCGTGCGCCCGGCATCGTCGGTTGAAGCCGCGGCCGAAGCCGCGCTGGCCGACTGCCGCCGGCTCACGGTGGACCTGACCTCGCCCACTGCGTTGGCCACGGCCCTCACGGGACAGCGGGTCGATGCGGTCTTCTCCTGCATCGCCTCGCGCACCGGCGTGGCCGAGGACGCGTGGCGTATCGATCATCGGGCCAACGCCCACCTGCTGGCCGCGGCGCAACGCGCAGGGGCGCGACAGTTCGTGCTGCTCTCGGCGATCTGCGTGCAGCGTCCGCTGCTTGCGTT
>PWYM01000051.1 GCA_003567855.1 Gammaproteobacteria bacterium | reverse complement strand
GAGGTGCCGGCGCGCGCTGAAGAGGCGGTCATGTGAACATCATCTTCGTGCTGATCCCGCTGAGCCTCGTGCTGCTGGTGTTTGCGGTCTGGGCGTTCTTCTGGGCGGTGCGCACGCGGCAGTTCGAGAATCTCGAAGTCGAGGCCTGGCGCATCCTGCTCGAGGATGACTCGGCGCCGCCGCGGCGGGGGCGTGATGGTGATGGTGCGGGCGATGCTGAGCGCCGCGACGATGACGCACCTGCGGACGAGTCACGCGATGGAGCTCGGCGCCCGTGATCATCGCGACCGTCGGTGGTGCGTTCCTCGTCGGACTCGTCGGCAGCGTGCACTGTCTCGGCATGTGCGGTGGTATTTCCGGCGCGCTCGGAATGGCCGGCGCTGGCACGCGCCACCGCTGGATCGCGCCGGTGCTGAACTCGGCCGGGCGTGTGACGAGTTACGCGATCGCAGGCGCGCTGGTCGGTGCCGTCGGCTGGACGCTCGCCGAGGGCGGGCTGCCGGGTGTCGCGCACGGGCTGATGCTGTTCACCGCCGTGCTGTTTGTGCTGATGGGGCTGTCGATGCTCTTCCGCATCCAGGGGCTCGGCGCGCTGGAGCGCGCCGGTGCACGACTCTGGCGCCGGCTGCAGCCACTCGCGGTACGCGCACTGCGGATGCGCGGCCCGTTCGGCGCCTACGCCGCCGGGCTGCTCTGGGGCTGGCTCCCGTGCGGCCTCGTCTACACGGTGCTCGCCGCCGCGGCCGCGAGCGGCCACCCCGCCCACGGCGCCCTGCTGATGACCGCCTTCGGCGCCGGCACCGCCACCGCCGTTATCGGCGCCGGCATCGTCGCCAGCCCCGGCTCCGCCTGGCTCAAGACCCGACTCTGGCTCCGGCGCCCGGTGGGCGCGCTGCTCATCGCGATCGGGCTGATGACAGCGGCGGCCCCGCACCTGTCGGACCATGCTCACCATGGGTCGGACCACGCCAAGGTATTGATTGAGTTAGACAACTGAGTTTTTTAAGGGATGTCGGGGTCGGACCGCCCGGACCCATCAATCCCCCCCTAACTCAATCGAAATCAAACACTTCCCACGGTCCGACCCCGATGAATCCGGTGGGTGGTCGGGGGCGTAAACTAGGGCGCCCCCGAGACGAAAGGATTCGCGATGTCGCTGGCGATTGAACTGTGTGAACGAGGCCTGATCCCCGACGTGCTGGCGCGTATCGGGATGCGCCAGCTCATGGCCGGGCGGTTGCGCACCGAGCAGCTCGACCGTGGCGAGGCGCAGTTCGAGCGGTTTCGAAGCCGCCTGCGCGTGCTGCGCGAGGGCCCCGTCGCGGTACACACCGACGCCGCCAATGAGCAGCACTACGAGCTGCCGGCCGCGTTCTTCGAGCACGTGCTCGGTCGGCACCTGAAGTACAGCTGCTGCCTGTTCGAGAACGGCACGCTGGATCTCGACCAGGCCGAGGCCGCGATGCTCGCACTCACCTGCAAGCGCGCCGACCTGCACGACGGCCAGGACGTGCTCGAACTCGGCTGTGGCTGGGGCTCGGTGTCACTGTGGATGGCCGAGCACTACCCCGCCAGTCGCATCACCGCGGTATCCAATTCAGCGAGCCAGCGCGCATTCATAGAGGCGCGCGCCCGCGAACGTGATCTTGACAACCTCACCGTGATCACCGCCGACATGGTCGACTTCGACACCGACCAGCGCTTCGACCGTATCGTCTCCGTCGAGATGTTCGAGCACATGCGCAACTACGCCGAACTGCTGCGCCGCGTCCACGGCTGGCTGCGCCCCGGCGGGCGACTGTTCGTGCACATCTTCTGCCACCGCGAGCACCTCTACCCCTTCCAGGCCGAGGGCGAATACGACTGGATGGCGCAGTATTTCTTCACCGGCGGCCTGATGCCGTCCGAACACACGCTGGCGCATTTCCAGGACGACCTGCGCCTGGTCGACCAGTGGCGCGTCGACGGACGCCATTACGAACGCACGTCCAACGCATGGCTCGCACGCCTCGACACCGCGCACGGCCCACTGCTCGAAGTCTTCCGTGAAACCTATGGCGAAGCCGAAGCCAAGCGCTGGCTGCAACGCTGGCGGATGTTCTTCATGGCGGTCGCCGAACTGTTCGGCTACGCGGCCGGACGCGAGTGGTACGTGGGCCATTACCTCTTCGAACGACCCGCCGACTGAGCCCCTGGGGAACCTGGAGAAACCGCCCGCGGATCGTGTCCCCAACTACTCCTCGACCCAGAAATTGATGACCTCCATCTCCCGATCGTCGAGTGTCTGCAGGTAGACGAACAGGCCGAATGCATAGCGATTTTCCGCGTAATAGTCCGCGTGGATGCTGTCCACCGATCCACTGAACAGTGCCCTGTCACCGTGCGACACGGACATGGTGCGGCCCGCCTCCACGCCCACCGAGAAACTGGCCGCGGCGCCGGCGATGGTCTTGATATCGAACGAGGCGCTGGCAGTCAGTGCATTCGCCTGACCCACCGTCTCCGTGTACTCCAGCGCCAGCTCGGTGAAGCCGCCACCCTGGCCGACGTACACGGGACCGACTTCGGCACCGCGCACGGCTGGCGCAAAGTCGAAAGCGTCGAGACGCACCAGCTCCACGCGACGCTGCCGCACTAGATCCTGCTGGGCGTCAAGAATCGAAGACTTTTCGGTTGCGTCCGGATAGCTCGAGATGTTCCCTGGCGTGTGCCGGAACACGTTCTCTTCGATCAGCACGGTACCCTCTACAACATTGTCGTTGTAGTAGACGCGGTCGACTATGCGCAGCCCGGGGTCCCTCGGCAGCCGGAACTCTATCCGGTCACCTATACTTCCTATTTCGCCCGTATTGTCGCGTATCAGTTCGTAATAGTAGCGATCCATCGGAACCGACGTGAACACGACTCCATCTTCCCACGGACCGGTGCTGAAGGTCTGTGACTTCGCCAGCTCGTACGATTCGCTTGTGACCAACGCGGCCGATGCGCTGAGTGTGACCATCGATTCGACATGGGCACCCAGCCCCGCTGCCCCCACGCCAAAGCCCACGCTACCGAACACCTTGACCGAAAACTCCCGTCCGATGTTGCTGCTGATCGCGCTTCCCCAGCTGCTGAAACAGGCGTCCTGCCCGACATTGCGCCTGCACGGGGGTGCGGCGATCGCCGCCAGAACGATCGGCTCGGTGATGTCGTAGTAGTACTCTCCCGTGTATCGGTACTGCGCGATCCTGTCGTTGTTGACATCCATCGGGACGATAAGCGGATTGCGATTGCCCCAGTCTTCGGATTCGATAGCGATGCGTGTCGCGACCCGGTATCCGTTGTCCGAGTCGGGATCCCACTCGTAGACGCTGAAGTGGACACTGTCCGTGCTGTCGGCCACATTCGCGAACAACCCGATGATGTTCTGCACACCGTCCCCGGTCTGGTCGCTGACCGCGATTGCGCTCTCGCTCCTGTCGAAGTAGAGATGTCCCGTGCTACGGAAGCCGTAGATCAGCCGCGGATCGTCGATGTGGGCAATTACGCCGGTGTGCCAAAGGCGCTCGGGCACGCCGTTGAGAACGAACTCGTTGAACTGGACGTTCGCATGGTTGTCGTTGTTGAAGTCCAGGACATTGATCTGCACGTGGCGCATCGTGAATGGCCGATCACCGCTCTCGAAGTTGCAGTGTGGCACTGCAACCTTCGTGCTGGTGGCCGCGATCGGCGCGAAGCCGTTGTGGCGGCCGCCGTAGGCTGCAAGAAAGTATTCGGCGTGCGGGTCGAGGTCCGCGCTTGTCGCCGCGCAGCTGGCGACGACAGCCTCCAGCGCGCCGAAGACGAGTTCCTCGCTGCCGTCGCCGTTGATGTCACCAGTCGTGATGCTGGCCACCACCGCGCGCGCCTCTCGCGGTTCCTCCGGAGTTTCCTCCACGAACACCTCGGCGGTGATCGGACCGCCGGCGAGTTCGGTAAGCGCGCCATCGGCAAGTTCCATTATAAAAAAACGCGATGCGAAGTTGCCCGATCCGGGCGCGAAAGGTTCACTCTCGTTCAGGACGAACGCAAGCGTGTTGCCGCTGTTGCCATGGTCGGCACGGAATTCGGCAATCTCAAGCAGGACGTACGGCTGGGCAAACGAGGGCTCATAGTCGAAAAGGTACTGGTCAATCACCCCAAAATCGGACAACGCGTCGTCGATGATGTAGACACCGACCGCGGTATCGAACACACCGTCCTGCGGCTCGCGCGCGATGGCGACGGCAATCTCCTGCCGGCCATCGCCGTCCAGGTCCACGCCGCTGACACGCACGTCGTGCGCCGGCAGAAGCGGACCGCCCTCGAGGATCGCGAAATCCAGGATCGGCGTCGAGTCCAGTCCGTCCATGATCTGCAGGCGCAGTTGTTGGGCACCGCCCGAGCCCTCCTGCACGTAGGCGGTGACCGCCTCCAGAAAACCGTCGCCATTGGTGTCGACGGCAGCCGTATCGCGCAGCGTGCCCCAGGGGACGTTCGAGGGAGGCGCGTCCACGATGGTCCTGCTGTCGTGCATCCACGGCGTATGCGCGCGGCTCTCGATCACCTGCGGGTCGGTGAATGCAGCCGCGGATGCGGACAGTCCTGCCAGGCTGATGTCGTCGATGATGTTGACGTGCCGATCACCGCCGTCGTCGAGCCTGAAGCCGCCAAGGAACAGTTCTTCGGCTCGACCGACAGCGAACCGGGGCTCGCTGTCGGTTGGGGCGTCTTGCGCTTGCCGGAGCTCACGCACCGTGATGATCCGGCCCATCGGCGCATAGTCGTCCGGATAGGCGTTGCCCTGGCTGTCCAGTCTCGGGGTCTCCTCGGTCGACACGCCGAGTCGCTCCAGCGAGGTCTCGACATCAGGCGGGGCTTCCGGCCCGGCGCTTTCCCCGTTTGTCGCTCCACTGCTTCCGCCGTTTACAGGCGCGTCACCGTCGCCGCCGGAACCCAGGCACGCCGAGATCAGCAGCGTGAGGCCAATCAGAATCATGGTGCGTGACGCAGCGCCAACGGATCCAGTCATGGGACTCTCCGACAAGCGAGGCCACGCGGGTTGCGAAGCCGCTGTCGAATGACCCTAGCAGACAGGTTGCGTGAGCGCCTTCCCGCAACGCACCACATCTCGGCAGTGGACTCGCAACGCACTCATGCCGTGTAGATGAAGCAAAAACTCGGAAGTGAGTTCAATATCCTGAATCAATAAAGGCTTTCAACCTGTTCCAGAGACCTGCCTGCTGAGCGCTCTCTCGCCCAAGGGCCAGGGTGCGCCTGTTTGCGGTCCGTACCAGAATGATCGGTTACGATCATGTCGAAAGCGCATGGATCACCAACCGCGCGGTCTCGGAGACTAGATTCAGGAGATCGCGTAGGGTGATCGCCATGGCTCCCCCCGAAGCGTCCTGCAAGTATTCCCCCGAACCTTCCCGCTTGGAACGCGCAGCGGGCAAGTACTTGCGATCCACGTGCAGGAACGACCCGTCAAGGCCCGCTTCACTCGGGCCTGAAGAAATCGATGCCATCCGCCGCGCTCGGCGTGCAGCCGTCGGGTGGGCCATGGTATCCGGCGCCGTCTCCGGAAGCCTGATCGGCGGTACAGAAATGTTTCTGCGCCTGGTTGTACTCGACGATCCCGACATGTCCAGATGGCGCGACAACCTCTGGGTCTGGGCGGGCTTTTACGTCTTCGTCGGCGTGCTGACCATCCTCGAAGTCCTATTCCTGTACTGGAATTCGCTTCGCGGCGTTGCAAAGATCGGGGCAATTGCCGGTGTGGACTTGGACGGCGACAGCCACTCCGAGGCACTCGTCGCCGGCCTGGCGCGCGGCGCCCTCGAGATGCCGAATCAACGAACGAAAATTTATGGGGTTGACCCCTACGCGTATCTTTCGGGGTGGCGACTTCTGGTCCAGAACATCCTCTACAAGATGAAAGTGGGGGCGACGAGTTTTGTCATGCGTATCCTGATGCGCCGGGTGTTCACGCGCGCGGCGTTACGCGCCTACATTCCGCTGCTTGCCATTCCCCTTTACGCCGCATGGAACGCCTTCATCACGTGGCGCGTGGTGAGTGAGGCGTGGCTCCGCGCGGTCGGGCCGTCTGCCGTGGAGCGGATCCACGCCCAACTATCCAAAGCCAGGGACTCAAACAACGAGCGCGAGTGGGAACTGATCCTGCACGGCGTCGGCGAGATGATAAGGCGGAGCGGCGACGCTCACCCCAACAATTTTCTTCTCCTGGCGCACCTTGTGCCGGAGCTGGAAAACGCCGAAGAGCTCGAGGTCGATTGGTACGGTCGGCGCGATACGCTCGACGCCCTGGACGAAGACGGGAAATCGCGGCTGCTTTCGGTACTTGCGATGACGAGCGTGCTCGCCGGCAAGCCGCGTAAGGCCCAACGCAAGTTCCTTCGCAGCGTGCACGATGACTGCGGACGCGAGTACCGCGACGACCATGTCGACGCTTTGCGAAAAGACCTCATGAAAGGCTGTCTCGCGCTGTCGGAAGAATAGGCGCTGTCGATCTTCCCTCCACGCCGGGAGTCGTTCGCCCGATACGGCGCATCGACGACTTCGAACCTTTTGCGGGACGCGCCGTGTGTCCACGCCCGCACTCAAGGACCGCCTTCAGGGGCCGCCTTTAGAGAACGTCCTTTACCGACGGCCCTTAGGGGCCGACCGGCAGGGCACGCCTGTTCTCGGGCCGCACCAGCGTGATCTGCGCGTTACTGATCGTGCGTTCAGAGAACCCGCCCTCGCAATAGCACAGGTACCATTCCCACATCCGGATGAACGGCTCCGGGAACCCCTGCGCCCGTACCTCGTCAAGACGCCTGTAAAAACGCTCACGCCAGTCACGCAGCGTGCGCGCGTAATGCGGCCCGATGTCGTCGAGCGCGACGATGCGCATGTCACTCGCGCGCGTCACGGATTCCGCGATCGCCGTCACCGACGGCAGGCAACCGCCCGGAAAGATATAGCGCTGGATGAAATCCACCTGGCGCTTCGCGTCCTGGTAGCGCTGGTCTGCAATGGTGATCGTCTGCAGCAGCATCTCGCCGGCGGGCTTGAGCAGCTGCGTGCACTGGTCAAAGAAGGTGTCGAAGAAACGGTGCCCGACGGCCTCGAACATCTCGACCGACACCAGCTTGTCGTACTGTCCCGAAAGATCCCGGTAATCCGACAGCAGCACCTCGACGCGGTCTTCGAGGCCCACCTCGGCGACGCGCGCGCAGGCTGCCGCGTACTGCTCACGCGAGATCGTCGTCGTCGTCACGCGGCAACCGGTACGCTGCGCGGCGAACACCGCAAGCCCGCCCCAGCCGGTGCCGATCTCGAGCAGGTGATCGTCGGGCCCGAGTGCGAGCTTGTCGCAGATCAGCGCGAGCTTGTGCTCGGCGGCCTCCTCCAGGCACGCCTCGGCGCGCGGGTACACCGCCGACGAATACATCATCCGGCGGTCGAGAAACAGCTCGAAGAACTCGTTGCCGAGATCGTAGTGCGCGGCGATGTTGCGCCGGCTGCCGGTGCGCGTGTTGCGGTTCAGGAAATGCCCGAACTTCAGCAGCGGTCGCATCAGCCGCGCACCACCGCTTTCCATGTCGTCCATCACCGACTCGTTGCGCACGAAGATGCGCACCAGCGCGGTGAGGTCATCGCAGCGGAACTTGCCGGCCATGTAGGCCTCGGCGACGCCGATGGTGCCGCCGAGTGCGATGTCCGAAAAGCACGACGGGTCGAGGATTTCGACGCGCACGCGCATGTCCGGATCTGCGCCGTCACCGCCGAACACGCGCGTCTCGCCGTCCTCGACGAGCCGGACCTCGCCCTCGCGCAGCCGCGCGAGCGTGCGCAGTACACCGCGCCGTGCCAGCCCCGACAGCCATGTCCGCGGCCGCGCCGTGCCGGCACGCTCGGCGCCGGTCAGCAATTCTCCACTCATGATGTTCCCCGTGTCATCAGTGTTCCCGTGTGCGTTGAGTCGGCGCTGTTCCAGCCGCGACCGGAGCGCGCGATGCGTGGCCACGCCCACCCGCGCCCGGATGCCCGACGTACGGCACACCCTTCCACCACAATCGAAGCGCCTGCCAGTGGATCAGCGTGACGACCTTCAGCGTCATCGCCGGCTGGCGCGCAAGCCGCGCGGCCATCACCTGCCCCGACAGCGGCTGTCGACGCATCGCGAGCGACGCGCCGAACACCCGCCGCCCGTCGCGACGCGCGCTCATCCGCACCTTCAACGCGTCGCCCGGCGGCGCGAAGGTCCAGTCGTAGTCGAGGTCCATCGGCAGGAACGGCGAGACGTGAAAATCCTTGCCGAACCGGAACCGGCAGCCTCCGGCCTCCGCGGGCTCGGGCGCCAGCACGTAACAGTGGCGCTCCTTCCACGGCGTGTTCGTAACCTCGAGCACCATCGCCTCGACACGCTCACCGGCCGCATCGAAGCAGTAGTAGATGCTGACCGGGTTGAAACAGTGCCCGAGATAGCGCAGGTGCGTCAGTACACGCACCGGGCCACCGGGCGTGAACCCGAGCTGGTCCTGCACGCGCTCGCGCACGCAGTCGGCGAGTGGCCGCGACGGGTCACCGAAATGGTCACGTCTCCGGAACCACGCCAGCGCCGGACGCCGCGCCGACCACAGCCAGCGCCCGTCGAACAGCTCCGGCAGTTCATCGAGGTCCAGGTAGACCATGAACAGCCTGTGGCGGAACGCGTGCACGACCGGCGTACGCCGGTGATGCTCAAGCTGTCCGCTGTAGATGCAGCTTTGCATGGTCCAGATGCTCGCGGAACGATTCGAGGGCTGCAAGCGCGCTGACGACACCGTCCTCGTGGAAGCCGTAGCGCCACCAGGCGCCACAGTAATAAATGCGTCCCTCGTCGTTGAGCTCGGCGTGGCGCGCCTGCGCGGCGACGCCGGCAACGGTAAACACCGGGTGTTCGTAGTCCATGCGTGCGATCACGGTGTCCGGGTCCATCGTGTCGTCGCCGTTGAGCGTGACGCACACGTCATGGAGTGTGTCGAGCCCCTGCAGGACGTTCATGTTGTAGTGCAGGCTCACCGGCTGCGCGGTCGGGTCGGTGTCGACGAGGTGGTAATTCCACGCGGCCCACGCGCGGCGGCTGCACGGCATCACCGACGCGTCGGTGTGCAGCACCGCGCGGTTCGACTGGAACGGGATCGCGCCGAGGATTTCGCGCTCGAGCGGCGTCGGGGCGTGGCGCATCGCCAGTGCCTGGTCGGCATGACAGGCGACGAATGCAGCATCAAAGTGTGCGGTGGTCTCATCGGTGGTCACTGAAACGCCGGCGGCATCGCACACGAGACGCCGCACTGGCGTGCGCAGGTGGATGCGATCGGCAAAAGGTGCGGTGAGCTTCTCGACGTAGCGCGCACTGCCGCCACTTATGACCTTCCACTGCGGCCGGTCGGTGAGGCTCAACAGCCCGTGATTGACGAGGAAGCGGATGAAGAAGGCGGCCGGAAAACCGAGCATACGCGCCGGATCGGTCGACCAGATCGCCGCGCCCATCGGCACGAGGTAATGACTGACGAAGCGACTGCCGAACCGGTAGCGGGCGAGGTACTCGTCGAGTGGAATGTCGCCGAGTCCTTCGGCCAGATCACGTGGGGCAACGCGGTTGAAGCGCACGATGTCGGCGAGCATGCGCACGAAGCCGGGCGAGACCAGATTGCGTCGCTGCGCGAACAGCGCGTTGAAGTCGGTGCCAGCGTACTCGAAGCGCGTGCGCTCGCAGCGCACGCTGAAGCTCATCGGGGTGTCCTGCGAGTCGACCCCGAGGGTGTCCAGCAGCCGGCAGAAATTCGGGTAGGTGCGTTCGTTGAAGACGATGAAACCGGAGTCGACGTCGAGCGTGCGTCCGCCCAGCGTGATGCGGTGCGTATGGGTGTGGCCGCCGACGTGGCCGCCGGCCTCGAAAACCGTGACTTCGTAGTCGCGGGCGAGCTCACGCGCTGCCACCAGGCCGGCAATGCCGGAGCCGATCACGGCCACTTTCACTTGCGGGTCCCCATTGCGAATCCTTTCGTCTGCCCGGCGCGCCCGGTTGCACCATGCTGCGGATCAACGTCTTCGTCGCGGCCCCACGGCGCGCCCGCCGCCATCGTGCCCGGTACCGGACGAGAGGGCTGTCCGCGCATCGGCCGCCTCTTCCGGTGTATTCGCGTTGAACAGTGCCCGTGGATTCACCGGCTGCAGACGGACCAGCTCGAGGCCCTCTAGCGCGCGGCTCAGCGACCGCTCGCCGCGCTCGAAGGCCGCGGCGAGCGGCGCCCGAGCCGACGCCTCGTACAGCGCGCAGAGCGGCTCGAGGCGCTGATCGGCGGACGAGACGTACACCACCGCGTCCCGGCGCGGGTCGCGCGCGGACACCAGCGCGTCGAGCGTCGGCCGGTCGAGCAGTGGCAGGTCCACGGCGACGACCATCCACGCGGCCCCGGGCGCATGCGCCAGCGCGGCCAGAACGCCCGCCATTGGCCCCTCCCCGGGCCAAGGATCGTGCAGACACCGGTATCGCGCCCGCAGCGCATCATCGGCCTGCCCCGCCCCGACCGACACGAACACCTCGTCAACGACCCCCGACACCAGCGCCACGACGCGCTCCAGCGCGGAGGCGCCCGCGTAGTCCAAGCGCGCCTTATCGTGCCCCATGCGTCGCGAGGTGCCCCCCGCCAACACGACCCCATACCGGGGTCGGACCGCGGCAACTCGCTGATTCAAAACGCTGTCCTCCGCTGCAGTGCACCGCTGGTCGTTCCCTGGACTGCCGTCCGGCCCGACTCGGTCCGACCCCCGGAAACTTCCGCCCGATCAGATCCTTGCAGAGCACCCCCGATGCCCGGCCCGGTCCGACCCCAAAGCGTCGAACCAGCTTACAACGCCACCTTCACGACGCCTGACTGTTTCTCGCAAGCCCTTGATTCACAGGCATCTCTCCGTTTGGCATGCAATCTGCAACGTACTCTTCAACGGTGCCCGATTCGGACACCACGTTGATCAAGGAACGACATCAATGAACATTCGCATCAAGAGACTGGCGACGATCGCGGCGGTCGCGCTGCTCGCGTCCGCGCCCGCCCACGCCGGCACCATACAGGTCTTCGGCCCTGATCTCGCGACGGCCAAGGCCGCCGAGGCCAGCTTCCTGGCCGGCATCACCGTCACCGGCTTCGAGAACTTCGAGGGCTTCCCCGTCGCGACCAACAGCACCGGCCAGTCACTGTCCATCGGCACCAATGTCGGAACTTTTGCCAGTATCACGCAGGGAAGCGGCGGCGCGTGCGACAACAGCGGATTCTCCTGCGCCGCGGGTCTCGGGATACTCAACGCCGCGGAGTCGCCGTTCGGCGGCCGTTTCAACGTCTCCGACCCCGGCAACCAGTGGCTCGACAGCTTCGACGCACGCGTGCTCACGTTTGCCCCGTCGGGTGACGTCACCCGCGTCGGCTTCTTCATCACCGACCCCAATGATGCCGGCGGGCGTTTCGACTTCACTCTCAAGGACGGCACCACGACGACCGTCGAGCAGAACATCTTCGGTGGCGCCCTGACCAACGGCCGAGTGTTCTACGTGACCTTCGTAGCCGACTCGGCGATCGAGCTGATCACCATCGCGACCAACAACCGCAACGACGGTTACGGTCTGGACGACGTCACGGTAGGCGTTCCCGCACCCGGCGCACTGGCGCTGCTCGGCGCGGGCCTGCTCGGCATCGGCGCGATGCGCCGTCGCCGCCGCGTCGCCTGACCGGCCGGCTCAGAGGCCACGCCGGCCCCTGCACGGCGACCCCGGGTCCGGGGTCGCCGTCTTTATTGGTCGAAGCGGCTCGAAGTCATGGGCCGCGCAATACCGTCCCCCAAGCCTGCACCCACGCACCGGATGTCAACGGGTATGACCGCCGGATCACCGCCTTCATAATAGGAACTCGCGCCGCCGACGCTCAGCCGGCCGCCCGCCCACGCTCATCCCGGGGAACGCCACCGCATGCATCACCGACTCGCAGCGCTTGCAGAACACGGCCAGTCGATCTGGCTCGACTACATCGACCGCGCGCTGCTCGCCGACGGCGGGCTGGCGGCACTGATCGACACCGGCATCACCGGCGTGACGACCAACCCGTCGATCTTCCACAAGGCGATCACTTCCGGCGACCGCTACGACGACGACATCCGCGCGTTCGTGAAATCGCGCCCGACCGCCGACGCCGAGGCGCTGCTCGAGACACTGATGGTCGCCGACGTCACCGTCGCCGCCGATGCCCTCGCCCCGGTGTACCAGCGCACCAACGGGCTCGACGGCTTCGTCAGTATCGAGGTGTCGCCGCTGCTCGCACACGACAGCGACGAGACGCTCGAGGCTGCACGACGCCTGCACGCCGCCGTCGACCGTCCCAACCTGATGGTGAAGATCCCGGCAACACCCGCGGGACTGCCGGCGATCAGCGCCGCGCTCGCCGCGGGCATCAACGTCAACGTCACGCTGCTGTTCGCCGTCGAGCGCTACGTCGACGTGATGCGCGCATGGCGTGACGGCCTGGACGCGTGCGAACACCCGGAGCACGTCGCATCGGTGGCGTCGTTCTTCGTCAGCCGCATCGACACGAAGGTCGATGCGGCACTGGACGCGAACGGGTCACGCGAGGCGAAGGCGTTACGCGGGCGCATTGCCATCGCCAACGCGCGGCTCGCTTACTCGGCGTTCGAGGCCTTCATGCAGGAGGCGCCCACGCGCCGGCTGCTCGAGCGCGGCGTGCCGGTGCAGCGGCTGCTGTTCGGCAGCACGGGGACCAAGGACCCCGGCTATCCGGACGTGAAGTATGTCGACGGCCTGATCGGGCGCGACACCGTGAACACGCTGCCGCCGGCCACGCTCGATGCACTGCTCGACCACGGCGAAGTCGCGGCGACGCTGCCCGGCGACGTCGCCGAGGCGGGCGCCGACGTCGAGGTGCTCGAAGGCCTCGGCATCGACTTCGCGGAGGTCACCGCAACGCTCGAGCGCGAGGGCGTCGCGGCGTTCGAGGATGCGCACCGGGCGTTGCTCGAGGCACTGGATACCCGTATGCAGGGCCTCCGGGCCGGATAGCCAAGCCCGAAGATTGCGGTGCCGAGCCGCTTCAACCGGCAGTCAAGCGCGCAACCTTGCGCCGACGACGCACCGCGACGACACCCGCGATGCCCGCAAGCATCAGCACCAGCGCCGCCGGGGCCGGTACCGCGCGTGCTTCGAGCAGCTCCGCGGCGGCCTGCCCGACGAGCGCATGGGCCTGCGTGGTCGGGTGGATCACATCCCAGAACGCGAAGCCGTCGCAGGTGTCCGGCGGGTCGGGCAACAGGATGCAGCCGTCGGTGACGTTGCTGAACCCGAAGCCGTCCGGATCGACGAGAATCTGGTTGAACAGTGTATTGACGTCGAGCAGGAGGATATCGGCGTCCCCGTGCAGCAACGACAGGCCGGCGGTCATCTCCGCGATGCCCGCGTTCCAGAGGCCCGTCAGCGTCGAGGCAAGAAACTGCGCCTCCGGCCCCTGCGCGGCGGTCTCCGGGATCGCACCGAGGTCGGGCAGATTGGGCACGAGCAGCGTCTTTGCGCCGGCACCCAGCAGCCGTTCGAGCGCGTTGCCGTAGGCGCCGATCACCGTGTTGATAGTGGCCGCGGCGTCGTTCAGCGCCTGCACGGGATCGGCACCGCCGACCACTGCCGCCCCGGTGTCCGAGATGACGTCGCGCATGTCATTGCCGCCGAATCACGAGATGTAGAGTGCATCGGAATCGGCACCGCCGGCGCCCGGGCCGCTGAAGTACTGGCCAAGCTGTGCCGACACGTCGGGGCTCGAAGCACCGCCTACCGCCCGCGCGCCACCGAACGCGTAGTTCGAACCACCGAGCAGTGAAGGCGCGGTCGAAGTGCCCAGGCTGTCCGCCAGGTACTCGTGCCAGACGATGCCGTCCGAGAACCGCACGCCCTCGAAGCCCCCGGTGTCGCCGATGAATACGGCCGCATTGCCGGTATCCGAGAGGCTGTCACCAAAGATGTAGATGTTCGACGCCTGCACGTGGCCCGCACCACCCAGCAGCAGAACGCAGACCCACAGCACACGCCACGCCGGACCGGCTTTACGCGTTCCCTTCATCAGTCTTCTCCGTAGTGATTGACCGCGGCGCTCGGGCGCGTGCGGTGAGCAGGGTACTGGATTATGCAAGGTATGGACCGGACTTCTATGTGCTTATATAACTCATATACTTGCGGAACTTTCATCAGGCCCTTTCTGGAGTAAAGCGGCGTTGATTGGAAAGGTTTCCGACACCCATGTTGACCGGACCGCCACGTTGCGGCATCTGCTGACTGCACGGGCGCGCCGTCCGTGCGACGCTTGACGCGCAGACGTCGTGATCCCCCGCCCCTGAGGAACAGAGCTACGTGCAGATCCTCGTATTCAACACCGGCAGCGCGTCGCTCAAGTTCCAGCTCACCGACTCGGTCGGCACGGAGACGCGCACGCTGCTGCACGGCGAGGTCGCGCCGCTGGGTGAAAACGCACAGCTCACCTGGCGCCATCATGATCAGCAGGGCGAGACGCACCGGCGCCCGGTGAGTGCGCCCGACCCCGCCGCAGCCGCACGTGCGGTACTCGCCCTGTTGCCGCTCGAACCCGACGTCACCGCTCACCGCATCGTCCACGGCGGGCGGGAACTCGACCGCACCACGCGCATAAACGACAACGTTCTCGCAGCCATCAAGGCCCATGCACCGCTCGCACCGCTGCACAACCCGCCTGCGCTCGAGGTGATCGACGCGTGCCTGGCGCGCTTTCCGGAGGCGCCGGCCTACGCCGCCTTCGACACGGCCTGGTTCCACGACCTGCCGCCTGCGGCGCGCGACTA
Organism: Gammaproteobacteria bacterium; assembly: GCA_003567855.1. Classification (GTDB taxonomy): domain Bacteria; phylum Pseudomonadota; class Gammaproteobacteria; order Steroidobacterales; family PWYM01; genus PWYM01. The sequence continues at coordinate 7,950 of PWYM01000051.1, read as the reverse complement.
TGCGCTACCGCCGGGCTGGTCCGACCACGGGCCGCTGCGCCGCTACGGCTTTCACGGCATCGCACACCGCCAGCTCGCCGGCGCCGTGCAGGCCAACTCCGGTCCGACCCCGACCACGCCCGACTCCGGTCCGACCCCGGCTTGGCCGAACGCCGGTCCGACCCCGGTTTCGCGGATCATCACGCTGCAGCTCGGCGGCGGATGTTCGATGGCCGCGGTGCGCGACGGGCGGCCGGTGGAGACGAGCATGGGCTTCACGCCGCTCGAGGGGCTGCTGATGGCGACGCGCGCCGGAGATGTGGACGCGGGGCTGATCGCGTGGCTGCTGACCCATACAGGCCTGGACGCACATGAACTCGAGCGTGGCCTTTATCGCGAGTCGGGGCTGCTCGCGCTGTCGGGCGTCAGCGGTGACATGCGGCGGCTGCTCGCGCTGGAAGCCGACGGTCATGCCGGCGCACAGCGCGCGATCGAGTCGTTCTGCCACCGTGCGCGCAAGTACCTCGGCGCGTACGCGGCCGTGCTCGACGGCGTCGACGCGATCGCGTTCGGCGGTGGTATCGGCCAGCACGCGCCGTCGATCCGCGCACGCATCTGCGACGGACTCGCGTGGTGCGGTGTTGAAATCGACGACACGCTCAATGCCGATCCCGACTTGCCCCCCGGGTCCGACCGCCCACGGTCCGACCCCGGATCTGCCGGATCCGGCGCCCAACTCCGGTCCGACCCCGGGTCCGACCCCGGGGTCGGACCGCGCTGCATCTCCGCACCCGCCTCCACCGCCAGCATCTGGGTCGTCCCGGTCGATGAGGCCAGCGCGATCGCCGCCGACGTCGCCGCACTGCTGTCCGCCGACGCACCCACCCGCCCCACCACCAGGAGCCCACTCCAATGACCAACCCCAACACCCTCGCCCACCTCGACGCCTGGTGGCGCGCGGCGAACTACCTCTCGGTGGGCCAGATCTACCTGCTCGACAACCCGCTGCTCGAGGCGCCGCTCGCGCGCGAGCACGTCAAGCCGCGGCTGGTCGGCCACTGGGGCACGACGCCGGGCCTGAACTTCATCTATGCGCACCTCAACCGCGCGATCCGCGACCATGACCTCGACCTGATGATGCTCGCCGGTCCCGGCCACGGCGGCCCGGCGATGGTCGCCGGCAGCTGGCTGGAGGGGAGCTGGTCCGACCACTACCCCAACCTCGGGCGCGACCGCGACGGCATGCGCGCGCTGTTCCGGCAGTTCTCGTTCCCCGGCGGCATCGGCAGCCACGTGACCGCCGAGGTGCCAGGCTCCATTCACGAGGGCGGCGAGCTCGGCTACGTGCTGTCGCACGGTTACGGCGCCGCGTTCGACAACCCCGGCCTGATCGCCGCGTGCGTCGTCGGCGACGGCGAGGCCGAGACCGGCCCGCTTGCCGCCGCGTGGCACTCGAACAAGTTCCTCAACCCCGCCTCCGACGGCGCGGTGCTGCCGATCCTGCACCTCAACGGCTGGAAGATCGCCAACCCGACGATCCTCGCGCGCATCCCCGGCGACGAACTCGCCCGCCTGCTCGAAGGCTACGGCTACGCACCCTATTTCGTGGAGGGTAGCGACCCCGCAGAACTCCACCCGAAAATGCTGGAAACCCTCGACACCGTCATCACGCGCATCCACGAAATCCAGCACGACGCACGCGAAACCGGCGCGCGACACGCAACCCGCCCGCGCTGGCCGATGATCGTGCTGCGCACTCCCAAGGGCTGGACCGGCCCGCCCGACGCCGACGGGCGCCCAACCGAGGGTTCATGGCGTTCACACCAGGTGCCGCTGTCGGGCATCGCGCGCGACCCGGCACAGCTCGCGGCACTCGAGCAATGGCTCCAAAGCTATCGCCCCGAGACATTGTTCGACACCAACGGCCAGCCGCTGCCCGACACCATCGCACTCGCACCCGACGGCGACCGCCGCATCGGCGCGAACCCGCACGCCAACGGCGGACTGCTGCTGCACGACCTGCGCCTGCCCGACTACCGGGACCACGCGGTCGACGTGCCCCGCCCCGGCGGCGTCGACAGCGAGGCCACACGCGTCACCGGGCGCTTCCTGCGCGACGTGATGAAACTGAACCATGACGCCGCAAACTTCCGCGTCTTCGGCCCCGACGAGACCGCATCGAACCGTCTCGACGCGCTGTTCGAAGTCACCGACCGCACCTGGGTCGCCGAGGTCGAGGACGGCGACGAAGGCCTGTCACCCGACGGGCGCGTGATGGAGATCCTCTCCGAACACACCTGCCAGGGCTGGCTCGAGGGCTACCTGCTGACCGGGCGCCACGGGCTGTTCGGCTGCTACGAGGCGTTCATCCACATCGTCGACTCGATGTTCAACCAGCATGCGAAGTGGCTGAAGGTGTGCGGCGAGATCCCGTGGCGTCGGCCGATCGCGTCGCTGAACATCCTGCTGAGTTCGCACGTCTGGCGCCAGGACCACAATGGCTTCTCGCACCAGGACCCGGGCTTCATCGACCACGTCGTCAACAAGAAGGCCGACATCATCCGCGTGTACCTGCCGCCCGATGCGAACACGCTGCTGTGCGTGACCGACCGCTGCCTGCGTTCGCGCGACATGATCAACGTGATCGTCGCCGGCAAGCAGCCGCAATCGCAGTGGCTGGACATGCCCTCGGCGATCCGCCACTGCACCCGCGGCGTCGGCATCTGGGAATGGGCGAGCAACGACGACGGCGGTGAGCCCGACGTGGTGCTCGCCGCCGCCGGCGACGTGCCGACCATCGAGGTGCTCGCGGCCATCGACATCCTGCGGCACAACCTGCCGGAGCTTAAGGTGCGCATGATCAACGTCGTCGACCTGATGACGCTGCAGCCGAAGGAAGAACACCCGCACGGGCTGTCCGACCGCGACTTCGACACGCTGTTCACGACCGACCGGCCGGTGATCTTCGCCTACCACGGCTACCCGTGGCTGATCCATCGCCTGACCTACCGGCGCACCAACCACCCGAACCTGCACGTGCGCGGCTACAAGGAGGAAGGCACGACGACGACCCCGTTCGACATGGCGGTGCTCAACGACCTCGACCGCTTCCACCTCGTCGCCGACGTGATCGACCGCGTACCGTCACTCGGCTACCGCGCCGCGTGGCTCAAGCAGCGCATGCGCGACCGGCGCATCGACCACTACCACTACATCCGCGCACACGGGCAGGACATGCCGGAAGTGCGCGAATGGCGCTGGCCCGAGACACACTGAACACTGCGCCCGGACACCACCCGAACACCAACCCGGCCCCGCGCCGCTACCTCACCGTGCCCCCCTGATCCAACATCCCCACGATGTCCTGACCGCCTGTCGGCACGGCCCGACCGGGCGGCGGGTCCGCGTGCTGCACCTCGCATACCGCTTCTGAGATACTGCGCCGCTTGTGGCCGGGGTCCACAGACCAGCAATACGCAGGGGAGCGCCGATGACCGAGCGATACGGGCCGCGCATGGCCGAGATGATTCGCGGCTGGCGGGTACTGGTGTCGTCGTTCCTCGGGGTCGCGTGCGGCGCGTCGCCGCTGCCGATCTACACGATCGGCGTGTTCGCCGTGCCGCTGGCGGCGACGTTCGACTGGGGCCGCGGCGACGTGATGCTCGCGACGCTGCCACTCACGATCGGCACGATCCTGACAGTGCCGCTGATCGGCGCGCTTGCCGACCGCATAGGCGTCAAACCCATCGCGATGCTCGCACTCGTCGGCCTGAGCCTGTCGTTCTGTGCGCTTGCGCTCACACCAGATTCGCTGTGGGTGTTCTACGGGCTGTGGCTGCTCGTTGGCCTGCTCAGCGCGGGCTCCACACCGGTGACCTGGACGCGCGCGATCGTCGCGTGGTTCTTCATGAGCCGCGGCATGGCGCTCGCGATCATCCTGATCGGCACCGGCGTCGCCGGCTTCCTCCTGCCGATCTACGCGTCGTGGCTGATCGAGACGTTCGGCTGGCGCCAGGCGTTCGTCGGCGTGGGCCTGCTACCGCTGGTCATTGCGCTCCCGGTCGTGTGGCTGCTGTTCCAGGATTCACCGCGCACCGCCGCTGCATCTGCCGCCGCACGCGCCCACGCCGCCCAGCCGGCAGGGACACCGCGCGCCGCGACTTCCGCGATCGACGATGCCGCGCCCCCGCCGCCAACGCAGGATGGCATGACGCTTCGCGAAGCGCTGCGCAGCTACCGCTTCTGGCTGCTCGCGACCGTGATCCTGCTCGTCACGGTGCAGACCAGCGGCGCGCTCACCAACCTGTTCCCGCTGTTGATGGACCGTGGCTTCGCCGCCCGCGAGGCCGCCACCATCGCCGGCACGATCGGCATCAGCGTCATCGTCGGACGACTGATGACGGGTTACCTGATCGACCGCTTCTGGGCGCCGGGCGTCGCGCTGCCGCTGCTCGCGCTGCCGGCGGTCGCGTGCCTCATTCTCGTGATGCCCGAGATCGCGGTCCCGCTCGCATTCGCCGCGGCCTTCATGATCGGGCTGGCCGCCGGCGCCGAGACCGACGTGTTCGCCTACGTGACCGCCCGCTACTTCGGACTCAAGCACTACGGGCGCATCTACGGCGTGTTCTACGCGGTGTTCGTGTTCGCCGCCGGCCTGTCGCCATTCGTCTTCGGCCGCGTGTTCGACGTGACCGGCAGCTACAACCTGGTGCTGTACGCGTCGGCGATCATGGTCGTCGTCGGGGCGGTGCTGCTGCTGATGATGGGGCGGTATCCGTCGCAGTTCACTATGGCGGCGCCGCAGGAGACTTGACCGCGACCGGAAGCGCCAAGCATGTCCTTTCACGGAAATCGGATCGAGTCACCCGTTTTCGGGTTAGCTCGTCGCGACTGACCCCCCCTGCAACGGCGCGCCACTGACCCCCTGTAACTACGCGCGAATCACCTCCGGCAACGGCGTGCCACCGACGTGGTAGCCGAGCTCCGCCGGCGATTCGATGCGCCATAGCGTGAGATCGGCACGCGCGCCCACCTCGAGCACGCCGCGGTCGCGCAACCCGAGCGCGCGCGCGGCGTTGCGGGTCACGCCGGCGAGCGCCTCCTCCGGCGTCAGGCCGAACAGCGTGCATCCCATGTTCAGCATCAGCAGCAGCGAGCGCACCGGCGACGAGCCGGGATTGAGGTCGGTCGCGAGCGCCATCGGCACCCGATACCGGCGGAACAGCTCGACCGGCGGCAGCTTCGTCTCGCGCAGCGTGTAGAACGCACCCGGCAGCAGCACCGCGACGGTGTCGGCCTCAGCCATCGCGGCCACGCCCTGTTCGGAGGTGTATTCGAGGTGATCGGCCGACAGCCCGCGATGCGCGGCGACGAGCCCGGCGCCGCCGCCGTCGCTGAGCTGGTCGGCGTGCAGCTTCACTGCCAGGCCCACGGCGCGCGCGGCATGCAGGATGCGGTCGGTCTCGGCCGCCGAGAACGCGATGCGTTCGCAGTACACGTCGACGGCGTCGGCGAGCCCCGCTTCGGCGATGCGCGGCAGCATCTCGTCGCAGACCAGAGTGACGTAGGCGTCGCGCCGGTCGCGGTACTCCGGCGGCAGCGCGTGGGCACCGAGGAACGTGGTACGCACGTCCATCGAAAGCGCCGCCCCGGCCGCGCGCGCAACGCGCAGCATCTTCATTTCGTCGTCGGTCGTCAGCCCGTAGCCCGACTTGATCTCGACGGTGGTGACGCCTTCATCGCGCAGGTGGCGGAGCCGTTCGACCGCGGTGCGCAGGAGCTCGGCCTCATCGGCGTCGCGCGTGGCCTTGACGGTGGCGAGTATGCCGCCGCCGGCACGCGCGATCTCCTCGTAACTGACCCCGGTGAGGCGCTGCTCGAACTCGGCGATACGACTGCCGCCGTACACCGCATGGGTGTGACAGTCGATCAGCCCCGGCAGCAGCCAGCGGCCCTGCCCGTCGCGCACCTCGTGGGCGAGCCGCTGCGGTGCATCCGGCAGCGCCGAGCGCGGCCCGAGCCATGCGATGCGGTTGCCCGTGACCGCGAGCGCGCCGTTGCGGATCGCCCCGTAGGCTTCACCGCCCGGCTGCATCGTCGCCAGGTGCACGTCGGTCCAGAGCAGGTCCCAGGATTCAGTCGTCATCATCGGCCACCGTTGCCCGGCACGCGTTGACTGTAAGTCAACGCCCGTTTAGCCTCCTAATTGGTATATACCAGACTGTACAACAGCCCACGCATGAGCGCTTACATCCTCGACGTCGCGATGCTGCCCGGGGGCTGGGCCCGCGCCGTGCGCGTGTCCGTCGACGCCGCCGGCTGGATCACCGGCGTCGAACCCGACGCCGCGCCGCACCCCGATGACCAGCACCTGCGCGGCATCGTGATCCCCGGGATGGCGAACGTGCATAGCCACGCGTTCCAGCGCGCGATGGCCGGCCGCGCAGAACGCGGCGGCACCGGCGACTTCTGGCGCTGGCGCGACGTGATGTACGCGCTGGCCGCACGCCTCGGGCCCGACGCACTGCGGGCCGTCGCCGCACACCTCTACGCCGAGATGCTCGAAGCCGGCTACACCGCCGTCGCCGAATTCCACTACCTGCACGCGGCCGTCGACGACGACGGCCCGCGATGCATGAGCGCCGCACTCGTCGACGCCGCCGCCGACGCCGGAATCGGGCTCACGCTGCTGCCGGTGCTCTACCAGCGCGCGGGTTTTGACGGTGGGCCACTCGCGCCGGCACAGCAGGGCTTCGCGCTCGACACCGCCCGCTACCTCGCGCTGCTCGACGCGCTCGCGGCGAAGCACAACGCGCAGATGACCACCGGTGTCGCGTTCCACAGCCTGCGCGCGGTCGACGCCGCCGCGCTCAATGAGGTCGTCGCCGCTATCGATGACGACACACCCGTGCACATCCACGTCGCCGAACAGCGCCGCGAGGTCGACGACTGTCAGCAGCACCTGGGTGCGCGACCGGTTCAATGGCTGCTCGACAACCAGCCGGTAGACCCACGCTGGTGCCTGGTTCACGCCACCCACACCGACCCCGGCGAACTCGAAGGCATCGTCAGCCGCGGCGCGAGCGTCGGCCTGTGCCCGAGCACCGAGGCGAATCTCGGTGACGGGTTCTTCGCACTCGAGCACTTCGAAGCACTGGGCGGTCGATGGGCGATCGGCTCCGACAGCCAGGTCTGCATCGACCCGACCGAGGAACTGCGCTGGCTCGAGTACGGCGCCCGCCTGCAGGCGCAGCGCCGGTGCATCGTGTCCAGCGCGCAGGCGCCGCACGCGGGTGCCCGGCTTTACCGCGCGGCGCTGGCCGGCGCCGACGGCCTCCTCGGCCGCCGCGTCGGTGCGATCGCGCCCGGCTACCGCGCCGATCTCGTCGCACTCGACGACCGACACCCGTTGCACGCCGGCCTCGACGGCGATGCCCGCCTCGACTGCCACGTGTTCGCATCGCCACCGCGCACGGTGCGCGATGTGATCTGTGGCGGGCGCTGGCGCGTGCGTGACGGGCGCCACGAACATATCGATGCGTTGGCGCACGCGGCGCGGTCGGTGCAAGGAGCGTTCGATGCGTAGTGACCCCTTCCGCGGCCCCGCTCCGCCCGACGCGTCGCCTAGCGAATCCCCGGCACGGCAGACCGGCGCCGTACCCGCCGACACCGACGCATCCCCGCGCTACATGCGCGTCAAGCGACACGTGCTCGAACACATCGGCAGCGGTGCGTGGGCGCCCGGCGACCGCCTGCCTTCCGAGCGCGAACTCGTCGACGCGCTGCAGATTTCACGCATGACGGTCAATCGCGCGCTGCGCGAACTCGCCGACGAAGGCTTCCTCGTGCGCCACGTCGGCGCCGGCACCTTCGTCGCCGACCGCCGCGCCCATGGCGACCCGGTCCGCGTGCGCAACATCGCCGACGAGATACGCGCGCGCGGACATCGCTACAGCGCGGTGGTCGTGACGG
>PWYM01000124.1 GCA_003567855.1 Gammaproteobacteria bacterium | reverse complement strand
GGTAGTCGAAGACTTCCTGCACGTCGACGACGTCGGCGTACTTGAGCTGCAGGTCGGTGAGGTTGGCAAAGTGGTAGCTTTCATGCTTGTCGGCCACGCACTGCTCGGGGACGATGGTGCGGTAGCTGTGGCTGAGGCTGTCGACGGCCGTTGCACGCACGCAGCCCGACGTCGAGCCACCCGTTACGATAACGGTATCCACGCGGTGCCAGGTCAGCAGCATCGCGAGGTTGGTATCGCAGAACGCGGACGGCATGCGCTTGCGGATGATGATGTCTAGCTCGCGGTCTATGTTCAGCCGCTCATCGAACTGCGCGCGCTCCGAGCCTTCCTTGATGTTCTGCAGTGAATCCGGCGTGTCGGTGCGCGTTCCCCATACGCCGGCATCCTCGCCCGACTGCATGAAGGCGACGTAGGTCCACACCACCGGCAGGCCACGCTCGCGGAACATCGCGGCGAGGCGGTCGATGTATTCCATCTGCCGCGGGTCGGTCTCGTAGGCGGTCTTGAACTTGCCGACCGCGGTGTAGGCTTTCTGTGGATCGATATTCACGAGTGCCGGCCTGTCGCCAAAGCCGAAACGCGCCCGGTTCGGGTTGGCCTTCACTTCCTCGTAGATCTGACGGGCGGTCTTGTTGCTGGTCTCCATCTGGCTCCTCTTCGGGTGGACGGCAACGCGGGCTGAAGCGCTGCGTTTCAACGCCACATAGATTACATGAAGCGGATGCGACCGGCGCTGCCCCGGGCCGTACCGCCGATACCGGGAATCGGGAAACCGCCCGTGTTCAGCGAATATTCGAAATCGTCGCGGCCAGCGGTGAACGCCGAGTCGGCAAGCGCGCGGGATGCCGCGCGTCAGCGCCAGGAGCGCAACGGCGCGCCGGGCGGCGAGGCGCTAGAGGTAGTAGATCAGCAGCGAAGCCGCGAGCAGCACCGCAACCCAGAGCACCATGCTGCCGGTCGGCCAGGTACGCGCGAGCATGCCCTGCGGGCCGTGGTGACGCGACACGCCGGACACCAGCAGCGTCACCTGTCGTGACAGGGTCGCAAGCGTGCCCTGCCAGAACTGGCTGAACGCCCTTTGCACGGCGCCGGCGATGATCGGCAGCAGCTTGCGGTACACCCAGTCGGTGTCGAGGCTGATCTTCCATTCGCCACCCACGTGCTTGAGCAGCAGGAAGAAACCGACGCCGGTGAACAGCAGCAGCTGCAGCTCCCAGAGCACGTGGCCCGAGGTGTAGGCGTTGTACTCGACCGCCTCCGGCATCATCGCGTACAGCCAGTGCGGATAGACGCCGATGAAGATGCACAGGAACGCGGCGATACCCATCGCGACCAGCATGTTCAGCGGGGCCTCCTTCGGCCGCAGACCCGAATCCGTGCCGAAGAACGTAAACCACGGCAGCTTCAGGCCCGTGTGCAGGAAGGTGCCCGCCGACGCCAGCGACAGCAGCAGCCACACCCACGCGCGCGCATCGAGCGCTGCGGCCTCTACGACCATGGTCTTGCTGACGAAGCCGGAGAACAGCGGAAAGGCTGAAATCGAGAACGCCCCGACCATGTACAGCAGCAGCGTGATCGGCATCCAGCGGTACAGGCCCCCGAGCTCGGTGAGCTTGGCCTTGCCGGTCATGTGGATGACCGCACCGGCACCCATGAACAGCAGCGCTTTGTAGAGGATATGGGTGAAGGCGTGTGACGCCGATCCGTTCAGCGCCATGATCGTGCCCATGCCGACGCCGGCAACCATGTACCCGACCTGGCTGATGATGTGATAGGCGAGCAGACGGCGGATGTCATTTGCGAGCACCGCGTAGACGACGCCCCACAGCGCCATGATCACGCCCAGCCATACCAGCAGTTCCGTGCCCGGGAATCCGCGTATCAACGTATAGACGGCGGTCTTGGTCGTCAGTGCGCTGAGGAAGATCGCGCCGGTGACGGTGGCCTCCGGGTACGCATCGGCCAGCCACGCGTGCAGCGGCGGCACCGCGGCGTTGACCATGAAGCCGATCAGGATCAGGTAGAACGCCCAGCCGTCGCCCTGGATCTGGTCGAAGGCGACCGATCCGGTCTGCAGGAAGTACAGCACCACGCCGCCGAGCAGCACCACGCCGCCGAGCGCGTGCACCAGCAGGTAGCGGAAGCCCGCGGCCATCGACACCGGGTTGCGCCTACACCAGATCAGCCACACCGACGAGAAGACCATCAGCTCCCAGAACACGTAGAGCGTGACGAGATCGCCGGCGAAGACGACACCGAGGGCGGAGCCTGCGTAGACGTAGGCCGCCACGTGCTGTGCCGTGTCCTTGAGGTGCAACGCGTAGATCGAACCGACCAGCGTGATGATCGCGAACACCGACGCGAACACCATGCTCAGCGAGTCGACCCGGACGGGTGTCAGCGCGATTCCAAGGAACTCGCGCGCGCCATGCTCGCCGGAAGGCAGCGAAAACACCGTCCAGATGACCAGCACCGGCAACACCAGCAGCCATGCCTGCTGGGCGCGCCCGCGCAGCAGCGCGACGACGACCGCGCCGCCGAACAGCAGCAGTGACGGGTGCACCCAGTCAATCATCGTAGTAGTCCTCGGAGCGGTACAGGAACGCGTAGCCCAGCACCTTGGAGACGACGATGATCAGCACGCACGAGATGAAACCGTAAAAGGCGCCGAAGCCGCCGATGCTTTCCCACGGGAAGCGGTCGTACGCCGACGGGATCACGATATCGGCGATCACCAGCCCCGCGAGCACCACGTACATGATGCGGCGCAGCAGTTTGCCACGCTGTACCAGCGCTTCGAGCAGCTTGCCCAGGTCCATGTCAGTACCCGTCCGTATCCAGTCGTTTAGCGCTTCGGCACACCGGCATGCGTCAGCCGCCGACGCCCGTGAACATCCCGCCCAGCAGCTGCGCGAGCGGCTGTGCGAGGAAGAACATCGCCAGGCCTCCGAGCGCGGTCAGGCTCAGCGGCACCACGCACAGCATCGGCGCCTCGCGAATGCCGCCACCAGCCTCAGACTCCGGCGGTGGCAGCAGGAACGCACGCACCACCGGGGGAATCAGGTAGGCGATGTTGAGCAGCGTGCTGACGATCAGCGCCACGACGACGAGGCCGTAGCCCGACTCGAACGCACCCAGCACCAGATGCCACTTGCTCCAGACCCCGCCCATGGGCGGTACGCCGATCACGCACAGCGCACCGAGGAAGAATGCCGCGAAGGTCACCGGCATGCGCCGGCCCAGCCCGTGCATGTCGCTGATCTCGGTCTTCTTGGTCGCGACGTAGATCGCGCCGGCGCAGAAGAACAGCGTGATCTTGCCGAAGGCGTGCATCACGATATGCATCGCGCCGCCGAGCGCGGCGAACTGGCTGACGAGCATCGCGGCGGCGACGATGTACGAGAGCTGGCTCACCGTCGAGTACGCGAGCCGCGCCTTGAGGTTGTCCTGGCGCATTGCCACGATCGACGCCGCGAGCAGCGTGAACACGGCGATGTAGAGCACGACCTCGCTGGTGGCCAGCTCGCGCAGGTAGTCGATGCCGAACAGGTAGATGCTGACCTTCAGCACCGTGAACACGCCGGCCTTGACGACCGCGACCGCGTGCAGCAGCGCCGAGACCGGCGTGGGCGCGACCATTGCCGCCGGCAGCCAGCGGTGGAACGGCATCAGCGCGGCCTTGCCGATGCCGTACATGTAGAGCATCAGCAGGATGCTGCCGACCGCCGGGTCGAGCCCGGACAGGATGCCGCCGGGGCGGAAGTCGAGCGTGCCGGCCAGCCAGTACGTGGCGATGATCGCGAGCAGCAGGAAGGCCAGCGAGGTGCCGAGCAGCAGGCCGAGGTAGGTGCGCGCGCCCTGCTTGGCTGCAGTGGTGCCCTTGTGGGCGACCAGCGGATAGGTCGAAAGCGTGAGGATCTCGTAGAAGATGAACAGCGTGAACATGTTCTGCGAGAACGCGATGCCGGTCGCGCTGAACAGGGCGATGCCGAAGAAGGCGTGAAAGCGCGTGTGGTGAAGCTCCTTCGCACCACGCATGTAGCCGATCGCGTAGAGCGCGGTCAGTATCCACAGCCCCGACGCGAGCATCGCGAACACCATGCCAAGCGGTTCGACCTCGAACGCGATCGACAGCCCCGGGAACAGTTCCAGCAGCGTCGCGGCCGGCCTTTCGCCGTCGCGCACCTTGGGCAGCAGCTGCAGCACCGACAGGAACATCACAACCGCGGTCGCGACCGTGACGCCGTCACGCAGCACCGGCGCACGGCGACATGCAACGATCAGCAGTGCGCCGACCAGCGGCACCGCCAGGGACAGGTAGATCAGCGCCGCATCACTCACCACGCGACTCCCCTGCCGAGCAGCACCTCGGCCGCGGTGCGCGCGGCCCCTACGCTGAATGCTGCCCAGATACCGAACACCAGCGTAGCGAGCGTCAGCGCCCAGGTCGGCACGAGCAGCGCCAGCGGCGCCTCGCGCACATCGGCGCCGGCATCTTCAGGCTCGCGGAAATACGCCGCCTCGACGACCTTCCAGATGTACATCGCGGCAAGCAGCGACGAGCCGAGCAGCAGCAGCGCCACCGGCCAGTAGCCAGCCTCCAGCGTCGCCTGCAGCAGGTGCCACTTGGTGACGAATCCGGCGGTCAGCGGCACGCCGATCAGGCTGAGGCCGGCGATCACGAACGCGGCCATCGTCCACGGCATGCGCTGGCCGGCGCCGGCGATGCGCCTGAGCGACACGCCGCCGAGCCGGTAGACGAGGCAGCCGACGGCCATGAACAGTGCCGCCTTGGTGATCGCGTGGTTGAACAGGTGCAGGATCGAGGCCATCAGCCCGAGCGCGCTGGCGAGGCTGACGCCGAGGATCATGTAGCCGACCTGGGCGACGCTCGAGTACGCGAGCAGGCGCTTGACGTCGTCCTGGAAGACCGCGGCGACCGACGGAATGACGATGCCGAGCAGCGCGAGCGGCATCAGCACCCACTGCATCGACAGCTCTTCGAAGCTGAACTCGAACCCGAACACGCTGTAGATGAAGCGCAGCAACACGTAGATCGCGACCTTGGTCGCGGTCGCCGACAGGAAGACCGTGACCATAGACGGCGCGTAGCTGTAGGCGTTAGGCAGCCACAGGTGCAGCGGGAACAGCGCGAGCTTCAGCGAGATACCGACCACCAGGAAGGCGAAGGCCGCGCGCACGGTGTTGGTATCGGAGACCTCGGGCAGCCGGGCGGCGAGGTCGTAGAGATTAAGCGTTCCCGTCATGATGTACAGGAACCCGATGCCGATCAGCAGGAACGTGGTGCCGACCGTGCCCATGACCAGGTACTGGTAGGCTGAAAGCACCGCGCGGCGGTCCGACCCCATCGCGATCAGCGCGTAGGACGCCAGCGCCGAAATTTCGAAAAACACGAAGATATTGAACGCGTCGCCGGTGATCGCGATGCCGATGAGCCCGGCATTGGCGAGCAGGAAAGCGCTGTAGAAGAGCGCGATCTTGTCGCGGGCGATCTCGCGCTCGACGCTTTCGCGTGCGTAGGGCATCACGATCGCGCTGACCAGGCCGATGATCAGCAGGATCCATGCGTTGGCGGCATCGACGCGGTACTCGATGCCCCACGGCGGCGCCCAGCCGCCCATCTCGTAGGACCAGCTGCCGCCGTCGGCGACCGCGCCGAACAGCGCGAGCGTCACCGCAAGTGACGCCCAGCAAGACGCGAGCGTGATCGCCCACGCCAGCCGTGGCGCCTTCCACAGCAGCATGACCAGAGGTGCGGCGGTGAGCGTGATCGCCACCTGCAGTGCGGGAAGCTGTTCGAACATCACGCTTCCTCGTCCTGCTTGTGGATCTCGTCCTCCTCGATCGTGCCGTAGGCTTCGTGGATACGCACGACGAGCGCAAGCCCCATCGCGGTCAGCGCGACGCCGACGACGATCGCGGTGAGTATCAGCACGTGGGGCAGCGGGTTCGAATACTCGGT
>PWYM01000036.1 GCA_003567855.1 Gammaproteobacteria bacterium | reverse complement strand
TCGGCGACAGAGTTGTCGGCGGGACTGAGCATGCCGATGCCGGGGATGATGCCGGTGCCGTCACCGTACATGATGCCGTAGCCGCAGAGCATGTACATGATGCATGCGATCGAATAGAGGCCGACGTTCTTGGTCAGGATCTCGGCGGTGTTCTTCGCGCGCACGAGTCCGGATTCGAGCATCGTGAAGCCGGCGGCCATCCACATGACCAGCGCGCCCGACATCAGGAAATAGAAGGTATCCAGCGCGTAGCTGACTTCCATGATCTGTTCCACGTGTTGTTCTCCTGCTTTATGCGTCCGGGGACGGGCCGGGCTAGACGGCTTCCGAACCGGTCTCACCGGTGCGGATGCGGATCGCCTGCTCCAGCGTCGTGACGAAGACCTTGCCGTCACCGATCTTTCCGGTGCGTGCGGCGTTGCAGACCGCCTCGATCACCTGTTCGGCGAGGTCTTCGGGGACGGCGAGCTCGACCTTGGTCTTCGGCAGGAAGTCGACGACGTACTCGGCACCGCGATAGAGCTCGGTATGGCCGCGCTGGCGCCCGAATCCCTTCACCTCGGTCACGGTGATGCCCTGGATGCCGATATCGGCCACGGCCTGGCGTACGTCGTCCAGCTTGAACGGCTTGATGATCGCGGTGATCAGCTTCATTTGAGGCTCCTCGGGTCCCTTGGTCATTGCAGTGTCTTTATTGCTGTGTCCGGAATGGCCCTGCGCGGTGCGGTGGGACGGGACCTCCGGGTGCCCGATTCGGTTAGCAGTTTTCGTGCCAGCCGCGCGGGATCGCGCGGTTTTCCCAGCGGCGGCCGAGGGTTGACGGTTGCAGCGCCGCAGCTGCGCGGTGGTGCAGCGCCGGGTCGTGCACCATGAAGGTGCGTACCGATGGTCTGCGTGCCCCGAAACGGATCCGTCGTATGCGGGTGGCGGTGCCTGATCGCGCGGTCAACACGCGGCGCCGAGGTCGTGGCCGGGCAGGCGCCGGGGCTTTCAATCGCGCGGCGCAGTCGCCAGACTTCCCTGTATGGGCCAGTCGAGCGCAAGGAGCCGCACATGAGTCGCCAGTGGAATCTAGACGAGCTCGCCCGCCAGCTTGCCGACTCGGTCCCCGAGGGCGTGCGCGCGGCCGGGCAGGACGTCGAGCGCAATTTCCGCGGCCTGCTGCAGTCGGCGTTCAGCCGCATGGACCTGGTCACGCGCGAGGAATTCGACGTGCAGGCGGCGGTGCTCGCGCGCACGCGCGAGAAACTCGAGGCGCTCGAGCGCCGGCTCGCCGAGCTCGAGGCGTCGACACCGTCGTCGTCGATGCCGGATGAAGACATCCCGCAGGACTGAGTGCCCCCGAATCGCCGCGAATCCACGCGTTTCGGCGCGTGTGGCCGCAGTCTCCGCCCCCTAACCTGAAACCCGAAAATCCACGGCACGCGTCACGCGGCGCGCGCCGATCACGGAGGTGCGGGTGTCACTGGCCATCGTGCACAGTCGCGCGGCGCTCGGCGTGGCCGCGCCGCGCGTAAGCGTCGAGGTGCACGTCGGTGGCGGCCTGCCGGCGCTGTCGATCATCGGGCTGCCGGCCGCGGCAGTGCGCGAAAGCGGCGACCGCGTGCGCGCGGTCCTGCAGGGCCGGAACCTCGGCTGGCCGGCCGGGCGCATCATCGTGCACCTGGGCCCCGCAGAGCTGCCCAAGCACGGCGGGCGCTTCGACCTGGCGATCGCGCTCGGCATCCTCGCGGCCATCGGTGAGCTGCCGCGCCCCTGTCTCGCCGGGGTCGAATTTTTCGGGGAGCTTGCGCTCGACGGGCGGCTGCGCCCGGTTACCGGCGCATTTCCCGCAGTGATGGCCGCGCTCGCGGCCGGCCAGCACGTGGTGCTGCCCGAGGGCAACGTACCGGAGGGCCGGCTCGCGCTCGCCGCCGCGCCGGCCGGCAGCACGGTGTACGCCGCCGACGACATCCGCTCGGTGCTCGCCCACCTGAAGGGGCGCGCCACGCTGGCGACGCTGGCACCGGCCGACCCGCGCGTGGCGGATGTGGCCGACGGCCCGGACCTCGCCGACGTGCGCGGTCACGTCATGCCGTGCCGCGCGCTCGAGATCGCGGCCGCCGGCGGCCATAACCTGCTGTTCACCGGCCCGCCGGGCACCGGCAAGAGCATGCTCGCGCAGCGGCTGCCGGCGCTGCTGCCACCGTTGTCGCGCGCATCGGCGCTGGAAGTCGCCGCGGTGCACTCGGTGGCGGGTCTGCCGGTCAGTGCCGAACGCTTCCTTTGCCGGCCGTTCCGTGCGCCGCATCACACCGCATCGGCGGTCGCGCTCGTCGGTGGCGGCAGCCCGCCGCGGCCCGGCGAGGTGTCGCTTGCGCATGAGGGTGTGCTGTTTCTGGACGAGCTGCCGGAGTATCCGCGGCGTGTGCTCGAGGTGCTGCGCGAGCCGCTGGAGAACGGCGCGATCACGATCGTGCGCGCCGCACGTCGCGCCCAGTTCCCGGCGCGCTGCCAGCTCATCGCGGCGATGAACCCATGCCCGTGCGGCTACCACGGTGACCCGACCGGGCGCTGTCGCTGCACGCCCGACCAGGTCGACCGCTATCGCGCCCGGCTCTCCGGCCCGCTGCTCGACCGCATCGACCTGCACGTCGAGGTCGCGCGCGTCAATCTCGCGCACGCCCCGCCGGCCGCGTCATCGGCCGAGGTCGCCGCGCGTGTGGCCACCGCCCGGGCGCGCCAGGTCGAGCGCCAGGGTCGCGCGAATGCGTGGCTCGACGTCAGCGGGCTGCGCCGCCACGCCCGGGCTGATGACGACGCCCTTCGCCTGCTCGCACGCGCCACCGAATGGTTCCGCCTGTCCGGGCGCGCGCAGGCCAGGCTGCTGAAGGTCGCCCGGACCATCGCCGATCTCGCCGCCGACGGTCGGGTCACCCACACACACCTCGGCGAGGCGCTCGCGCTGCGCGCGGTCGAAACCGTCGGTGGCACCGCCGGCGCGCGCGTTCTAAACTCGCCCGCCGCGACCGCCCCGGACCCCTTGGCCGATGAGTGAACTCAACCCCGCGCAGCGCGAGGCGGTGACGCACGTCTCCGGCCCGCTGCTGGTGCTTGCAGGCGCCGGCAGCGGCAAGACGCGCGTGATCACCGAAAAGCTCGCGTGGCTGCTCGACCGCGGTCTCGCGGCGCCCGAACACATCTGCGCGGTCACGTTCACGAACCGTGCCGCGCGCGAGATGACCGACCGCATCCGCGCCCGGCTCGGCCGCGAGGTCGCCAGGGCGCTGCGCGTATGCACGTTCCACCGGCTGGGGCTCGACATCTTCCGCGCCGAGTGCGCGGCGGCGGGTTATCGCCCGCGCTTCTCGATCCTCGACCAGGCCGATGCGCAGCAGCTGCTGCGCGAGGCCGTCACCGCCGAGGGCGCGTCCAATGCGGCAATGGCGGCGCTGCAGTCGCGGATCTCCACCTGGAAAAACGACCTCGTGAGTCCCGACGCCGCAGCCACCTCGGCGCAGGACGAGCTCGAGCACCGTGAGGCGGCTGTCTACGCCCATTACCAGCGCACGCTGCGCGCCTACAACGCGGTCGACTTCGATGACCTGCTGGTGCTGCCGTTCACGCTGCTGCGCGATGACCCGGTCGCGCTTACGAGCTGGCGCAGGCGCATCCGCTACCTGCTCGTCGACGAGTACCAGGACACCAACCGCGCGCAGTACGAACTCATGAAGCTGCTTGCCGGTGAACCCGGGCGCTTCACCGTCGTCGGCGACGACGACCAGTCAATCTACGCGTGGCGCGGTGCGCGCAGCGAAAACCTCACCGGGCTCGCGCGCGACTGGGCGTCGCTGAAGGTGGTCAAGCTCGAACAGAACTACCGCTGCAGCCAGCGCATCCTCAACGTCGCCAACCGCCTGATATCCGGCAACCCGCACGTCTACGAAAAGCGCCTCTGGAGTGCCGCCGGGCACGGCGACGCGGTGCGCGTGATGAGCGCGCATTCGTCTGCCGACGAGGCCGAGCGCATCGGCGCCGAGATCCTCAGCGGCCAGCGCGCGCGCGGCCACCACTGGCGCGACTACGCGATTCTTTACCGCGGCAACCACCAGGCGCGCGCGTTCGAGCAGGTGCTGCGCGACCGCGGTATCCCCTACATCATCTCGGGTGGCACGTCGTTCTTCGACCGCGCCGAGATCAAGGACCTGATGGCCTACCTGCGCCTGGCCGTGAACGCCGACGACGACGCGGCGTTCCTGCGCATCGTCAACGTGCCGCGTCGCGAACTCGGCACCCAGACGCTCGAGCGGCTGTCGCGCTACGCCGGTGATCGCGGCGTGAGCCTGCTGTCGGCGACGTGGGAGGCGGGCGCCGCGGCCGCGGTCGGCCCGCGCGCCGCCCCCCACCTGCAGGGCTTCGGGCGCGTGATGGCGCAGCTCGCCTCGGCGGTCGAAGACGCCGACGCCGAGCCGGTGGCGCTGTGCCGCGAATTTCTGGACGGTATCGACTACCCGCAGTGGCTGCGCGACAGCCGCGACGATCCGCGTGCGGCCGAGCGCGCGCAGGCCAACGTCGAAGAGTTCCTGGACTGGCTGGGCCGGCTCGCACAGCGGCTCGAGGGCGCATCGCTCGCCGAGGTGCTCAACCACCTCGCGCTGATGGACCGCCTGAGCCGTGATGACGACGACACCAGCCGCGATGCGGTACGGCTGATGACACTGCACGCGGCCAAGGGGCTCGAGTTCGACCACGTCTACCTCGTCGGGCTCGAGGAAGACCTGCTGCCGCATCACGCGTGCCAGGAGGGTGCCGCGCTCGAGGAGGAACGCCGCCTTGCCTACGTGGGGATCACCCGCGCGAGGCGCACGCTGTCGCTGTCACATGCGCGCACGCGCAGCCGCTTCGGCGAGGTGCAGGTCATGACGCCGAGCCGCTTCCTCGAAGAGATCCGCGGCGAGGGCGTAGTGTTCGAGCACGAGGACCAGCCGGCGAGCCACGAGGAAAAGCGCGCCCGCGCGAAGGATCATCTTGCCGGGTTGCGGAGCCTGCTCGGGGAGTCCTGACCGCGTGACCGCTGCCCGCCGGTGCGGGGTGGAAACGGCGACTTCGGCGTCAGCCGGTGGACTCGTCGACCATGAAGTCGACCGCGGCGCGTACTTCCTCGTCGCTGAGATCGGTGCGGCCACCCTTGGGGGGCATGTAGCCGGCGTCACCCATGAAGCCGTCGATGGAGTGCTCGTAGAGCGTGTCCATGCCCTGGTCGATGCGTGCGGCCCAGGCGTCGATATCGCCGGTGACGGGCGCACCGCCGATGCCGCCGCCGTGGCACGAAGTGCACGCCTGCTGATAGACCTGAGGGCCCGTCATCGCGGTGCGCGTGGGTTCGGCGTCGGCGGCCGCGGCGCGGGCGCGCTGGATCGCCTCCGGATCGGTGACGACCTGGCCGACCGGCGCGATGCGCGCCTGGACCTGGGCGCGGGCGAGTTCGTCGCCGGCGATCCACTCGTGCTGGATGCTCGTGGCCGTGAACCGCGACAGGCCGAACAGGCCGACCGCGAAAATCATCAGCAGCCCGATGACGACCAGGAACAAGTCCAGAAATTTCCGATCCTGTACATTCACGAGTTGAGCACCCTGCCTGAAGCTTCCATGTGGCCGGCCGATTATACAGGCGCCGCCCGCCCGGCAGAAGTTGGGGCCGCACACCGGTACACTTCGCCGCCATGCTCAGCCTGACACGGGTCACGATGCGCCGCGGGCCCCGCCCGCTGCTCGAGGAGGCATCGTTCACGATGCAGCCAGGCTGGCGCGTGGGCCTGATCGGCCGCAATGGCAGCGGCAAATCCAGCCTGTTCGCGCTGCTGCTCGGTGAACTCTCGCCCGACGCGGGCGACGTGCTGGTGCCCCGCGGCCTCGAGATCGCGAGCGTCGCGCAGCAGACGCCCGACTCCGAGGCCCCGATCCTCGACTTCGTGCTCGACGGCGACCACGCGCTGCGCGCCGCCGAGCACGCGCTCGCGGCCGCCGATGCCGCAGGCGACGGGATCGCGATCGCCGAGGCGCATGCGCGCCTGGATACGCTCGACGCGTGGGCCGCACCGTCGCGGGCCGCGACGCTGCTCGCGGGCCTGGGTTTTCCCGCAGCGTCGCATGCGCGCCCGGTCAACAGTTTCTCCGGCGGCTGGCGCATGCGCCTGAATCTCGCACGCGCGCTGCTCTGCCGCGCCGATCTGCTGCTGCTCGACGAGCCGACCAACCACCTCGACCTCGACGCGGTCCTCTGGCTGCAGCAGGTGCTACGCCAGCACCCGGCGACGCTGCTCGTGATCTCGCACGACCGCGACTTTCTCGACGCCGTGACCACCCACACGCTGCACCTCGACCACTGCCAGCTCGAGCTCTACACCGGCCACTACAGCGCTTTCGAACAGCAGCGTGCCGAGAAACTCAGGCTGCAGGCCGCCCGACACGCGACCCAGCAGCGGCGCATCGCCGAACTGCAGTCCTATGTAGACCGCTTCCGCGCGAAGGCGACCAAGGCGCGCCAGGCGCAGTCGCGGCTGAAAATGATCGAGCGCATCGAGCAGGTCGCGCCGGTGCATGCCGACTCGGGATTCACCTTTTCGTTCCATGCGCCGGATCGGCTGCCGAGCCCGATGCTGCGCGCGCGCGGGATGCGTATCGGCTACGGCGACACGGTCGTGCTCGACGGCGTGAACCTCGACATCGAGCCCGGCGACCGCCTCGGGCTGGTCGGCCCGAACGGCGCCGGCAAGTCCACGCTCGTGAAGCTGCTCGCAGACGAGCTCGGTGCGATGGACGGCGAGCTGCATCGCGACCGCCACCTCAACATCGGCTATTTCGCCCAGCACCAGCTCGAACAGCTCGACATCGCCGCCACGCCGTACACGCACCTCGTCAGGCTGGACCCGGCGCTGGGCGAGCAGGCGGCGCGCGACTACCTCGGTGGTTTCGCGTTTCACGGCCAGCGTGTGTTCGAACCGGTGCGTGACTTCTCCGGCGGCGAACGCGCACGGCTCGCGCTCGCGCTGCTCGTGTGGAGGCGTCCGAACCTGCTGCTGCTCGACGAGCCGACCAACCACCTCGACCTCGAGATGCGCCATGCGCTCGAGATGGCGCTGGCCGACTTCGACGGCGCGATGGTGCTCGTCACGCATGACCGCCACCTGATGCGCGCGACCTGCGACACGCTCTGGCGCGTCGCCGACGGCGGCGTGATGCGATTTGATGGGGACCTCGACGCGTACGGGCGCTGGCTGCTGTCGCGCGAATCGACGGCGGCGGCTGGCGATGGCGGGTCAGGTGCTGGCGCGGACGCCGACGTGTCCTCCGGCGACGCTGTGGACGTACGTGGCAACGCCCGCGCGCGGCGCCAGGAAGCCGCCGCGCGCCGAGAACGCGAGCGCCCGCTGCGCGCGGCGCTCAAGCGCCTCGATACGAAGCTCGCCCGCGTATCGGCGGAACTCGTCGAGGTCGAGCGCGCGCTCGCCGACCCGGGCCTCTACGCCGGCGACGAAGGCGAGGGCGTGCAGGACCTGCTCCGCGAGCAGGGACGCCTGCGCCAGGCGCTCGAATCGACCGAGGCCGAGTGGCTCGAGGCGGCCGAGGCGCTCGAGCAGTACGGGTCGGGCTAGCCGGCGCGGCGGCGTCGACCCTCGGCATCGGCGGCGCGCATCGCCGCGAGCACCCGTGCGGGCGTGACCTCGTAGGGTTCGTTGTGGATCGTCTCACCCTCGGCGCAGGCGCGCGCGGCGACCTCGAGCAGGCGCTGGTCGCTGACGTCCTCGAGGCCGAGGTCGGCCAGCGTGGTTGGCAGGCCGACGCGCACGCAGAAGTCGAACGCCTCGTCGATCACGCGCGCGGGCCGGTCGGTGAGCATCAGCATCGACAGCGTGCCGAACGCGACCTTCTCGCCGTGCCAGTACTCGTGGCACTCTGGCAGCAGCGTGAGGCCGTTGTGTATCGCGTGTGCCGCGGCGAGTCCGCCGCTTTCGAACCCGAGCCCTGACAGCAGCGTGTTGGCCTCGATGACGCGTTCGAGCGCCGGCGTCACCGCCTGCGCGTCGCACGCCACGCGCGCGAGCAGGCCGTACTCGAGCAGCGTGTCGTAGCACAGGCGTGCCAGCCCGTAGGCCGTCATCGGCCCCAGCCGCCCGGTCATGTTCGTGCCGCGCTTGATCCTGCAGTCCTCGGCTTCGAACCACGTCGCGAGCGCATCGCCCATGCCGGCAACGAGGAACCGTGTCGGCGCGCGCGCGATTACGCCGGTGTCGACGAGCACCACGTCGGGATTGCGCGGCAGCAGCAGGTAGCGCACCACTTCGCCGTCCTCGGTGTAGATCACCGACAGCGCGCTGCACGGGGCATCGGTGGACGCGATGGTCGGGACGATGACGACCGGCAGAGACAGTTCGTGGGCGACCGCCTTCACGGTATCGAGCGTCTTGCCGCCGCCGACGCCGATGATCACGTCGGCACTCTCCTCGCGCGCGGCAGCGGCGAGCCGGTTGATCTCGGCATCGGAGCATTCACCGCCGAAGCGCTGTCGCGACAGCGTCACCGTGCCGCCGCCGTCCAGGCGGCCCGCGAGGTGCTCGACGGCCCACGCATCGAGCACGACAACACCGTGGCTGCCGAGGCGTGCGACCTCTTCGGCAAGGTGGTCGAGGGCGTTCTCGCCCTGCACGTACCGGGCAGGAAAAATCGCGGTGGTCAGCATCTCGTAGTCTCCATGTCGGCGGTGACCGGTGCCGGCAGAAGATACGCGCGCGGATGTGCACTCGACGATTGTGGATTGCCGTAGCGTCGTAGCGTCAACCGGACGGCGGGTCGACGAGCAGGCGCGAAAGCGCCTTGCGCAGACGGGCCGGGATCTCGACCGCGCTTCGTGACTGGCGGTCCACGAACACGTGGGTGAAGTGCCCGAAGGCACAGGCCTCGGCCTCACTGTTGCGAAAGATGCCGATGCGGTAGCGCACCGAGCTGCGGCCGAGGCGTTCGACCGCGAGCCCGGCCTCGATCGCGTCGGGGAACGCGACCGGGGCGCGGTATTCGCAGCCGGAGCTCACCACCAGCCCGATCACCTTGCCACCGTGGATGTCGAGCCCGCCCTCGCGGATAAGCCACGTGTTCGCGGCGGTATCGAAGTACGCGTAGTAGGTCACGTTGTTCACGTGCCCGTAGACGTCGTTGTCCATCCAGCGGGTCGTGATCGGCAGAAAGCCGCGGTAGTCATCGCGCCGGTTCGGTGCGCGTGCGTCTCGGGGGGCATTCAATCTGGAGTGCTCCTTTGTGCCTGCGTGCGGGCCGGCTCCGTGCGCTCGTCGGCGCTTCGCATCCAGACATCGCGTTGCGGGAACGGGATCGTTATGCCGGCGTCGTTCAACGCGTTGTAGATGCGCATGTACAGCTGGTGGCTGACGAGGCCGCGCTCGACGGGCCGGTCGATCCAGCACAGCAGTTCGAGATCGACGCTCGAGTCACCGAAACCCCGCATGCGCACGCGCGGTATCGGATCGTCGCACACGGTGGCGTGGTCCCTGGCGATGCTCTCGAGCAGGTCGACCACGTCCTCGACGCACGAGCCGTACGCGACGCCCACCTTGATGCGGATGCGGTATTTCTCCCAGCGTCCGCCCGATTCGTTGACGACCTTCTGGTTGGCCATCTCGGAGTTCGGGACGGTGATCTCGACGTCGTCACGCGTAAGCAGCCGCGTCGAGCGAAGCCCCACCTTCGTCACCTCGCCACGTTCGCCCGAGTCGAGTACGACGTAATCGCCGATCTTGTACGGGGTGTCGGCAATGATGAAAAAACCCGCAAACAGGTTGGCGAGCGTATCCCGCGCGGCGAAGCCGACGGCGATGCCGACGATACCCGCCGATGCCAGCCATGCGGTCGCATCGATGTTCCACACCTGGAGGAGCGCATACGAGCCGGCGGCGATCACCGCGATCGCGAGCGCGAGGTCGAACAGCGGGATCGTGCGTTCCTCGACGATCGCGAAGCGGTCGCGGATATGGCCGAGTATCGATATCGCGACATGGCTCGCACGCATCGCGGCGCGCATCAGCTGCAGGATCAGTACGCTTGCAAGCGTGCGCAGCGTGATCGTTTCGGCAATCTCGGGCAGCGCTAGCACCGTGACGCCGAGTGCCAGACCCGCGTACGCGATCAGCAGCGCGACGACCCCGACGCCGATGCGCAGCAGCCGCTCGCCGAGGTCGGTCGGCAGGCGGCTCATCACCTTCAGGCCCCAGAACAGCAGGAACAGGCGCGCGATCACCGAGAGCATGACCGCGACGGTGACGATCACCAGCGCCAGCGCCAGCGGGTAGGTCGCCAGAAACTGCCACGTGCCGACCAGCGCCTCCGGCAGCCACTCCGGCGCTACGGTGGCGGGGGTCGTCGGTGGGCCAGCGGTCGCCATCGGCGGTACTCCGGGGCGGGTAAACGCCACGAAGCTTAACCCGCGCCGGCCGCCGGGCGCTGCTGATGCGGCGCCGATAGACGCCTTCGGGCGTTCACGGGTACCATTGACGGCCCGCTGCGAGCCATCCGGCGGGTGACGGCCATCGCGGCCGTCGCACCACAGCGCGCCCGTAGCTCAGCTGGATAGAGCGTTGGCCTCCGGAGCCAAAGGTCAGAGGTTCGAATCCTCTCGGGCGCGCCATTCATGTCTTCACCCCCTGTCTTCGCGAGCGTGGCCGCACCGTTGGTCATGAGCGTCGTTTGCGCCGTCGTCAGGAATGCTAGTCTTTGCGAATGAGTGCCGACCACGCCGCCGCCGAACGAGCGAACCCATGGCACGCCTACTGGCGTGGTCAGGCGACCGAGCAGGTCCTGCCCCCCAATCACCCGGGCGCCGGGGCGCTGGACAGTTTCTGGACCGCGCTGCTCGATGCCCGGCTGGTCCGTGGCCACGCGCGTGACGTCGTCGACCTTGCAAGCGGCGGGGGAGAAGTCGCCGAGCGCGTGCAGCGGGCCGCCGCGGGTTCGGGCATTACCCTCAACCTGGTCTGTGTCGATATCGCCGAGGCCGCACTGCAGCGGCTTGCCGCACGTTTGCCCGGCGCGCGCACCCTCGTGGCCAACGTCTCCACGCCGCCGCTGCCGGAACAAAGCCAGGATCTGGTCGTGAGCCAGTTCGGCATCGAGTACGCGGGTCGTGAAGCCTTCGTGGCCGCGGGCCGGCTGGTCCGGCCGGGAGGCGCTCTTGCTGCGGTCGTCCATCACGCCGGGAGCGGTATCCACCGCGAGTGTGTCGACAACGAAAGCGCGGCCGAAGCGATCATCGACGCCGCCCTGCTGCCGGCCATGCACGAGTATTTTGAACGGTTGGGTGCCCCGGGCGTGACTGGCCCGCAGCGCGAATCGTCCGAGCGTCGCGTCAGGCGTGCCGCCCGCTCGCTCGAACAGGTGGTGCGCGCGCGCGGTGCTTCCGGTGCCGGTGGCGCGCTGGTCTCGCGCCTGTTCAAGGATTGCGCGCAGCTGTTCGGTCGCGCCGAACACTACGAGCCGGCCGAGGTGCTGGCCTGGACCGACGGGATGATGGCCGAGGTGTACGCCTACCGCGACCGCATGCGCTCGATGCAGTCGGCGGCCCTCGATGGGCCCGCGGTAGAGGCGCTGGCTGACGCGCTGCGCGCCGGCGATATGACCGTGGTCAGGGCCGAGGCGATGGTGACGGCGTCCGGTGATCCCGTCGCCTGGATCCTGGAGGCCGAGCGTCCCGTCGACTGAAGTCCGGGCCTGTCACACGCCGGAGGGCCACCCTGCCCAAGGGTTGCGCCTGAAGCGCACTTTTGGCGAAGCGGGCAGTCCAACGCGCTGGACCGAATCGGAGGGTGTTCATGGTGCTCGCTCGCTGCTTTCGCGTGACGGCAATCGTTGCGCTCTGGTTTACCCCGTTCGCAGATGACGCGCTGGCCGCAGGCGCCGACCGCCCGCTCGCCGATTACGTGGCGTCGGAAGACGGTCATTTCGAATGGGCGCCACGTACGCAGGGTCGGCTCGGTGACGCGGAGTACGTCGAGCTCACGCTTACGTCGCAGAATTGGCGCGGCATCCCGTGGCATCACCAGCTCTTCGTGATCCGCCCGGAGTCCCTGGGCCCGGCTGCGTCGCACGCACTGCTGTTCATCGATGGCGGCTCGTGGCGCGACAGCTACGCTGAGGCGCCCGCCGACGGCGCGGACGAACTGCCCGACGAGGCCGAACTGTTTGCCGCACTCGCCGAACTGCTCGGCGCGCCGGTCGCGGTGCTGCGTCAGGTGCCCCACCAGCCGCTGTTCGACGGGCTCACCGAGGACCGGCTGATCGCTAAAACCTTCGACGCCTTCCTCGAAACTGGCGAGACCGACTGGCCGCTGCTCGTGCCGATGGTAAAGAGCGTGGTGCGCGGGATGGATGCCGTGCAGGCCTATGTATCCGACGAATGGGCCCTTGAGGTCGAGACCTTCACGCTGACCGGCGCGTCCAAGCGCGGCTGGACGACGTGGCTGACCGGCGCGGTCGACCCGCGCGTCACGGCGCTCGCGCCCATCGTCATCGACGTGCTCAACATGGAGGCGCATCTCGAGCTTGCCGAGGCCGTCTGGGGTGAGCATTCTTCGCAGATCGCGCCCTACACCGAGCTCGACCTTCACCGGCAGCTCGACACCGAACGCGGGCAGGCGCTGCTCGACATCGTCGACCCGTACCGCTACCGCGACGCGCTCACGCAGCCCAAATTGATTATCCTCGGCACCAACGACGAGTACTGGCCGCTCGAGGCCCTGAACCTCTACCGGGACGACCTGGAAGGCGACAACCACGTGCTGTACATGCCCAACAGCGGCCACCGCGTGCGCGACCGCGAGCGCATCGTCGCCGGGGTCGCGGCGCTGCACCGAAGTGTCGCCGGCGACGCCCCCATGCCGAAGGTCGACTGGTCGTTCGACGTCGACGATGGCGCGCTCGCGGTCACGCTGGAGGCGTCGCCGGAGCCCCGGCGGGTGCGCGTGTGGTCGGCCGACAGTGCCGGACCTGACATGCGCGACGCGCAGTGGAGCTCAAGCGCACTCGAGTCCGGCGACGGCGTGTATCGCCATCAGCTGTCGCGCTCCGACGACCGCTACCAGGCGATGTTCCTCGAGGTCGAGTACGACGGCCACGGCGGACTGCCGCTCTACCTGACGACGGCGCTGCGCAAGCTGCCGCCGGCCGCGTCTGCGGACAGTGACGACTGACACGCCGGCAACGGTCCGCGTCGCGGGCCTGACCCGGGTGTTCGGCGACGGCGGGCACGCGGTGCGCGCCCTCGACAACGTGGACCTGCAGGTCAAAGGCGGCGAGTTCTTCACGCTGCTGGGGCCTTCAGGCTGCGGAAAATCCACGCTGCTGCGGCTGCTCGCCGGACTCGAGCGGCCGACCGCCGGTACCGTCCACATCGACGGGCGCGACGTCACGGCGCTGGGCCCCGACCGCCGCCCGGTCAACACCGTGTTCCAGCAGTACGCGCTGTTTCCGCACCTGAGCGTCGCCGACAACATCGGTTTCGGCCTGCGCATGCTCGGCTGGTCGCGGTCCGACCGCGCGGCGCGCGTCTACGAAATGCTGGCGCTGATCCAGCTTGAAGGCCTCGCCGCACGCCGGCCCGACGCGCTGTCGGGCGGGCAGCAGCAGCGCGTCGCACTGGCGCGCGCGCTGGCACCGGCGCCGCGGGTGCTGCTGCTCGACGAACCGCTGTCAGCGCTCGACGTGAAGCTGCGCCGCGAGATGCAGGACGAGCTCAAGCGCCTGCAGCGCGAGACCCACGTCACCTGCGTGTTCGTCACCCACGACCAGGACGAGGCGCTCGCGCTCTCCGACCGGGTCGCGGTGATGCGCGAGGGCCGCATCTGCCAGGTTGATACGCCGGCCGGGCTTTACGAGGCGCCGGCGGACGCCGCCGTCGCGAGCTTCGTCGGCGACGCGAGTTTCCTCGAGGTCGAGCTGCTCGACACCGCCGACGGGCAGGCCACCGTGCGTCTGCCCGGCGGCTCCGTCGTACGGGCGGTGCTCGCCGCGGGCGGCACCGCCCGCGGCGGCGACCGCGTCACCGCGATGGTCCGACCCGAGCGTGTGCAGGTGGGGGCGCCGGGCGACGGGGCGCTCGAGGCCACGGTCGAGGAGGCGCGCTACGAAGGTGGCACGACCCGCCTGCGGCTATGCCTCGATGACGGCACCACGCTGTTCGCGCGCGCCGGTGCGGCGCCGGCATGGCAACCCGGGGCGCGCGTCGGGGTGACGCTGCCCGACGGCGCGCTGCGGGTGCTGCCGGCGTGACCGCCGCGCAACGCCGCTGGCTGCTGCTCGCGCCGGCGGTCGCGATCCTCGCGTGCGTGGCCGCGGGCCCGCTGCTGGTGATGCTCGTGTACTCGTTCCTCGAACCCGGCGAGTTCGGCGGCGTGCGCCCGGCGTTCTCGCTCGATGCGTGGTTCTCGGTGCTGTTCGCGCGCGACATGTTCGACCCCGAGATCGTCGAGCCCAACATCGCGCATCTCGCGATCCTGTGGCGCTCGGTCAGCCTCGCGCTGCAGACCACGCTGGTGTGTATCGTGCTCGGGTTCCCGACCGCGTGGTTCATCGCGACGCGCCCGCGCGGCACGCGCGAGCTGTGGTTGTTTCTCGTTACGATCCCGTTCTGGACCAACCTGCTGGTGCGCACGTTCGCGATCCAGGAGGTGATCCGCAACCGTGGGCTCGTGAACACGCTGCTGATGCAGGCCGGCGTTATCGACGAGCCGATCCAGATGCTCTATACCGATTTCGCGGTCCTCGTCGGCATGGCCTACGTGTTCCTGCCACTGATGGTGCTGCCGCTGTACGCGGCGATGGAGCGCGTCGACCGGCGCCTGCTCGAGGCCGCGCGCGACCTCTACGCGAGTCGCTGGCGCATGTTCCGCGAGGTCGTGCTGCCGCTGTCGCGGCCGGGCCTCGTCGCGGGGTCCGTGCTGGTGTTCATCCCGGCGATCGGCGCGTGGGTGACGCCGCGGCTGCTCGGCGGCGGGCGCAACCTGATGCTCGGTAACCTCATCGAGCTGCAGTTCGGCCAGGGGCGCAACTGGCCGCTAGGCGCGGCGCTGTCGATGACGCTGCTCGCGCTGGTGCTGGTCGCGCTGCTCGTCTACCTGCGCGCGGTGGACCCGGACACGAGGCGCCGCGACCATGGCTGACACCGGGCGCTCGGCGGTCACGCGCATCCCGGGGTTCACCGCGGCCGCGTTACTGACCTTCGTGCTGCTCTACGTGCCGATCGCGACGCTGGTCGTCTACTCGTTCAACGCCGCGCCGTCGATGTCGCGCTGGGACGGCTTCTCGCTGCAGTGGTACGAGGCGGCGCTGCAGAACCGTCAGGTGCGCGAGGTCGCGCTGCGTTCGCTGTGGCTCGCACTGGCGGCCGGGACGATGGCCACGCTGGTCGCGACGCTGGCCGCGCTCGCCACCGTGCGCGGCGGGCGGTTCCGCGGGCGCACGATGATCCATGCGCTGATCAACCAGCCGCTGATGGTCCCGGAGATCGTCACCGGCGTCGCGCTGATGGTCGTGTTCTCGGTGGTGCGTGTGCGCACGGGCTACGACGGGATGGCTTACCTCGTGCTCGCCCATACTGCGTTCTGCATCCCGTTCGCGTACCTTCCGGTACGCGCGCGGCTGGAGACGCTCGACCCGACGCTCGCCCACGCCGCAGCCGACCTCTACGCGAGCCGCGTGCGCGCGTTCCTGCACGTGACGCTGCCGCTGCTGTGGCCAGGCGTGCTCGCGGGGTTCATGCTCGCGTTCGTGATCTCGCTCGACGCGGTGGTGATCACCGAGTTCGTCAAGTCCGCGGGGCAGGACACGCTGCCGACGTGGATGCTCGGCCAGCTCCGGCGCGTCGTCACCCCTGAGATGAACGCGGTGGCCACACTGCTGCTGGGAGTGTCGATGCTGGCCGTCACGGCGTTTTTCCTGCTGTCGCGGCGGCGCGGGTGATGGTCGTGCGGGCGGCATACACGTTCGCGCTCGTGCTCGCCGTTGCGTGCGGCGCGCCGGTACACGCCGCGGGCACGCTGAACATCTACAACTGGGGCAACTACACACCGCCCGCGCTCATCCAAAAGTTCGAGGAACAGACCGGCATCCGCGTCACGATCACCGAGTACGACAGCAACGACACCGCACTGGCGCGCGTGCGCCGCGGTGGCCACGGTTTTGACATCGTCGTGCCGTCGAACAGCTACCTGCACTTCTGGATCGACCAGGACCTGCTCATGCCGCTGGACCGCGCCGTGGTCCGCGGCCTCGACAACATCGACCCGCGCTGGCGCGACGTCGACTTCGACCCGGGACGGCGCTACTCGGTGCCGTGGCTCTGGGGCACCACCGGCGTGATCGTCGACACCTCGGTCTGGGACGGGGACATCGACACCGCCGACATCTTCCTCGACCCGCCCGAGCCGCTGCGCGGGCGTATCAACGTGATCCCGCAGATGTCGGACGTGATGCATCTCGCGGTGCGTGCCGCCGGCGGCGAGCCGTGCACCGACGACCGCGAGGTGCTGCAGGCGGTACGCGCGCAGCTCGACCGCGCACGCCACCACTGGATCGCGATCGACTACGGCACCATCGACGGGTTCGTCGCCGGCGACATCGCCGCCGGCGTGTACTGGAACGGCGCGGCGCTGCGCGTGCGCCTGGCGCGCGACGACTTCCGCTTCGGCTATCCGCAGACCGGCTTCCCGATCTGGATGGACAACGCCGCGGTGCTCGCCGATGCGCGCAACCCCGAGGCCGCGATGAAGTTCATCGACTTCATCCTCGAGCCCGAACACGCGGCGATGATCTCGAACTTCGCGCGCTACGCGAACGGCATCGCGGGCTCGGAGCGCTACCTCGACGAGGTGATGCGCGACGCGCCGGAGATCCGCGTGCCCGACGAACTCGCCGACGCCGGGCGCTTCAGCGTCGCCTGCCCGCGCGAGGTGCACGCGCTGTACATGCGCATCTGGACCGAGGTACTGCGCTGACGCCTACAGGTCGACGGCGATGCCGGCGACGAGCCAGCGTCCCGGCAGCGGCGCGAAGCCGGCCTCGACGTAGCGCTCGTTCAGCAGGTTGTTGCCCTCGAGTGAAAGCTCGATGCGCCCGACGCGCAGCGCGAGCCGGGAGTCGACCAGCAGCGCCGACTCGCCGCCGCGCCGGTCGGCCCAGCGCGCCTGCACCGACTGCGTCAGCGCCGGCAGCCACGCGAGCCCCAGCCGGGTCGTGAACTCGTGGCGCGGGTGTTCGAGCGCGTAGCGAAGCTCGCGCCCGCGCGTGTCGAGCGAGGTGTCGAGCCACGTGTAGGCCACGCGCAGGTGTTCGACGCGCCCGTGCCGGCCGCGCCACCCGTACTCGAGTTCGCCCCCGACGGTGCGGTGGCCGCGGAAGTTGTCGGCCTCGAAGTCGGTGTTCGGTGTAGCGCGGCCCCAGTCGATGAGGTTCGAGGTGCGCCGCACGAACGCCGCGGTACTCACCGCGTGCGGTCCGTCGGCCCAGCGCCAGCCGGCCTCGGCGAAGTTCGAACGCTCCGGTCCGACCGCGGCGTTGCCGCGGTTGCCGGCGCCACCGGGCAGGAAGCGCTCGGTCCAGCTCGGTACGCGCGCCGAGCGCGCGGCCGACGCGAACACGCTCGAGCGCTCGCCGGTCGCGACGTTCAGCGCGAGCCCTGGCAGCCACTCGGTGCCGTGTTCGCTGTAATCGACGACCGCACCGCTGGCCGCGACGCGCAGGCCCGGCCGCAGCGTCCACTGGTGCTCGGCCCACGCGCTTGCCTCGTGGCGGTTGCGGTCGCCGAGCGCGGTGGAGTCGATGGTCTCGCGCGTGTAGCTCGCGCCCAGCGCGGTGACGCCGCCGGCCCACTCGCTGACCGCACCGACTCGCGCGCCGTACACGTCGGTCTCGTGCTCGTTGATCGAGTCGGCGGCGAACGACGGGTCGCGGGTGCGGAACCAGTCCTCGTGCCGGCGCCAGTACACGCCAGGCGACAGCGTCCACGCGCCGGCGTCGGTGTCGGCGGCGACGTGCGCGGCGAGCGTGCGGGTCTGCTCGCGCTGGTCGGGAAAGCGGTCGACGTAGAAGCGGTACGCGCCGAAGTCGCGGTCGTCGATGCCGACGCCGGCGCGCAACGCGTGGTCGCCGAGCGCCCAATGCCCCGAGTAGCGCGCGCTGCGCAGGTCGAAGTCGGTGGGCTGGTCGCCGATGTGGCCGTCCGCGCGGCGCAGCGAGCCCGACACCAGGTGGCTGCCGCGGCGGCCGTTGCCGGCCAGTCCAGCGTGGCCGCTGACAGCGCGGTACCCGTACTCGCCGCCCTGCACCGAGAACCCGGCCTCGGGGCGCTGGGGCCTGCGCGTGATCACGTTGATCGCGCCGCCGGTGGCGTTGGGGCCGTACGCGGCCGACCCCGGGCCCTTGAGGATCTCGATGCGCTCGATGTGCGCGAGCGGCACCGGCAGGTTCAGGTCGTGGTGGCCGGTCTGCGGGTCGCTCATGCGGATGCCGTCGACCATCACCAGCGTCTGCTCGAACGCGGTGCCGCGGATGCCGACGTCGGCCTGCACGCCACGCCCGCCGCGCTGGCGCACGTCGACGCCGCCGGCGTACTGCAGCAGCGTCGCGAGGTTGTCGGCCGGCGCGCGGCGGATCTCGTCGCGGTCGATCACGCTGACCGACTGGTCGAGGTCGAACCAGCGGCGGGGGATCGGGCTGGCGGTGACGACGAGGGTGTCGGTTTCGCGGCGTGGGCCGGACTGCGCGGAATCGGTAGCTGCCACGGCGGGCACGGCCGCCGCTTCGTCCGCCGGCGTGGCGATGGCTGGTGCAGCGCCCAGCGCGGCTGTCGCGAGTGTGGCCACGGAGAACGTGGCGAGGGCCGTCGGCAGCAGCTGTCGACTCATTTTTATAGTTCCGGTTGACAGACGGCGAGAGGGTACACGAGCGCGCATGGCCGGGGAATACCGGGTTCGGTGCCGCCTGCCACGGTCAACGATGGGATCTTGAACGGTAACGACGCCGACGCCGGCCCAGGGACGCGCGGAGATTGCTCGAGCCCAACGCCTGACTCGTGTGCGACTCGCGTCAGGAGCTTCGAGGGAGCATCAGGGCGATTCGGCCCGCAGGCTGACCACCACGTCGGCGTTGCCGGGCAGCTGGTCGACGACCTGTTGCCTCACCTGCGTGGCGATGCCCTGCGCTTCCCTGACCGTGAGCCTCGCGTCCACCTCGATCCGCATGTCGACGAATATCCGCCCGCCCATGCGGCGCGAGCGCAGCCTGTCGTGTCCACGCACGCCGTCGACCGCATCGATGGTGGCAGCCAATGCGCGCAACTCGCGCGCCGACAATCCGGTATCGACCAGTTCGGTGGCCGCCCCGCCCAGCAGTTTCAGGCCCACCCAACCCAGCATGATGCCGACCACGGCGGCTGCGGCCGCGTCCAGCCAAGGCAGTCCGGCCAGCACGCCTCCGATTCCGACGATCACGACCACCGACGACAGCGCATCGCTGCGGTGATGCCAGGCGTTGGCGCGCAACAGGACCGACTCCGTTCGCCGCGCTACGCGGGCGGTGTAGTGGTAAAGGCCCTCCTTGGCCAGTACCGAGGCCGATGCAATGCCGAACGCCGGCCAACCGGGCGACAGCAGACGCCCCGGGTCAAGCAGGCGCCCGATGGAGTCGACCAGGAACCCCGCCCCCACGGCCAGCAGTACCAGGCCCACGCCGAGCGTGGCCAGCGTCTCTATGCGGGCGTGACCGTACGGATGGTTTTGATCGGCTTCCAGCGAGCCCCAGTGCGACGCGACAAGAACGAGCGCATCGCTGACCAGGTCAGACAGGGAGTGGACGCCGTCTGCGACCAGGGCTTGCGACTGACCGACGACACCGCCCAGGATCTTGCCCGCCGAGAGAAACAGGTTGACGACCGCGCCGATCAGGGTGACGCGGCGCTTGACCGGCCAGCCTTCAGGAGTCGTCTTCGTCATCTTCATCGCCGGCCGCTCTCGAGGCCGGCCGGACCGGCTCCGAATCATCCGCGCGCGCCGGCGCGCGCATCGCCCCGGTTTCGATCGCACGCTTGCGCGTGTACAGGAACCGCACCAGGTCGTACTCGAACGGCGAACCGCTCTCGTAGTAGCGAAACGGGATCCGCGCACGGGTGTCGATCGCGAACGTGGTGCCGAGCACGAGCGCGGAGTTACCGCTGTAGAGGTCGGCGACGTTCACCGCGCGGTTGAGGCCGAGATCCACGGCTGAGCCGAGCCCGTCGCGCAGCGTCGACGGTCCGAGCACCGGCACCACGAGGTATGGGCCGGGGCCGACGCCCCAGCGGCCCAGCGTGTCGCCGAAACCTGTCGGTCGTGGCGACAGTCCGAAGTGGTCGGCGACGTCGAACAGTCCGGCGATGCCGAGCGTGGAATTGACAAGAAAGCGCCCGGCGGTGCGCACGCCACGCCCGGGATGGGCCTGCAGCAGGTGATTGGCGGTGTTGCCGATCTCGGCGAGGTTGCTGAAGAAGTTGCCGACGCCGGTGCGCACCTCGCGCGGGACCACGCGCCGGTAACCGACCGCGACGGGCAGGTGGATCGCCTCGTCGAAGCGCGCGTTGAACCGGTAGACGCCGCGGTTGAAGCGGTCCCACGGGTCCCAGGTGTCGAGCGTGGCCTCGACGCCGGGGGCGGGTTCGTCCGCGCGCGTGACGGGCGCGTCACCCGATCCGGCCGCATCGGCGGCGTTGTCGGAAACCCCGCCGGATCCACCACCCGTTGCGTCCCCGGTCTCACCGCTGCCGATCGGTGCCGGGGCTGCGCCGCCCTGCATGGGTCCCGGCGTGCCGCAGCCGCTGCCGATCACCAGCAGCGCGACCGCGAGTCCGGTCCTGAGCCACGCCGTCACCGGTCCGCCGTCCGGTCGTCGGGCCAGCGCCCGCGAAGCATCGCCAGCATATCCTCGATCTGGCGCCGTTCGCCGAGGTTGCCGAGGTGTCCGCCGGTTTCGTAGACGACGATGCGCTCGCCGAGCGTGTCTCTGAGCCAAGCGAGCTCGTCGGCGCCGAGAATCGGGTCGTCGGCGGTGTGCTGAGCGTAGTAGTCGGGCCCGGCGCGCAGGCTGTCGGCGATGAGTTCCAGACTGTTGTCACGCACCAGGCGCTCGCGCGTCCAGTGGGGCCGCGCCGCGAGATAGAACGGTGCGAACACGCGGTCGAAGTAGTCGCGAAACGGCCTGCTGCGCAACGCGCGCAGGTGGTCGTCCAGACTGTCACCGACTCGGGGCGGGCGGGCCGAGTCGACGACGACGCCGGTGCGCGCGAACAGGTCGCCGGCGAAGAACAGGTCGATCAGTGCGAGCCTGAATGTCAGCGCGATCGCCGCGGCAAACTCCTCGTCGCTCGACAGCAGCCGTGCCGCCGCGCCGTACAGGAAGGACTCGTCGATCGCGACGGCCTCGGTCTGCTGGTACAGCGCCGACAGATCGGCGTACAGGCGCTGGTAGAAGCGTTCGATCGCATCATCGTCATCGCCGATGGCGCGCCGGAACAGCCGATCCATGCGTTCCACCGACGTGAACAGGCTGACCGGCGGGTTGATCATGACCACGCGCTCGACGCCCAGCGGTTCGGGTCCGTCGTCGAGCGCCTTGATCACCGCCGCGTTCGCGCCGCCGAGGCTGTAGCCGATGGCATGCAGGCCGGTGACCTCGGTGCCCCGCGGCAGGCGCTCGAGGCTCTGGCGGATCGCGCGGCGCAGGTCGGCCGCGTCCTGCGTCAGATCGCCGCCGACCCCGGTGCTGGACGCCGCCACGAGGAAACGCGGTGTCGTCGGCGAAGGGACCGTCAGCACGTGGTAGCCGTCGGCGTACAGCGCGCGGCGCAGCAGGCGCACATTCGCAGTGTTCGCGCCGCCGCCGGTGCCGGCGATCACGATGACGAGCTCGGCCGGTCCGGGCTGGGCCGAGAACCACACGCGAAGCTCGCGGTTGAACCAGTAGATCTGCGGCGTGGGGCGCGCGCCGTCTACGCGAAAGCTCAGTTCGCGCGCGCGGACGTGTTCGGGCAGCTCGGCACGCGCGTCCGGGTCGGGCCCGAAGACCGTGGCGCGCAGTCCGGTCGACGTGACGAGGTCGTCGGGCACATCGACTTCGGCCGCGGTTGCCGTGGCAGTAGCGCTGCCGGCGGCGATGGCGCAGGCGAGCAGCAGCGCACCTGCGCCCGTGCGGCACCAGCCGCGCCTGGCAGACGTGAGGCGAGTCGTGTGACGGTTCATCAGGATGCGCAGGATACCCGGTCCCAGCGGCCGCGGCGGGCCCTGTCGCGTGCCGGCATCAGTGATGCCGGGCGGTGGGATAGCGGCCCAGCCAGCGGCGCACGCTGCGTCGGTAGCGCGCGTACTCGGCGCCGAATTTCGCCGCGAGCACGCGCTCCTCGGGACGGATCTGGTAGCGCTGCAGGTAGCCGACGAATCCCACGACGATGAGAAGGTTCAGCGGCATCGAAAGCCACACGACCAGCGCGAGCAGCAGCAGCACATCGGCGAGGTAGATCGGGTTGCGCGATATCGCGAACACGCCGCCGGTGAGCAGCACGCGCGCGCGCCCCGGCCGCAGCGGGTTGATGCTCGTGCCGGCACGCCAGAACGACCACGCGGCGGTGAGCATCAGTGCAAGGCCGGCCAGCAGGATGACGGCCGCCACCACGGTGCGGCCAGGAAAGTCGAACTTCGTCAACGGCGTCTCGCGCGCGAGCACCCACGCCAGCGCGGCGGCGATCAACAGCGCAACGGGTGGGGGCACGAACAGGCGCATGGGTCCGATATTAGCCGGTCGGAGGGTGGTCCATCGGTCGAGGTGCCCGGAGTCGCGGCGTCACATGTCCCAGGCGGTGTCGGATCGCTTTACAGACTGTATTTTTCGAGCGAGCGGGCCTCACGTAACATGCGGATTATTAGGAGTATTACTAGATGGCACGGAAAATGTCCGTTCGAGGGCCAACTTCGCTTTATCAACTTCTACGGCGTGATCGGCATCGTCGAGTTCCAGTTCAACGAGGCGTTCACCGCGGTCAGGTTCGAGAGCGATCAGGCCGCCTTCGAGCCGGCGCTGCACTCGGCGACCCCGGTGCCGGCACCGGCGGCGCTCGCGCTGATGGGCGCCGGCCTCGTCGCGATCGGCTTCGTGCGTCGCCGTCGCCGCGGCTGAACCGCGTCGCTTCCGGCCGGCGGATCCGTC
>PWYM01000267.1 GCA_003567855.1 Gammaproteobacteria bacterium | reverse complement strand
GGCCGGGTCTCGGTGATCTACGACAGCCGCCCCGACGCGCTGCTGATTCCTCGCGTCGCGCTGCTCGACGGCGACGGGGCCGACGCGGTGTTCCGGATCAACGACGGAACGGCCGAGCGGCAGCGCATCACCACGGGCTATGCCAGCGGCGACCGCGTCCAGGTCGTCGACGGACTCGAGCCCGGCGACCGCGTCGTCATCGTCGGCCAGAGCGGCCTGCGTGACGGTGCCCGCGTCGAACTGATCGGCGACACGGCCGACCTCGACTCCTGATCCGGGGCGGCAACCATGAAGCTCATCGATGTCGCCACCGATCGGCCCGTGACGGTGGCCATGTTCACCTTCGCGCTGGTGCTGTTCGGGCTGGTTGCGCTGTCACGGCTCGCGGTGACGCTGCTGCCCGATCTCGCGTACCCGACCCTCACGGTGCGCACCGAACTGCCGGGGGCGGCACCGCAGGAGGTCGAGACGCTTCTGACGCGCGCGGTGGAGGACGCCGTGGGCGTGGTCAGCGGCGTTCGACGGGTGCGTTCGGTCTCGCGCGCCGAGCAGTCGGACGTGACGCTCGAGTTCGCGTGGGGCACACGCATGGACGTCGCCGGCATCGAGGTGCGCGAGAAACTCGACGTACTCGAACTGCCGCTCGAGGCGCGCCGCCCGCTGCTGCTCAGATTCGACCCCGCGAGTGAGCCGATCATGCGGCTCGCGATCGCCGCCGATGACGATGAGGTCCGCAGTACAGCGAACGGGCTGCTCGAATACCGTGACCCTGACGAACGGCTGCAGGTCCTGCGCACCTACGCCGAAGAGCAGATCAAGCGGCGACTCGAATCCGTCGGCGGTGTTGCCGCGGTCCACGTCAGCGGTGGTCTCGAGGAGGAGATCCACGTGCTCGCCGACCAGCAGCGCCTGTCGCAGCTAGGCCTGTCAGTAGAGACGGTCGCGGCGCGGCTGAGGGCTGAAAACGTCAATCTGTCCGGCGGCCGGCTCGAACAGGGGGTCGAGCGCTTCCTGGTGCGCACGGTCAACGAGTTCCGCACCGTGGACGACATGGCCGGTGCAATCATCGCAGTGCGTGATCGCCAGCCCGTCTACCTTCGCGACGTCGCCGAGGTGACCCGCGGCCACCGCGAACGCGAGACCATCACCCGGGTCGACGGGCGGGAAAGCATCGAGCTCGGCCTCTACCGGGAGGGCGATGCGAATACGGTGCGTACGGCAGCGGCCGTGCACGAGCGCGTGGAGGCACTGCGCCGGGAACTGCCCGACAACGTGCGACTGACGATCGTCAATGACCAGTCGGTCTTCATTGCATCGGCGATCCACCAGGTCCAGTCGGCAGCACTCATCGGTGGCGTACTCGCGGTACTGCTGCTCTATGGCTTTCTGCGCGATCTGCGCGCGACGGTGGTGATCGGGCTTGCGATACCGGTCTCGGTCGTCGGCAGCTTCCTGCTGATGTTCGCATCCGGACTGACGCTGAACATCATGTCACTGGGTGGTATCGCGCTCGCGATCGGACTGCTCGTCGACAACTCCATCGTCGTGCTGGAAAACATCACGCGTCGCCGGGAAAACGGCGACGACCTGCTGACCGCGGCGCGCGAGGGCACCCGCGAGGTCGCCGGCGCAGTCACCGCGGCGACGCTGACCACCGTCGCGGTGTTCTTCCCGATGGTGTTCGTCACCGGCATCGCCGGCCAGCTGTTCCGCGACCAGGCGCTGACGGTCACCTTTGCGCTGTTGCTGTCGCTGCTCGTCGCACTGACGCTGCTGCCGATGCTCGCGTCGGCCGGTGCCCGGCGTGGCACGACGCTGCCGCCGGAGCCCGAGAGCCCGCCGGGTCGCGGTACGCGGGCCGTGGGCTGGCTGCTGCGACAGCTGCGCAGGCCGCTGCGTTTCGGCGCCCGCGGGGTGCGTGCGTTGGCCCGGGTGCTGCTGGTGCGGCCCTGCCAGGGGTTCCTGCGCGTCGCCGAATACGTGTATGTCCCGCTGCTCGATGCGTCACTGCGACGCCGGGGCGTGGTCGTCGTCACGGCCGCCGCGGTGTTCGCGGGCACGATGCTGCTGGTACCGCGACTCGGCACCGAGCTGGTGCCACAGCTTTCGCAGGGCGAGTTCGCGGTCGACATCCGGTTGCGACCGGGCGCGTCGCTCGCCCAGACCGACCGCGCGATACAGGGGGCGCAGCGCGCCGCCGCCGCCGTCGACGGGGTGACGCTGACCTATTCGGCCGCGGGCACCGGCCACCGCCTCGACGCCAATCCGGTGGACGCCGGTGAACATACCGGCACGCTGCACGTACGCCTGGCGCGCGGCACGACGCGTGCCGACGAAGACGCGGCGATGCGCCGGATGCGTACCGAGCTCGATCGGATTCCCGGCGTGGACTACGAATTCCGGCGACCCGAGATCCTGAGCTTCGCGACCCCACTGGAGGTTGAAATTTCCGGACACGACCTCGACGCGCTGGCGGTCACCGCGTCGGCTGTCGCCGCCACGCTCGCCGGCGATGACCGTTTTGCCGACATCAGGTCGAGCGTCGAAACCGGCAACCCGGAGCTGCAGGTGGTGTTCGACCACGCGCGTGCCGCGCAGCTCGGCCTCGTGGTGCGCGACGTGGCCGACCGCGTCGTCGCGAACGTGCGTGGCGACGTGGCGACCCGCTACACGTGGCGTGATCGCGAGATCGATGTGCTCGTGCGCAGCGTGGATGCGCGCAACACCTCCATCGCCGAACTGCGCAACCTCATCATGAACCCGAACTCGGCCCGCCCCGTCCCCCTGGAGGCGGTCGCCGATATCCGGGTCATGCCGGGCCCGGCCGAGATCCGGCGCGTCGACCAGTCGCGTGCGGCGACCGTCTCGGCCGGCATCGAGCGCGGCGATCTGGGCAGCGCCGTGGTGGCCGCCGAGGCGCTGCTCTCGTCGGTGCCGCTACCCGAGGGGGTGTCGCTGCGCATCACCGGCCAGACGGAGGAAATGCGCGAAGCGCTGGGTTCGATGCAGTTCTCGCTGCTGATGGCCGTGTTCCTCGTCTACCTCGTGATGGCGTCGAAGTTCGAGTCCCTGGTCCACCCCTTCGTGATCCTGTTCACGATCCCGCTGGCGCTGGTCGGCGTGGTGCTCGCGCTGTGGCTGACCGGTACTACGCTGAGCGTGGTCGCCTTCATAGGCGTGATCATGCTCACCGGGATCGTTGTCAACAATGCGATCGTGTTGGTCGACTTCATCAACCAGCTGCGCGACCGCGGCGTGGAAAAGATGCAGGCGATACGCGACGCGACCCGCGCCAGGCTGCGGCCGATCCTGATGACGACGATGACGACCGCGCTGGGGCTGCTGCCGATGGCGCTGGGCTTCGGCGAAGGCGCCGAAGTGCGCGCGCCGATGGCGATCGCGGTGATCGGCGGGCTGCTGACCGCGACGCTGCTGACGCTGGTGGTGATCCCGGTGGTCTACTCCCTGCTCGCGGGCGCCGGACAACCCGCCGCGGCGACCACCGGCGGCGTGCAGGAGGCACGGACATGAGGCACACCGAGCTTGCACTGCGGCGCCCCGTCGCCTGCCTGATGGTGTTTGCCGCGGTCGCGGTGATCGGCCTGCTGTCGGGCCGACTGCTGCCGCTGGAGCGCTTTCCGGACATCGACTGGCCCGGCATGTTCGTCGTCATTCCCTACGAGGGCTCCACGCCGGCCGAGGTCGAACGCGAGATCACGCGCCCCGTCGAGGAAGTCCTGGCAACGCTGCCCGGACTGCGATCGATGACGTCGACCAGCCGTGAAAGCCGCGTCGAAGTGATGATGGAGTTCGGCTGGGACCACGACATGACCACCGCGGGCATCGACGCGCGCGCCAGGGTGGAGGCGATCCGCGACCGGCTGCCCGCCGACCTGCGCCGGATCCAGATCTACACCGGGTCTACCGGCGACCAACCGATCATGGTGCTGCGTTTCTCGGGCGACCGCGACATCTCGGGCGAGTTCGAACTCCTCGACCGCAGCGTGAAGCGTCGCATCGAACGCCTCGAGGGCGTCTCCCGCGTGGATCTGCAGGGCGTGGAACCCGACGAGATCCGCATCCTGCTCGACGCCGATCGCGTCGCTGCGCACGGACTCGCACTTGGTGACCTGCGCCACCGCCTGGAGCGCAGCAACTTCGCCGTCAGCGCCGGACGCATCAGCGCCGACGGCATGCGCTTCGCGGTACGTCCGGCAGGCCAGTTCACGAGCCTCGACGACATCCGTGAGCTGGCGCTCAATGCCGCCGGACTGCGCCTCGGCGACGTCGCCGAGATCGCGCTGCGCGCGCCCGATCGCAGCTACGGGCGCCGTCTCAACGGGACCTACGCGGCCGCGCTCAACATCTACCGCACGCCGGGGGCAAACATCGTGGAGGTCGCCGACCGTGTGCGTGACGAACTCGCGCGCATCGGTGAGCTGCCCGAAATGCAGGGCATACAGATTTTCGACCTGGACAACCAGGCGACCAGCATCCGCCAGTCACTCACCGACCTGCTGCAGGCGGGGCTCATCGGTGCGCTGCTGGCGCTCGCGGTGCTGTACGTCTTCCTGCGCCAGTGGCGCATGACCCTGCTGGTGACGCTGTCGGTCCCGTTCGCACTGCTGATCACGCTCGCAGCGATGTACTTCGCGGGCATTTCGCTGAACATCCTGAGCATGATGGGCCTGATGCTGGCGATCGGCATGCTCGTCGACAACTCCGTCGTCGTCACGGAGAGCATCGCGCGCTATCGCCAGGCGGCCCCCGAAGACCCACACGGCGCAAGCATTGCCGGCGTGCGGGAGGTCGGGCTTGCGGTGATCGCCGGCACGGCGACGACCATTGCGGTGTTCGCGCCCATCGCCTTCGGCGAGAAGGTCGACATCACGATATTCCTGACCCACGTCGCCGTCACGATCACCGTCGCGGTCATTGCGTCGCTGTTGATCGCCCAGACGCTGATCCCGATGCTTGCCGCGCGGCTGCCGACGCCGCCACCGCCGCGAGCCGGAGGCTGGCTGCTGCGCCTGTCGGACCTGTACGCGCGCGCGCTCGCGCTGGCACTGCGCCGACGTGTCTGGACCGGCGTGGTCGTGCTTTCGATCCTCGTCGCCGGGCTGGTCCTCCCGCCGCGATTCATCACCTTCGATGCATTTCCGCAGGAAAGTTCGCGGCGCCTATTCATGCCCTATCACGTGCAGGGCATCCACTCGCTCGATCGGGTCGCCTCGGCGGTGGAGCGCGTCGAGGCCTACCTGCTCGACAACCGCGACCGCCTGGACATCGAGTCGGTATACAGCTTCTATGACGAGGGCCGCGCCGAATCGACGATCCTGCTGCGAGAAGGGCCCGGCAAGCGCGTGCCGACCGCCGAGGTGATCCGCGAAATCCAGGCCGGACTGCCCACCATTGCGATCGGGGAACCGAGCTTCCAGTTCGAACAGCAGGGCGGCGGTGACGGCTTCCAGATGATCGTGCGTGGTGATTCGACCGACGTGCTCGCAGACCTCGTGCCGGAACTGCGGCGCCGGCTGCTGGCCCTCGATATCTTCGAAAATCTGAATGCCGACCTGGGCTCAGGTGAACGCGAGGTCCGCATCTCGATCGACGCCGAGCGCGCTGCGCGCGCCGGCCTCGGCAACCGCGACATCGCCGACGCGATCCGCGTGGCGCTGCGCGGTGACCGGCTTCGAGAATACCGGGGCGACCAAGGCGAAATCGCCGTCCGCCTCGCCTACCGCGAGTCTGACCGCCAAAGCCTCGAGGATCTCGCCCGGCTGCCGCTGTATACGCCCGACGGTGATCGGGTCACGCTCGGCAGTCTTGCGGCATTCGAAACCGTGCCGGCGCCGCGCGCGATCCGCCGCGTCGATCGCGAGACCGCGGTGACGCTCACCGGTGTGCTGCCCCACGGCGTCTCCGCCGAAGAGATTCGGCCACGCGTGCGCGAAGTCATGGAAGAATTCGAGCTGCCGCCGGGGTACGACTGGCGTTTCGGGCGCGGACTCGAGCGTACCGACCAGAGCCAGGCCATCATCTTTCAGAGCCTGCTGCTTGCGGTGGTGCTGATATTCATCGTGATGGCGGCACTGTTCGAATCAGCGATCCACCCGTTGAGCATACTGGTTTCGATCGCGTTCTCGATCGTCGGTGTACTCGTGTTCTTCGCGCTGACGGGCACGACCTTTTCGTTCATGGCCTCGATAGGAATCATGATCCTGATGGGCATCGTCGTGAACAACGGCATCGTGCTTGTAGACCACATCAACAACCTGCGTCGCGAGGGACTGCCGCGGCTGGAGGCAATCCTCACCGGCGGTCGCAACAGGCTGCGCCCCATACTGATGACGGTCGCGACAACGGTGCTGGGGCTCGCGCCGCTCGCGCTCGGCACGACCCAGGTCGGCGGTGACGGCCCGCCCTACTACCC
Organism: Gammaproteobacteria bacterium; assembly: GCA_003567855.1. GTDB lineage: Bacteria > Pseudomonadota > Gammaproteobacteria > Steroidobacterales > PWYM01 > PWYM01. The sequence goes on along the minus strand of PWYM01000267.1, from coordinate 53,831 downwards.
TATGGCGCGCGCGATCATCGGCGGCCTGCTGTTCTCGACGCTGGTGTCGCTGGTGGTGGTGCCCTACGTCTACAGCCTGCTCGACGACACCGCTGCATGGTCACGGCGCGTCGGCCGCCTAGGCCGCCCCGCCCCGCTGGCCTGAGCGGGCCTCAGTCGGCCTCGACCACGCCGCAGGCGATACGCGCGCCGGCGCCGCCGATGGGCTGGGTGTAGTGATCGTCGGGGTTTTCGTGTATCACCAGCGCGGCACCGGATTCGTCGAGAATCCACGCGCGTCCGCCCGCACCGCCAAGCGACGCGTAAGGCGTGAACAGCTGGGCGTACACCCGTCCGTCGTCGTGCACGTAGATGTTGGGGAAGTCCCCGGCGTCGGGCCCTTCGGGGTTCATCAGCCCGTGCTGGCGCCCGTCCGGATTGAGGTGGCCGCCCGAGGCCTGAAAGCCGTCGTGGTGGTCATCGCAGGTGCCCGTATCGTGGATGTGAATCGCCTTGAAGCCCGGCGGCAGCCCGTCGAGCTCGAGGTCGATCAGGACGCCGTTCGGGCCTTCGGTCAATCGGGCTTCGCCGATGGACCGTTCGTCCGCGTCATGGAACCGCACGCTCGCCGACTGGATCGTGGCCGCTCCGGCGCCATCACTCGCGGAGCCACCGGAATCGGCGCAGGCGACCGTGAACACGGCGGCGGCTGCAGCTGTGACGAACAGGCCGCGGCGCGGCACTGGAGCTGGACTTGCGGATACGGGTCGATTCACGCGCGCTCTCCGGGTGACAGGGTCTGAGCCCGGATGCTAACAGAGTGATGCCGCCCGGTCAGTGCAGCGCTTCGTAGAGGTCCCAGTACTCGTCGGCAAGCACGTTGACGGCGATGCAATCCTTCTCGGAGGCGAGCGGGCGCTGCGGGATTTCCGACAACGACTGCGCGAGTGGAACGCTCTCGTCTTCTCGACGGTACTCGACGCTGGTGCGCAGGAACTCGGTGCGTCGCTTGACGCGTGCGTTGATATCTCCGGCGTCAGCGAGCGCGGCCAGCCGTTCGTCCACGTGACGGGAAAGCCGCTCGCACACCTCTCGCGCGCCGTAGTCGGCGTTGCGCACGTCCTCGGTCATCGCCGCGCGGGCGCGTACCGCCACGTCTTCGGCGCTGAAAAACAGCACCAGTTCCTGCGCCATGGCGATGATGGCCAGGTTGAGCAGGCGACGGCTTTCAAGCGACAGGCCGGGAAATTCCGGGCAGGGCTCCTCGACGAGCACCTGGCGCTGGCGTCGCAGGCTTTCGTGCTCGCCGCGCTGCTCGGCGAGCCGGGTTTCCAGCCCGTCGAGCTGGTGGCGCAGCTCCCGGCGGCGCAGCACACGCCAGAACGGCAGGCCGGCCTGCAGGCGCCGCAGCGCCTCCACGCGCTGCTCCAGGTCGGTGAGTTCGGTCTCCGCGGTACGGGCCTGGCGGTCCAGGTCGACGATAAGCAGGCTCTGGCGGCGCCGGAATTCGGCCTCAAGCCGCTCGCCCTCCCGCCGCTCCTGTTTTTCGGCGAGTTCACCACCAAAGCGGCGAACCTTGTCGGAGGCGGTACGCCAGAGGTGGCGCAACTGGAAATGCACAATGGCGCCGGCCGCGGCATGGCGATCGGCGAGCAGGCGCTCCAGCGACTCGAGCTGTTCCTTGACCCGCTGGGTGTCGGCCTCGCGGTCGCTGACGCGTTCGAGCAGTTCATGGCGCTCGCGCCGGAGTCGTGCGAGTTCTTTCTTGACCTCGGCACGATTCCAGTAGAGGCGGAGCAGCCGCTCGTCGCCCACCTCTGCACCGGCGTGCTCGCCGCGACGAATCAATGTAGCCACCATCGTCCAGATCCTGCCCGGATGTCCTTCCGGCCGCCCTAAACCGTCTGCAAGCCTAGCGCGACCGGCGGCGCCAAAGCGTGATTCAGCCCGCGGTTCCGGTGCCGCCCTGGCTGTGCAGCCCGGCGAACAGGTGGCCACAGTCGAGCAGATACTCGAGCCACTTGTTGAGCAGCACGTTACGGCTCCAGCGGTGGTCGAGTTCGACGTGCGCGGCGGCGAGACGGCGCAGCACCTCGTGACGATGCACGCGCGCGCAGTTCATCGCTTCGACCTGGCGGGCGTCGTGGTAGACGCGCACGACCACGTCGGGGTCACGCACCTCGCCGCGCGCGTCACCGCAATCGAACAGGTAGGTCAGGCGCAGCGTGGTCGTGTAGCGGGTACGCTCGAGCACTTCCAGGTGTACGTCGCAGTCCTCGTGCACCCGCGAGACCTGCGGGCCACGCAGCCGCGACAGTGCCGGCACCAGCGCATGCAGCCGGTCCCAGTTGCTTTCATACAGCGCCATGAGCGCCACGAAACTTCGCGGCCGCGGCGCACATAACCTGTCGGGCACAATGTAGTCGTCCATGATCTGAATATATCATCCAGTCCGTGCCCGGCCCATGAGAAAGGTGGCTTGAATCATGCAGCATCAGCAGGTAGAGACCCGTCCGTATGACGACCAGCGTCCGGGCACCGCCGGGCTGCGTCGCCCGGTGGCGACGTTCCGGCAACCGCACTACCTCGAGAACTTCCTCCAGAGCGTGTTCGACATCGCTGACCTGCCGGACGGCGCCACACTGATTGCCGGTGGCGACGGCCGTCACTTCAACGCCGAAGCGCTGCAGACGCTGATCCGCATGGCCGCGGCCAACGGCGTAACGCGCGTGATCATCGGGCGTGACGGTCTGCTGTCCACGCCCGCAGCGTCTCACCTGATCCGCCATCGCCGCGCCGACGGCGGGTTCCTGTTGACCGCGAGTCACAACCCCGGCGGCCCCGACGGCGACTTCGGTATCAAGTTCAATGTCGCCAGCGGCGGACAGGCCTCCGAGGCGCTCACCGAGGCCATTTACGCGCGCAGCCGATCCATCGGGGCCTACCGCATCTGCACGGACCTTGCGGTCCCGCCGCTGGACGCCCTCGGCGTACACGCGTTCGGAGATTGCGTCATCGAGATCGTCGACCCGGTCAGCGACTACGCGGCGCTGATGCAGTCGCTGTTTGACTTCGACCGTATCCGGGCGCTGCTTGCGAGCGGGTTTCGCCTGCACTTCGACGCGATGAACGCCGTCACCGGCCCGTACGCGCGGCACATCTTCTGCGACCTGCTCGGCGCACCCGAAGGCGCCGTGCAGCGCGCGACCCCGCTGCCCGACTTCGGCGGCCTGCACCCGGACCCGAATCCCGTCGAAGCGCCGGAACTGCTGCGCGCCGCCGAGGCCACCGGTGGGCCGGACCTGATCGCCGCGTCCGACGGCGACGGCGACCGCAACATGATTCTCGGCCCGGGTGGACTGGTGCACCCGTGTGACAGCCTCGCGGTCCTCGCCGCCCAACATCACCGGGTGCCCGGTTACAGGGAAGGCCTCCCGGGCGTCGCCCGTTCGATGCCCACCAGTCGCGCGATCGACGCGGTCGCCGACGCGCTGGGCATACCGTGTCATGTCACGCCGACCGGCTGGCGTTTCTTCTGCAACCTGCTCGAGGACGGCCAACTCGGCCTGTGCGGAGAGGAGAGTTTCGGCACCAGCAGCCACCACGCGCGCGAAAAGGACGGGCTCTGGGCGGTCCTGTTCTGGCTGGACGTGCTCGCCGACGCACGGCGCAGCATCCCTGAACTGCTCGACGCGCATTGGCAGCGTTTCGGACGCCATCATTACCTTCGTGAAGACTGGCAGATCGCCGACGCCGATGCTGCAAACGCCCTGGTCGAAGGACTGCGCGCGGCCTGCACGCCGGGGGCTGCACCGCCCCGCGGTGTTCACTCGATGCGCGACTTCGCGTACGAAGACCCGGTCGACGGCAGCCACTCCGAGCACCAGGGCATCGAGGTCCTGCTCGACGACGGCAGCCGCATCATCTACCGGCTGTCGGGCACCGGCACCCGCGGGGCGACGCTGCGCGTATACCTAGAGCAACATGTCACCGCACCGGAGGCGATCGCCCAGGCCAGCCGCAATGTGCTCGCCGCGCTCGGCCACACCGCCGCGTCGCTGGGACGTATCGAGCACTACACGGGGCTGTCTGCGCCCACGCTGCGCGTGTGAGCTTCAGCGCACGCGCCGTTCGACACCCGTCTCGTTGAGAATGGCCGCGGCAATTTCCTCGATGGACTTGTCAGTGGTGTTGATGAAGGGAATGGACTGGCGCCTGTACAGCGTTTCCGCGGCGCGCAGCTCGAAACGCACCTGCTGTGGCGATGCGTAGCGGCCGTGAGGCCGGCGTTCGCGACGGATCTGCTGCAGCCGCTCGGGCGAGATCGTGAGCCCGTAGAGCTTGTCGCGATAGCTGCGGATCGCCGGCGGCAGCGTCGCGGTTTCGAGCTCGTCCTCGGTCAGCGGATAGTTTGCTGCGTACACGCCATACTGCAACGCCATGTAGAGGCATGTCGGCGTCTTCCCCGACCTTGACACGCCGATGAGGATCACATCGGCCATCTCGTAGCTACGCGCGGTGCCACCATCGTCGTGGGCCATCGCGAAGTTGGTCGCCTCGATGCGGCGCATGTACGACGCGGTGTCGGTCACGCCGTGCGCGCGCCCCAGGGTATGCGTCGACTGCATCTGCAGCTCAAGCTCCAGCGGGCCCAGAAACGCATCGAAAAAATCGAGGAACAGCGCATTGGCCTGCCGGACCACGGTGCGCAATTCGTCCTGTACCAGCGTGCTGAATACGATCGGCCGCACGCCCTCGCGCTCGGCGGCCATGTTGATCCGCTCGACGGTGGCTCTTGCCTTGTCAACCGAATCGATAAATGGCACAGTCACGAGCCGGAATTCCTGGCCGTCGAACTGTGTCAAGAGGCTGTGACCCAGCGTTTCCGCCGTCACGCCCGTCTGGTCCGATACGAAATAGACAGTTCGCTGCATCTGTAGATACTTGCTGTTCCGCGCCAGCCAGTTTGCTGGGCCCGGCTGATTCTGCACGAGCCGGTCGCCGTCACCAAGCAGCGCGCAAAGGGAGTTGAGTTGGAAGAGTACGTAGTCAGGCTGGATAGCCTGGGCATGGGTGACGTAGAACGCGTCGGCGGCAAGAATGCGTCACTCGGCGAAATGATCTCACACCTCGCCTCGCTCGGGGTCACTGTGCCCGGCGGCTTTGCGACCACCGCGAAGGCTTACCGGGAGTTTCTCGCCAGCTCCGGCATCGACACGCGCATCCGGGAGGCGCTCGCCGACCTGGACGTGGACGACGTTGCCGCGCTGACCCGCACCGGTCGCCGCATTCGCGAGTGGATCATGGAGGCGCCGCTTCCGGACGTCCTGCTCGGTCATATCCGCACCGCGTGGGACGAAATGACTGACGGCCGCGACATCGCCGTGGCGGTGCGCTCGTCGGCTACCGCCGAAGACCTGCCCGACGCATCGTTCGCCGGTCAGCAGGAAACCATGCTCAACGTGCGCGGCTTCGACAACGTCGTGCGTGCAATCCACGAAGTCTACGCGTCGCTGTTCAATGACCGCGCGATCGCCTACCGCGTGCACCAGGGCTTCGACCACAACCTCGTCGCGCTGTCGGTGGGCGTGCAGCACATGGTGCGCAGCGACCGCGGCGCCAGCGGCGTGATGTTCACGCTCGATACCGAATCAGGGTTCCGTGACGTGGTGTTCATCACGAGTTCGTGGGGCCTCGGCGAGATGGTCGTGCAGGGCGCGGTCAATCCCGACGAATTCTACGTCTACAAACCCGCGTTGCGTGCCGGCCGCCAGGCCGTACTGCGGCGCAACCTCGGCAGCAAGGCCGAGAAGATGATCTATGCCGAGGGCGACGACAGCGAAAACCGCGTGCGCGTCGTCCCGGTCGAACCCGCCGACAGCCAGCGCTTCTCGCTCGACGACGACGACCTCGCGGAACTCGCCCGCCAGGCGCTGACCATCGAGGAGCACTACGGCTGCCCGATGGATATCGAGTGGGGGCGTGACGGCGAAGATGGCCGGCTGTACATCCTGCAGGCGCGCCCCGAAACGGTGCAGAGCCGCAGCGGCCGCAGCATCCAGCGCTACACGCTGAAAGATCGCTCGGAGATCCTCTCGCGGGGGCGCAGTATCGGCCAGAAAATCGGCAGCGGCCCGGCGAAGATCATTCGCGACATCGGCGAGATGTCACGCGTCCAGGCCGGCGACGTACTCGTCGCCGACATGACCGACCCCGACTGGGAACCGATCATGAAGCGCGCATCGGCCATCGTCACCAACCGTGGCGGGCGCACCTGCCACGCGGCGATCATCGCGCGCGAACTCGGCATCCCCGCGGTGGTGGGCTGTGCGGACGCCACCGACACGGTACCTGACGGCGCCGAGGTTACGGTATCCTGCGCCGAGGGCGACGAAGGCTACGTATACCGCGGGGCGCTCAGCTTCGAACAGAAGCAGATCGAACTCGACTCGCTGCCGGACATTCCGGTCAAGATCATGATGAACGTCGGCAACCCTGACCGCGCCTTCGCGTTTGCATCGATTCCGCATCGCGGCGTGGGCCTGGCGCGACTCGAGTTCATCATCAACCGCATGATCGGCGTCCATCCACGGGCGCTGCTCGAGTATGACTCGCTGGACGCGGAGCTTCGCGAGGTCATCGACGAGCAAATGGCCGGCTACTCGGATCCGGTCGAGTTCTATATCGCCAAGCTCACCGAGGGGATCTCGACCATTGCCGCGGCGTTCGCCCCCGAGCCGGTCATCGTGCGGCTGTCGGATTTCAAGTCCAACGAGTACGCAAACCTCGTCGGCGGCGCGCGCTATGAACCCGAGGAGGAAAATCCCATGCTCGGGTTTCGCGGTGCGTCACGCTACGTGGACGAGAGTTTCCGCCCGTGTTTCGAGCTCGAATGCCTTGCACTGCGTCGGGTGCGGGAAGACATGGGCCTGACCAACGTGCAGGTCATGGTGCCGTTCGTGCGCACGGTGGAAGAGGCGCGACAGGTCACCGGCCTGCTTGCCGACGCCGGACTGAGTCGCGGCGAGAACGGACTGAAGATCATCATGATGTGCGAGCTGCCGACCAATGCGCTGCTCGCAGACCGCTACCTCGAATACTTCGACGGCATGTCGATCGGGTCCAACGACATGACGCAGCTCACGCTCGGGCTCGACCGTGACTCGGCGGTGATTGCACACCTGTTCGACGAGCGCGACGATGCAGTGAAGGCGCTGCTCGCAATGGCCATCGACGCGTGCCGCCGGCAAGGCAAGTACATCGGCATCTGCGGCCAGGGCCCGTCCGATCATCCCGACCTCGCGCGCTGGCTGCTCGACCAGGGTATCGACAGCCTCTCGCTGAATCCAGACACCGTCATCGAGACGTGGATGTTCCTCGCCGGCCAGAAGGTAAGCTGACCCATGACCATCGCCTACTGGTGCGTGCTCGCCGCGGCGCTGATGCCCATAGTCTGGACCGCATGCGCGAAGGCTGGTGGCATGCGTACTGGCGCGGGGCGCCTCGACAACAACGCGCCACGTGACTATCTCGCGCGGCTGCAGGGCTGGCCACAGCGGGCGAACTGGGCCCAGCAGAATGCGTTCGAGGCCTTCGCACCGTTCGCCGCCGGCGTAATCATCGCCCACCTCGCCGGCACCTCCCAAGCCACGATAGACACGCTCGCGCTCGTGTTCATCGCCGCACGCCTCGTCTACGGCGGGCTTTACATGGCCGATCTGGCGACGCTGCGCACGCTGGCGTGGACGGCGGGCCTGGCCTGCACGATCCTGCTGTTCGTCCTCTCGGCCTGAGATCGCGCGGACCTCACGGACCGTTCGGCGGCGTCCACCTTCGCCGGTCCGACCGACGGTATTCACGTCCGACCTTCGCGGGAATGGCCAATATGGCACACTTCGAGGTCATCCTGAGACAGATTTGACGTATGAATGTGCTATGTTGGCACATTCATACGTGCCCGGAGTCTGCCACCGTGCCACGCCTTCGCCGCTATCGCGGCTATTCGCTTCGGCTCGCCGTCACCGCATTCATCCTGCTGCCCTGCATGCTGCTCGCCGGCTTCGCCGCTTGGCTCGGCCTCGCCGCGGTCGAGCGACAGGGTGCGACGCGCATGCAGGAAGACATCGAGCTGGTCACCCGCGCGATGACGCTGCCGCTCAGCCACGCGCTGGCCAACCGCGAGCTCGCCGGCGTCGAAAGCGTGCTGTTGTCGGCCGGGCGCATCGGCCTCGTCTACGGCGTCTACGTGTACGACGAACAGGGAAGACGCATCGCATCCACCGGAACGCCGCGTGCGGCGATGCCGAGCGACCAGGTCGTCCAGCTCGCCACAGGGCGCGAACGCGGCGGCGACTTCGAGGACCTCGGCGACGAGGAGGTCTACTCGTACTTCCAGCCGCTGACCGACGCCGGTGGCCGCATCATCGGCCTGCTCCAGGTCACCCGGCGCGGCAGCGACTTCGAGGACTACCTCTCCGAACTGCGCGCCTGGACCGTGGCCGGCGCCGTGCTGCTGGGCCTGCTGCTGACCGGCGTGATCTTCCTCGGCCACCATCGCGCGGTCGGCCGGCATGTCTCGCGAATGGAAAGGGCGATGGATCGGGTGGCCGGCGGCGACCTTGACCACCGGATCGGCACCAGCGGACCGTTGGAGCTGCGCGCCCTGTCCGGCAGCATCAACCGGATGCTCGATGGGGTCGTCAGTACGCACCGCGAGCTGGTGCAGCGCCGGGCCGCGGAAATCACGCTCAAGGAGCAGCTCGCGCAGTCCGAAAAGCTCGCCGCGGTCGGACAGCTCGCCGCCGGGGTCGCACACGAGCTGGGCACACCGCTCGCCACCGTCGACGCGAGCGCACAGCGCGGCCTGCGCCACGACGCGCTCGATGACCCGCTGCGCCGCGCCTTCGAGCGCATCCGTGGAGAAGTGGCACGCATGGAACATATCGTGCGCCAGCTCATGGACTTCGCCCGTCGGAACCCGTTGCGGCGTCGGCCCGAACATGCGAACAGGCTGGTCCAGTGCGCGCTGTCGCAGCTCGCACCGGACCTGGAACGCAGCGATACCGTGATCGAGACACCGGGCGAAAGCGACGGGGACGGGCCGGCACTGGACGTCGACCGCATCCGCGTCGAACAGGCGCTGGTCAACCTCGTGCGCAATGCCATGCAGGCCACACCGCGCGGCCGCGTCCGGATCAGCTGGTTCGACGACGACGAGGGACGCGGTTTCATCGTAGAGGACGACGGCCCGGGCATTCCGGAGTCGGTGCGCCCGCACCTCTTCGAACCTTTCTACACGACCAAAACCGTCGGCGAAGGCACGGGGCTCGGACTCTCTGTCGTGCACGCGATCGCCGAAGCGCATGGGGGACGCATCTCCGTGGACGAATCACCACTCGGCGGCGCCCGCTTCCGGCTGCTGCTCAACACCAGCGGGCACCGGGCATGAGCGGCGTGGTGCATCACAATCGAGCGCAGGCCGCGGTGCTGATCGTCGAGGATGACGACGCGCTGCGCGAGCTGCTCGCCGACGAGCTCGGCGATGCCGGCCACGACGTGCGTACCGCGGGCGACGTACAGGAAGCGCTCGCCGCCCATCGCTCGCGGCCCGCGGCGCTGGTCGTCAGCGACCTGCGTCTGCCCGGCCAGGACGGGCTCGCGCTGCTGCGCGAGCTGAAGGAGGCGTCGATCCCCCCCGCGTTCATCATGATCACGGCTTTCGGCACGGTCGAGCAGGCTGTGGAAGCGCTGAAAGTGGGCGCCGACGACTTTCTGACCAAGCCGCTGAAGCTCGACCACCTGCGACTTGCAGTCGAACGCGCGCTCGAGACGCGTCGCCTGCGCGAGGAGGTTGCCCACTACCGGACGCTGCTCGGCTCCGAGGACTTCCACGGCATGATCGGGCGCAGCACCGCGATGCGGCGGCTGTTCGAGCAGATCCGCCGGGTCGCAAACGCGCAGGGCCCGGTGCTGATCACCGGAGAGTCGGGCACCGGCAAGGAACTCGTCGCCCGCGCGATCCATGAAGAGAGCGACCGCGCGGGCGGCCCTTTCGTCGCGATCAACTGCGCGGGTATCCCGGCCGAACTGATGGAAAGCGAACTCTTCGGGCATGTGGCCGGCGCGTTCACCGGCGCGCGCAATGCCCGCGACGGACTCTTCGCAGAGGCTTCACGCGGTACCGTGCTGCTCGACGAAATTGGAGAAATGCCTGTAGAGATGCAGGCCAAGCTGCTGCGCGTACTGGAGGACGGGAGCGTGCGGCCGGTCGGCGGCAACCGGGAGGCCCGGGTCGACGTACGCGTGCTGGCGGCCACCAACCGTGACCTCGAGGCCGAAGTCACGCAGGGCAACTTTCGCGAAGACCTGTTCTACCGCCTGGAGACGTTCACGCTGGAGGTGCCGGCACTGCGCGAACGCGGCGATGACATGGAGCTGCTCGCCGCCCACTTCATCGCGCGCTTCTCGCCGGCCGGCGGCGACACGCCCGCACTGGCCCCGGATGCGCTTGAACTGCTGCGCGCTTACCGCTTCCCGGGCAACGTGCGGGAACTGTCCAACGCGCTCGAGCGCGCGGTTGCGTTCAGCAACGACGACACCATCGAGGCGGCGGCGCTGCCCCGGCGCCTGCATCGCGCCCCGGCCGAAACGAGCGAGCCGCACAGCGTCTGGACGCCGGGGGAACTGCAGCCGCTTGCCGATATAGAACTGCGCTACATTCGCCACGTGCTCGAGCAGCTCGGCGGCAACAAGCGGCGCGCAGCCGAGGTGCTCGGCATCGGCAGACGCACGCTTTACCGCCGGCTCGGCGTCAGCGACGGATAGTGCCAGCCACCGCCGTGCACCCGGCGTGCGCCGCCTCCGCGCGTGCGGCCGCACTGCGCGCCCTGCGCAGGCCCGTGCACCGTCATCGCTACGGCGCTATCCTGCACGCTGATTCACACCATTACGGCTGACAGACGCTTGGATACAAACCAGAAACCCTCGAACTACCCTACAGCCGTCGTGGTACCGATCCTGGTGGCCATCAACATCGCCGTGTTCGCAGCATGGTTCATGTTGCCGGTGGAGTTGATGGCGGCGAACTTTCTCGTCAGCTGGCAGCATCTGGCCGACGGGCGCTACTGGGTGCTCGTCGGCTCCGCGTTCTCGCACAACATGCTGCTGCACCTGATGATCAACATGCTGGTGCTGTGGAGTTTCGGGCGGGTACTCGAAATCCTGATGGGTGTGAAGCGCTTTCTCGCGTTTTACCTTGTCGCTGCCGTGGTCAGCGGCATCGCACATGCGGCCACTTCGACACTGCTGCTGGGCCGCCCCCCGGAGCTGCCGGCACTGGGTGCCTCGGGCGCCGTGGCCGGGCTGCTGCTGCTGTTCTCGCTGTCGTTCCCGCGCCAGAAGATCCTGATCTTCGGCATCCTCCCGGCGCCAGCGCTGCTCGCCGCGCTGGCGTTCATCGCGATAGACATCTGGGGGCTCACCGCGCAGCTCGACGGTGGCGGACTGCCCATCGGCCATGGCGCGCACCTCGGCGGCGCGCTCACCGGCATCGTCTACTACTTCTGGCTGCGCAGCCGCGCCCCCGCACGCCACTGAAACCGCTTACTGCACGGGCACCGGCGTGCCCGCAAGCCACTCAAGGCGCGTGTGTGCGACGCCACACGAGCATCAGGTTGTTGGCCGGAAGCTCGTGCACGGCCTCGAGCATGAGTCCTTGCGGCTCGGCCTCTTCGCGCAGCGCGTCAATGTCGCGCAGTCCCATGTGCGGCATCCGAAGCTGCAGCGACTGGTGGAACTCGCGATTGCTGTCGCTGGTGAATGCACCGGCACGATTGAATGGTCCGTAAAGGCAGAATGGTGCGCCGCCAGGCAGCAGCGCCGCAACGCCGCGCAGCATCAGGCAGACCTCTTGCCAGCTCATGATGTGCGCGGTGTTGGCGCTGAACACCGCATCGACACCGTCGACGACCGGCCACTGTGGCATGTTCACGTCGAGCAGCAGCGGCGGATGCAGGTTGTCAGTACCCCCGTCGGCACGCCATGCTTCTATGCCATCGTGATACTCGGCGCGGTCACTCGGATGCCATTGGACATGCGGCAATGCTCGCGCAAAGTACACCGCATGCTGGCCGGTCCCCGACCCGATTTCGAGCACGGCGTGCGCGTGCTCGAATACCTCGCCCAGCACCGCGAGAATCGGCTCGCGGTTGCGCTCGCATGCGGGCGAAAAAGGCTTGTCGGTCATCGCGCGCCTGACATAGCGCTGAGGTCGCCGCGAAGCAGGCGCTCCCGGTAGTGGCGCAGCTCGGCGATCGAATCGTATATGTCGTCCAGCGCGAGATGACTGGATTCCTTCGTGAATGCGTCGGCAACCTCTGGCGCCCACATACGAGCCAGGATCTTGAGCGTACTGACATCGAGGTGGCGATAGTGAAAATACGCGGACAGTTCCGGCATGTAGCGCGCGAGGAAACGTCGGTCCTGGCAGATGCTGTTGCCGCACATCGGCGAGCATCCGGGCGGCACCCACTGCCCGAGGAAGGTCAGCGTGATCAGCTCCGCCTCGCGCTCGGTCATGCTGCTGTGGCGCACGCGCCCGATCAGGCCCGATCCTCCGTGCTGGCGCGTATTCCATTCGTCCATGGCGTCGAGCACCTCGTCGCTCTGGTGCACGACCAGTGTCGGGCCTTCGGCGAGCACGTGCAGCTCCCGGTCGGTGACCACGGTTGCCATCTCGATGATGCGGTCACGCTCGGGGTCGAGCCCGGTCATCTCGATATCCAGCCAGATCAGGTTGTCGGCACTGGGTTCCATTCCGCCGCTGACTCCGTATTCTCCAGGCTGCAGTATAACGGGGTCGCAAGCCGGCGTCGGCCACACTCCGGGCGCTATACTGCCGACGCATGACACGCGCGCGACCCCAGCCACCCCCGCAGCGCGACACCCGCACGGGCGTCGTCGTCGCGCGCTACAGAAGCGGCTTTCTCGTCGAGGACCGCGTGGACGGCACCCGTGACCACTGTCTTGCGGCCCGGCGCAACCTGCGGCCGGTGGCTGGCGACGAGGTCGATTTTCTGCCCGCACGCAACGGTGACCCGGGACGGATTGTGCGGGTGGGACGGCGCCGGTCGTGCCTCGAGCGCATAGACAGCCGGGGCCGTCCCGAACCGCTTGCGGCGAACCTGACGATGCTGGTCGTCGTCATCGCGCCATTACCGCCACCCGACCTGTTCATTGCCGACCGCTACCTGTGCGCGGCCGGGTTACTGGGGTTGCGCGCGCTGGTCGTGGCCAACAAGGCCGATCTGCGCGACCACTGGTCGCCCGCGCTGTCCAGCGGCCTCGACTACTATGCAGCAGCCGGTTACACGGTGATGCGAACGCGCGTCGGCGACGCAGCTGAAGATGACCTTGCCGGACTCGCCGCAGCGCTTGCCGACGAGGTTGCAAGCTTCGTCGGCCAGTCCGGCGTGGGCAAGTCGTCGCTGGTCAACGCGCTGGTGCCCGCGGCCTCACAGCCGGTGGGCGACATTTCGGCGCGCACCCGCGAAGGTCGTCACACGACGACGACGGCCACGCTGTTCCGGCTGCCGGGCGGAGGTGCGGTCATCGACTCGCCGGGCGTACGTGGTTACAGCCCGCCGCTGCCGCCACCGGCTGACGTGCAGCGGGGCTATCCGGAGATCGTCGCGCGCGCCGACGCGTGCCGGTTCCAGGACTGCCACCATCGCGCTGAACCGGGATGCGCGGTGCTGCGGGCAGTTGAAGCAGGTGAAGTGTCGCAGCGTCGCTACCAGAGCTACGCGCAGCTGCTGCAGCTCGCCGAGCGCTTCAACGATCCGCGGGTGCGCCGCTGAGGCTTCAACCGGGTGGCCACTGCATCCTGCGGCCGGCGAGCAGGTGCAGATGGATGTGATAGACCGACTGGCCGCCATCGGCATTGCAGTTCATGACCAGCCGGTAGCCGTCGTCGGCGACCCCGCGCTCACGCGCGATTCTCGCGGCGACCGTGTAGAGCCGCCCTGCGAGTGCGTGATGGTCGGGCTGCAGGTCGTTGACGGTCGCGATGTGGGTACGCGGAATGATCAGCACGTGGGTCGGCGCCTGTGGATTGATATCGTTGAACGCGAGCACGTTTTCGTCCTCGTACACGCGATCGACGGCGATCTCGCCGGCGACCATCCGGCAGAACAGGCAATCCGGGTCGCTCACTATCTCCGCCATCGGCATTCCCCCTTGTTCGGTCCGGCGGGCGGCCCCGCCGTGAAGCTCAGATGTCCTCGTGGCCGCCCGCGCCGCGGGCGAGCCGGCGACGCCCCGAAAGCGCGCGCGACAGCGTGCCGGCATCGACATACTCGAGGTCGCCGCCTATGGGTACGCCATGCGCGATGCGCGACGCGTTCACGCCATGCTGTGCCGCCAGATCGGCGAGCAGGTCAGCCGTGGCCTCGCCTTCCACGGTGGCGCCGGTCGCGATGATCAGCTCCTCGACGTCACCGCTGGCCAGTATCGACTGCAGACGGTCGAGACCGAGCTCGGCGGGGCCCACGCCATCCAGCGGAGACAGGTGGCCCATCAGCACGAAGTAGCGGCCCTCGAAACTGCCCGTGTCTTCTATCGCGATCACGTCGGCGGGTGACTCGACGACGCACAGCAGCGCGGTACTGCGGTGACTGGAGCGGCAGACCTCGCAATGGGCCTGCTCGGTGAGCATCCGGCAGGATTGGCAGTTTCCGATACGCGCGACGGCTTCCTGCAATGCGCCCGCGAGTCGGCTGGCGCCATCGCGGTCGTGCTCGAGCAGGTGGAAGGCCATGCGCTGCGCGCTCTTGCGGCCAACACCCGGCAGCCGGCGCAAGGCATCGATCAGCTCGGTGACCAGCGGTGAATAGCTCATCCCTGCGGGTACCCGCAACGCGTGGCCGCGACCCGCCGAAACGCCGTGAAGCCCATGACCGCGTCAGAGCTGAAACGGCATCTTCATGCCCGGCGGCAGCTGCATGCCCGAGGTCAGGCCGGACATTTTCTCCTGGGTGGTCCGTTCGACGCGCGCCGCGGCGTCGTTGCACGCAGCCGCGATCAGGTCCTCGAGCATGTCACGGTCATCGCCGAGCAGGCTGTCGTCGATCTCGACCGCGCGCACCTCGTGGCGGCAGGTCATCTGCACGCGCACCATGCCGCCTCCGGCTTCGCCGGTGACCACGGTCTGCGCAAGCTCCTCCTGCGCCTTCTGCATGTTTTCCTGCATCTGCTGGGCCTGCTTCATGAGCTGGCCTATTCCGCCCTTCATCATCTGTGCTCCATTTACTATGCGAGATCAGTCGTTATTCCGAGGCCCCAGCGGCTGCACGGTATCGAGGTGCAGGTGCGCACCAAAGGTTTCCTGCAGCGCCTTGACGTTCGGGTCGGCCTCCATCGAGGCCTGCGCCGCGCGCAGCTGCTCTTCGCGCGCCCGGGCGCGTTCCTTCGCGGGCGTCTCGCTGGCGGGCGCACTGTCGTCTATGCGAAGCTCGACGCGCGTGCCCAGGTGGGCCGCCAGCGCGTCCTGCAGCGTCGCACGTATCTTGTCGGTGTTCATGAGCTCGCCGCCGGCATCGAGCGCCAGGTGCCAGACATGGCCGTCGCGGCGCAGCAGCGCGCAGTGACTGGCCAACTGCAGCGCGGCACCGCGCAGCCCGGACGCCTTGACGAGCGACGCCCAGTCGGTTTCACCCTGGTGCGCGGCCGTCGCGTGCCGGGCCGTCTCACGCGTGGCTTTCTCGTGCGTGGCCGTCTTGGGCGTGGCCTTCTCCTGCCTGCTGGCCGCAGCACCGCGTTCTGCAACGGCCGACGTGGCCCGTGGTGTTTTCTTTGCCGCCCGCCGGGGCGGCGACGCATCCGCCGGCGGCTCCGCGCCCGGGCGAAAAGCCAGCATACGCAGCAGGTTCATCTCGAAGGCACGGCGCTGGTGCACCGCCAGGTTCAGCTCGCGCGTGCCAAGTATCGCGATCTGGTAGTAAAGCTGCACGTCCTCGACCGGCATCGCCGCCGCCAGCGCCCGCAGCCGCTCGGCGTCCGGGCCTTCTTCCAGGTACCCTTCGACGAGCTGCAGCACCGCAACGCGCTGCAGCAGCGACGCGACTTCCTGCAGCGCCGCCGCATAATCGGGGGCGCGCTCGTCGAGCGTCGCGACCAGTGCCAGCAGGCGGGCGCCGTCACCTTCGGCCAGCGCCTCGATGATTTCCAGGATGCGCTCGCCATCGAGCGTGCCGAGCATGTCGGCGACCTCGGCATCGGTAAGCTTGCCGGCCCCGTAGGCGATCGCCTGGTCGAGCAGGCTGAGACTGTCGCGCACGCTGCCACCGGCCGCGAGGGCGATACGCTCCAGCGCGCCGGGCTCGTGCCCGATGCCCTCCTCGGCACAGAGGTGGTCGAGGTGCGCGACCAGCGCCTCGGGCTGCAGCCGCTTGAGATTGAACTGCAGGCAACGCGACAGCACGGTGACCGGCAGCTTCTGCGGGTCGGTGGTGGCCAGCAGGAACTTCACGTGCGGCGGCGGCTCTTCGAGCGTCTTGAGCAGCGCATTGAACGAGTGGCTGGAGAGCATGTGCACCTCGTCGATGAGGTACACCTTGTAGCGCCCGCGGGTCGGTGCGTACTGGACGTTGTCCAGCAGTTCGCGCGTGTCGTCCACCTTGGTGCGCGAGGCCGCATCGACCTCGATCAGGTCCACGAAGCGCCCCCCGTCGATCTCGGTGCACGCGGCGCACTCACCACACGGCGTGGAGCTCACGCCGGTCTCGCAGTTCAACGCTTTGGCGAGCACCCGCGCGACCGTGGTCTTGCCGATGCCGCGTGTGCCGGTGAACAGGTAGGCGTGGTGCAGGCGGTTGCCGTCGAGGGCATTGATGAGCGCACGGAGCACGTGCTCCTGCCCGATCATCTGCGCAAACTGTCGCGGTCGCCACTTGCGTGCGAGGACGGTATAGCTCATGGGAGCCCCTGGCCGGCGCGTTGCGCCGGCCGCGGTTGGATTCAGTGGGAGCCCACGCCAGCTACACCCCGGCGCCCAGTCCGGCCGCTACCGTTGCTCCCTTCCGGGCCTGGCGGAGTTCACGACTGACTGCCGCGGGGGAACCGGCGCGGACCCCGAGTCAAGGGTATCAGGATGACGCCGGGCACGACAGCTTGACGGCGGCGATCAGTGCCTGAACGACGGATCCTGCCGGTCGAGACGGCGCAGCAGCGCCGGCCACGCGAGCTGTCCCCCGAGGCCGCCGGTGACCTTCGCGGCCTGCTCCCGGATGCCATCGACGATCGCACGTGGTACCTCCCGCAGCGCCCCGCCACCGGACTGTGCCAGCACCTGCGCCTCGCACGCGCGTTCCAGCACGTAGATCGCCAGAAACGCATCGGCAATGCTGGGCCCGACTGCGAGCGTGCCGTGATTGCGGAGGATCATGAAACTGCGGTCGCCGAGGTCGTCCACGAGGCGCTTCTTCTCGTCGGCGTTCAGCGCCAGGCCCTCGTAGTCATGGTAGGCGAGCGATGCGCACGGCAGCAGTGCCGTCTGCGTGATCGGGCGCAGCCCGTGCTCCTGCGCCGACACCGCGACCCCCGACGGGGTGTGCAGGTGGACCACGCAGTCGACGTCGGGTCGCGCCTCGTGCACGGCGCTGTGTATCGTGAAACCGGCCGGATTGATCGACCCGCGGGCATCATCGGCGACCTCGCCGCCCAGATTGACCTTGACGAGGCTGGATGCCGTGATCTCGTCGAACAGCAGGCCATACGGGTTGACGAGAAACGCGTCATGCGTGCCCGGCACCCGCGCTGAAATATGCGTGAAGATCAGGTCGTCCCACCCGAATGACGCGATCAGCCGGTAACACGCCGCAAGATCCACGCGCTGCGCCCACTCCTCGCCGGACACGCGACCCTTCAGCGGCTCATGAGCTGCGGCCATCTGCACTCCCAGCCGGCACCCGCCGGCGCGGTGAAAGGACGGACCATTCTCTCACCGGCCGGCCCGTCCGCGCGAACTTGGGTGGCCGCCCGTGTATGGGTATAGTGATCGCGATGTCCTGTCACGCTCCCTCTCGCCGTCGTTGCCGGGCTGCGCACCGCGGTCGGCTCGCCGTCAGGTTCGCCGGCCACGCGCTCGCAGTCGTGCTGCCCGCCCTGCTGCTCTGGGGCTGTGCCGGCACCACCCAGCGGGGTGCCCTCGATGCCGTCCCCGAACTCGAAACTATGGATACGTCGCCCGCCGCCGACAGCACGTTCTTCGTCTGCGACGCTGCGCTGATGCTGTCCATAGAGCGGGATAGCGATGGCGTGGTCGTCGGGCGCGGTGATGCGGCCCTGCAGCTGGCGCCGACTCGCGGCGACCACCAGCGGTTCTCGTCCGACGATCGGGAGCTTACGCTGCGCGAGGTCGATGCCGACTATCGGGTCGCCGGCCACGGCGAATGGCACTGCGTGTCCGCGCGCGTGTGGCAGGGCTGGGAGGAAGCCCGCGCCGAGGGCGCGGTGCTGCTCGGGCGCGGCAACGAGCCGGGCTGGCGCCTGTTGCTGCGCGACGGTGACGACAGCACCTGGCTGGCCGACTACGGCGAGCGCGAATACCGGTTCCGGCTCGCCGACGCGTCGGCCGGTCGCGGCATGTACAGGTGGGAACTGGAGACGCGCACCGACTCCGGCGAACGCCTCGCGATCGCCATCGAACAGCGCGAATGCATCGAGGACATGGCCGGTCAGCGATACCCGCTGCAGGTCAACGTCACGCGCAATGAACGCACTTATCGCGGCTGCGGCCTCTGGCTCGACTGAGCGCCGTCGCCCCCAGTCCGCCTGGAGGATCAGAAATGCCCAGAATGGAAACCCCGGTGTGTGATTTCGGCCAGCCGGCCGTGGACTTTGCGCTGCGCGGCGTCGACGGGCGCACGTGGACACTGGCCGACTGCCGTGGCGAACGGGGGTTGCTGGTGATGTTCATCTGCAATCACTGCCCTTACGTGAAAGCGGCGATCCCGCGCATCGTCCGCGATTGCCAGGCGCTGGCACACGCTGGCATCGGCACCGTCGCGATCATGCCCAACGACACCGAAAACTATCCCGAAGACTCGTTCGAAAACATGCAGGTATTCGCGAAGACCCACGGCTTCACGTTCCCGTACCTCATCGACGAAAGCCAGGCGGTCGCCCACGCCTACGGCGCCGTGTGCACGCCGGACTTCTTCGGTTACAACGCGAAACTCGAACTGCAGTACCGAGGCCGGCTCGATGCGGGCCGCACCGAGCCTCCGCCAGCGGACGCGCCGCGCGAGCTGCTCGATGCGATGATGCTGGTTGCCGAATCGGGCGAGGGCCCGCAGGCGCAGACGCCGAGCATGGGGTGCTCGATCAAGTGGCACGAGGCATCGTGAGAAGACCCGCAGCAGCGGGTCTCGCGCCGCGCGTGCAACCACAGCCGGTCAGGATGCGAGCCGTTCGAAAATCCTGAACCCGGCGATGTAGGTCGCCGCGGCCGATCCGACGGTACAGAACACGAACACCAGCAGTATGCGCGACACCCGGTTGCGCCACCATCCGGCCAGCCTGACGATGTCTTCGCGCACGGTGTCGAAATCCTGCATGCGCGGCGGCGCCACGGCGGTCTGCACCGCGGCGATGACCATGCCCGCACCCACGGTTGGGTTCAGCGACGTGAGCGGCGCGGCGAGAAAGGCGGCGCCGATGCTCAACGGGTGTGCACGCGCGAGCAGCGCGCCTACGGCCGTAAGCGTCCCGTTGATCATCACCCACTCGACGACGAGCTGGCGCCCGAGCTCCGGGCTGCGTGAGAACCCGATCGCGAAGCCGGTGAAGATCACCCCGACGACCAACCACGGCAGCAGCCGCAGGAAGCGTCCGCGCGGCGGAATCGCTTCGAGTGTGCGCTGCGTCGCCAGCGGGTCGGCGTCACCTTCCAGCGCTTTTGCCAAGCCGTCGAGGTGCCCGGCGCCGATCACGACGAGGACGCGCTGCGGGCGTTCGCGCGCGATCTGCTCGCGCAGCCGCGCGGCCATGTACCGGTCACGCTCGGCGACCAGTGCCTCGTAAAGTGCAGGTGAGGACTCAGCAAACTCGGTGAACGTGCTCTCGAGCATGTCGCCCTGCTTGAGCGCCTCGACCTGGCGCTCATCGATGCGGCTGCGGGTCAGGAAGGTCGTCAGGATGCCGGTGATCAGCGTCCAGCGCTGGTACCATGGAACGCCGCGCACGACGCGTTTCATCGTGATACCGATATCGCGGTCCACCAGCCAGAGCGGCAGCCCCTGCTCACGCGCGACGGCCACCGCGGCGGCCATCTCGCTGCCGGGCTCTACACCGAGCTGTTCCCCGAGCCGCTTCTGGTAGGCCGACAGCGCAAGCTGGGCGGCTACCATGCCGGCACGGCCCGAGCGGATCACCGCGAGCAGGTCGAGGTCGCGCCAGTCATGCCTATCCGTCATGCGCTCGAGCCGCGGCCGGCAGAGTTCGACTGCGACCGCGTCGAAGTCTTCCCTCGAAAGCGCCTCGCGCACGTCCTCGGCGCTGCGCCGGGAAATATGCGCCGTGCCCAGCAGCGTGACCTCGGCACCGTCGACGGTCAGCCGGCGCACGGGCGCAGTCACGGACTCGGAAGCGTTGTCTGACACGGGGGCGAACCTCGGGCGCGAACCAAACCGCATAGGGTAAGCGATCGACGCCCGCGAGGCGACTTCAGGGCCTGATCGTGCGCACGTCGATACGCCGGCCCTGTTCGCCGTCGGGCACCGTGAAACGCCCGATCACGGTCACTTCCCTGTCGACGAATTCCGAGACGAAATCGGCCGGCACCAGTTCCACGCGGTTGAGTGCGTCGTCCTCGATCCAGAAGTGGCGCGGATCATCGAAGCCCCGCACGGTGCCCGAAGTCTGCACGAGCTGGCCGCGGAAATTCTGCTGCTGAGCGACCAACAGCTCGAGCTCGACGGCGACCGGCGCCGGCGGTTCGCGCTCGCAGCCGCCCGTGAGCGCCATCCCCAGCACAAGTCCACAAACGCGCAGGCGCCTTGACGCGGGCATCATGGTCACCAGCCCATCCACGTTGCGTAGGCATCGAGGAAGTCATTGAGTATGCCCTCCCGGGTCCACTCACGGATCTCGTACTCGCGGCTGCCACCGGTGCGCAGCACCACCTCCGCCTTTTCCACGGGCGGTCGACGGCTGGCGCCCCCCTTTAGATTCGGAAATGCGAACTCCAGCGGCTGGTACACGTGGCCGTAAATGCCGTAGGCAAACTCCTCCTGGTCACCGTACATCACGACCAGAGAGGCATCCTGTTCGGTATGCTCGATCACGACCTCCCGCCCGTAAGCCTTGAGCCGCTCACGGATCTCCTCGAACGCGGGCAGCACCGTGTCCCTGACGAAACGGTTGACCGCCCGTTCGGCCTTCTCGACACTCGGTTCGCTGCGGCGCGCCTCGGCCACGCGCCGCATCAACGCGTCGAGATTCTCGCCGAAGTTTCCGCTGAAGCGAGGCATCCCGGAGTAATCACCCGGCCGTGGTGCCGCCGGAGGCCTTACCTGTGCCCGGGGCGGCGAGGTCGGTATCGCGGACGCCGGCGCACCCGGTTCTACGGGGGCACCCGACACGGGGTTGATTCCCGTCACGCGCTTGATCCGTTTCATCAGCCTCGAGAAGGGATCGTGGGTGCGCACCTCGGCGCGCAATCCGCGCGTCAACCCTATGCAGATGAATATCATCAGCACCGCAAACGGCAACGCGGTAATGATCGCCGCGGTCTGCAATGCACCCAGGCCACCCGTGACGAGCAGCACGGCAGCCACGCCACCGACCGCGACCGACCAGCCCACGCGCTGGAAGGCAGGGCGTTCCGGGTGGTCACCGGAGGTGATCGCATCGATGACCAGCGCACCGGAATCGGCCGAAGTCACGAAGAAGATCGTTACCACGATCACCGCAAGCGTCGCGCTGATCATCGCGATCGGCAACTGGTCGAGCATAGTGAAGATTGCGGTGGCGACGTTGTCCTGGGTGGCCTGTGCCAGCGGGATACCATGAAAAATCTCCATGTGCAGCGCGGTCCCGCCGAACACCGTCAACCAGAAAAAGGTCAATGTCGTCGGAACCGCGAGGACGCCTGCAATGAACTCGCGCAGTGTACGCCCGCGCGAGATTCTGGCGATGAACATTCCGACGAACGGCGACCAGGAAATCCACCACGCCCAGTAGAACATCGTCCAGCCCTTCTGCCACTCGAGGCCGATGAGTGCATCTGTCCTGAACGTGAGGCTCACGAGATTCGTAAGGTAACTGCCGAGACTCTGCACGAACCACGACAACAGGAACAGAGTCGGGCCGGTCAGCAGCACGAAAAGCAGCAGTCCACCGGCCAGTCCGAGGTTCAGTTCGCTGAGCCTGCGGATGCCGCGGTCAAGCCCAAGTCCGGCCGAAATCGTGGCGGCCAGCGTGATCACCGCGATGAGGATCACCTGGTTTCTGACCGACTCATCGATAAAGCCGATATGACTGAGGCCGGCATTGATCTGCATGATGCCGAACCCCAGCGACGTCGCCAGACCGAACACCGTCCCGAACACGGCGATGATGTCGACGACGTGCCCGATGGGCCCGCGCACATGCTTGCCTATCAGCGGGTATAGCGCCGAACGCAGCGCAAGCGGCAGCCCGTGCCTGAAGCTGAAAAATGCGAGCGCCGCGGCGATGATGATGTAGATCGTCCATGCATGCAGCCCCCAGTGGAAGAACGTGACCGTCATCGCCTGGCGGGCGGCCTCGGTACTGCCAGCCTCCAGCCCCCTTGGCGGGTCTGCGAAGTGCAGCATCGGCTCGGCAACGCTGAAGAACAGCAGCCCTATACCCATACCGGCGCTGAACAGCATCGCGAACCACGCCCAGTAGCTGAACTCGGGTTCGTCCTCGTCCTTGCCAAGCTTGACGTTGGCGTACGGACTGAAGAACAGCCATATCACGAACACGAAGAAACCCGCCACTGCGGCCACGTAGAACCAGCCGAAGCGCTCGATGATCCAGTCCTGAGCGAATCCGAGGGCCTGACCGAGCGTTTCGCTGAACAGTCCTCCCGCAATCAGGAACAGCAGGATCACCGTGGCCGATACGGTGAAAATGATCGGATGAACCTTCATCCCGGACTCCAATAATTCCCGTGCATGTGGACCACTGCAGCTGCCGCTCAGAAGGCGGTACTCAGACCGATCCGCCAGACGAGTTCGAGGCTGTCGTCGAAGCCGTTCTGGGCATCGCTGTCAGGCAGGTACGCGTCTACGGCTGCGGTCGCGCTCCACGCGATCGACCAGACTTCGAACGGTATGCCGAGGCTGAGGCCCGTCTGGAAAAATCCCCTCCTGATCGTATTGCCCTGGGCATCCACGTACCAGTCATCCGGGGAGAAGCCCGCCACCAGCGGCACCTGCAGCGTGTACGGCCGGTTGCCGAACGTGAGACTCGGCGTGAGCGACGGCTGGTAATACCAGCGCCCCGAGCCGGTGGGTCGACGCAACTCCCGCGTCACACGCAGCGCCGGGTTGAGAGCAAAGCCCGGCCAGGGCCAGGAATCGGCATCAGCGTAATTGATGCGCGCCTCGAGGTCGGTGCTGGTGCTGAAACTGTCCGAAGGCGAGCTGTATACGAAGTAGGTCAACGTGCCGGACATGCGCTCGGTCAGTGAGAGCGAGACACCGGCGTAGACGTCGGTTTCGTACCAGTGCCGCAGGTTCTCCTCCAGTCCACCCTGGGGTCGACCGGTGTCCGAATCACCGAGGTTGACGCTGTTCCAGCTGCCAAAGCGCAATCTTGGCGCGAGGCTGTCGCCGAAACGCTCCTGGAGCACAGGTACGTCGAATTCCACCCATGGCTGAAACGACGCGCCGTCGGCGAACACGATGCCGCGCGCGACGTAGCGGCTGACGAGCGCAGTGCCGGCATAGACCGTGGTGTCGTGGTCGGGACGGTGGTAGCCGTTGGCCGGCTCGGCCTGCGCCTCGGCCGGACTCCACATAACCGAAGCGGTTACCAGCGCTGCACACCAAACCGTGCCGTTCGGGTGGCTGTGCCTGAGTCGACGCATTCTCGCTCCCGTGACTGCATGTCAGGCGGGACCTCCAGGCCGCTCCGAGCGACCGTGGCAGTCATTCGCCGACCGAGACGTTAGCGCATGTGTCGCGTAGTGGCCAGCCGCGGCAGGTGGACGGGAGACCTCTCAGTCCCGCTTCGGCGGCAACGGGAAAAACCCGCTGGTGCGCCGGACGTAGGCTTCGAAATCGGGGCGTTTCTTGCTCATACGACGCTCGAGGAGCCCTTTTCCGGTCGGGCCGATGAGCGCGTAGAGAATCGTGAGAAGGCTGACCGCGGTGACGATGCCCGCCGGATGTTCGAGTGCGATCAGGAAGAATCCGCTCCACACGCAGGCTTCGCCGAAATAGTTGGGGTGACGCGTGTAGCGCCACAGCCCCCGATCCATGACCTTGCCGGCATTCGCGGGGTCGGCACGGAAACGTGCGAGCTGCCAGTCACCGACCGTCTCAAAAAACATGCCGACACTCCACAGCGCGACACCCGTCCACGCGAGCACACCCAGCGTGGGCGGTGCATCCAAAGACAGCGAGAAGATCAGCACCAGCGAGATCACCCACATGAAAAAGCCCTGCAGCAGGTACACGTGCTTGAGACTGTGCAGCGCGTAGTTGCCACCCTGTTCCTCGATGTGGCGTCTCAAGCGGGCGTAACGCGCGTCCTCCGCGCCCCAGTTGCGCCACAACAGGTAAAGACTGAGCCGGAGCCCCCACGCCGTGACCAGGGCGAGCACCAGTAGGCGCCGCGCTTCGACGCCATCGGAGATCGCCCATGTGAACCAGGCGGCGATGATCAGCCCGGTGCCCCAGTAGATATCGGCAATGCTCGAGTCGCGTATCGCGACCGACACACCCCATAACGCGATCATCAGCACCATGATCAGCACGAAATTGGCGCCGGCGAGGGTCAGGAACTCCATCCAGTCCATCTGCAGAACTCCGTCGTTGGGCAGCGGACCGGAGTCAGCCACGCCCCGTGTGTAGTGTTGGTGACGACAGCATGGCCGTCATCTGGCGTTCGAACTCGCGCGGATCCCTGGCGATGGCGGCGCGCACCGCCACCGCCATCGGGTCGGTATCGACTTCCGGCAGGTCATGGCGTATCGCCGCAATCCCGGCGCGCGCGATGTCGGCCGGATCAGCCTTGTCGCCGCGCACGTGCGCTGCCATGCGCGTGTCCACCGAGCCGACGATCAACGCGTGTGCGGTGATGCCGAGGTGTCCGAGCTCGGCACGCAGTGCTGCCGTGAGCGAACGGGCTGCCGCCTTCGACGGACTGTAGCCGCCCATGACCGGCACGTTCGCCAGCGCCGCAGCCGAGAGCACGTTGACGATGGCACCGCCGCCGTTGTCGGCAAGGATCGGCGAGAATGCACGACACATGGCAAGCACGCCGAAATAGTTGACTTCCATCTCCTCGCGGGCCGCCTCCGGATCCGAGGTGTCGAACAGTCGCTGGTTGCGGAACACGCCGGCGTTGTTGACCAGCACCGTCGTATCGGCAGCTGCCGCCGCAACGGCCGCGACGTCCGCAGTCCGCGTCACGTCCAACCGGTGCGCCACCACTCGGCCGCCATGGCGTTCCAGCAAGCCGGCAAGCGTATCCGGATCACGTGCACCGGCGTGCACGCGCAGAACTCCTGCGGCGAGCAGCGCGTCGACGAACGCCGCGCCTATGCCGCGATTCGCGCCGGTCACCAGCGCGACCGCACCCTCCACGCCTCGCCTGCTCATTGTTCGCGCTGGTAGATCATGTCGTCCGGCTTCTTCGCACCGCGCACGGGCGTGGCGTCGGGCGGTACGATGAGGCCATGGCCCCAGCCCTCGGCGATCTCAAGGTCATGGTTCCACTCGAGACTCATGCGTCGCGCGGCAATGCGCCACACGCCATCACGGCGTTCCACGCGGTCGAAGGTGCGGGCCAGCGTCATCGTGTCAAAGCGCTGCTCCCCCTTCTTCATGCGTGCATAGGTGGTGACATAGGCCTCGGCCCATGCAACATCGCCTTCGAGCTCGATCAGGACGTTGGACACCGCGTGGGTCATCACGCGTGCGCGTGGCAGCGCGTGCTCGATATGCGCGATATAGTCCATCGCGCGCCCGACGAACACGCCTGCATGGTCTTCGGTGGCATCCTCGTGGTAGCAGCTTCGCAGCAGCTCGACGTCGGCGCGGTCTATACCGCGCGTATAGCGTACGAGCAGTTCGTGGATCGCCTGCTTGTCGAGCAACGCCTGCAGTTCGGGGTCACGCGCCGCCACGTCAGAAGCTCGCGTTGAACTGCACGCCAAAGCTGCGCGGTGCCGCGTAACGTGAGAACACGTCGCCGATGAACGGGATCACGCCCACGCGGTAGGTCGTGTCGGTGAGATTGCGCCCCCATAATGCGACTTCCCAGTTGCCCTGGTCGGGCCGGTACGCGAGGCGTCCGTCGACCAGACCGATCGGGCTCTCGCTGAGCGTGTTCTCCGGATTCCAGTACTTGGTGCCCTGCCAGCGGTATTCCATCCGCCAGTCGATGACGCCGCCGTTGGCGAGCGGGAACTCCCAGTCGAATCCGGCGCTGACCATTTCCTCGGAGGTGAACTGCAGCGTATTTCCGGTGTTGGCCCCGAAGTCCTCGTACTCGGTGTCGAGCAGCGAGCCGCTCAGCCAGAGCGAGAGGTATTCGGTGGCGAACCAGTTGGCTTCGACTTCCAGGCCGCGGATGGTAGCTTCGGCCGCGTTGTCGACGACCAGCACGAGCAGTTCGTCGTCGAGCACTTCGACCTGCAGATCGCTGAAGTCGGTGTAGAACGCCGCGACGTTCAGCCGCAGGCGGCCATCAAGCAGGTCGGACTTGGCGCCGACCTCGTAGTTCCAGGCGGTTTCCGGGTCGTATCCGGCACGCGCCGCGACCTCGTTCTCCGGCTTGCTCTGCCAGCCGCCGCCCTTGAAGCCGCGCGTGGCGCTCACGTACAGCAGCGCCTCGTCGGTCACCTGCCAGTCGAGCGCCACTTTGGGCGTGAATTCGTTCCAGGTGTCGTCGACGCGAACACTGAACTCGTCCTCGGCGACACCCAGCGGCGCGACGCACAGGATCGAGCCGGGAGGACCGAAGTCAAGACACTCCGCCGCATTGTAGAAAGTCTTGCGGTCACGCGTGTAACGCCCGCCAAGCGTCAGCTGCACCGTATCGGAAAGGTCGAAGTACAGCTCGGCGAACACGCCCTGATTGTAGGAGACGCCACGCTGGGTGTATTCCCACTCACCATCGAGAATATCGCCCAGCGAGCCTGGTCCGGTGTTGGCGAAGGAGGTCGCGAGGTTGGTGTGACTCGAGTTGGTGCGCTCGCGCAGGTAGTAGAGCCCCGCCGTGTAGTTGAACCGGGTGTCGTAATCCGAGGAGACGCGCAACTCCTGGGTCAGGCCACGATAGTTTTCGTCCAACGAGACCAGGCTGTCGGTAAGCGACGGTGGCGAGGACGTTCCGGACTGGGACATGAAATCGACCGAGTCACCATGGCGGAGGGCGGACAGCCAGGTCAGGGAGATCTGGTCCAGGTTCCACTCCAGGCGCCCGGTGAGTCCAGCGGTATCGCGGTCGGTAAACTGCCGGTACGGCGTGTCGCAGTCACGGACGTTTTCGGGCAGCAGTCCGCTGCCGGCGGCCGCGCCCGGCGCGGTGTTCGGGTTCTGGACCGCGTGCCGGCAGGCGCCGTCCGAAGAGTCCCGACTGAAGTCGGCCACGAGGTTGAACTCGATATCCTGCGTGATATCGAACAGCAGCGAACCGCGCAGCGCCAGCATGTCCTGGTTGGCGAGGCGCTGGTTGCCCGACGAGGTCGGCGTGGGATCGGGACGTACGTTGCGCGAATAGCCTCCGTGGCTGTTCATGTACACCGCGGCACGCCCGGCGATACGGTCGGTAATGCCGCCGGTGACGAAGCCTTCAGCGCCATAGATGGCTGAGCGAAAGTGCCCGTCCGACACGCCCGCGCGTACCTGGATGCCGCCGGAGCGATCGAACTCGGGGCGGGCGGTGACCATGCCGATAGCGCCACCGACGACGTTGCGCCCCCACAGCGTACCCTGCGGCCCGCGCAGCACCTCGACGCGCGCCAGGTCGAACAGCGGTGGCTGTGCGGTACCTCTGCGCCCGATGTAGACCTCGTCCTGGAACATGCCGATCGACGGGTCGACGACCGCGGCATCGAGACGCGACGTACCGATGCCGCGAAGGAACAGGTCCTGCTTGTTGGACTGGGCCTCCTGGAAGGTGAAGCTCGGGACTCGTCCGGTCAGCGATGACAGGTCATTCATGCCCGCGCGGCTCAGCTGCTCGCCGTCGAACGCCGACACCGCGATGGGGACCTGCTGGAGACTTTCCTCGCGGCGTCGAGCCGTGACGACAACCTCGTCGAGCCGGCCGGCGCTGGCCGCACCGGATTCAGCGGGCTGGGCGGCCGCGTCGGGTGACGCCGCCAGCGAGATTGCACCTGCGCCGAACATCGCGGCGGCGAGCGCGGTGAGCCGGGTTGCCGGACGGTAATGCTGATTCATGTCGCGAGCCTCTGTGCCGATTGGGTATTGCAGCGGGGGAGGTCTCGCGCATGCCGGACGAGATCCGACAACCGGCAACCCGACTCCCCCGACCCGGATGCCGACCGGCCACGGTGTGACCATGACACTTGCTTAATAGAACCAACGCGAAGCTATCACGCGCAGAATGAACCGGCAAGCCGTTGAGTCAGTTCGCGCAGGTGATCCGCAACTCACGCTTGAGCACCTTGCCGGTCGCGTTGCGCGGCAGGGCCGTGACGATCTCCAGACGGCGGGGCAACTTGTAGCGCGCGAGCTGGCCGGCGGCGAAAGCCTGCAGATCATCCAGCACAGGCACCTCGCCGGACCTCGGCACGACCACCGCGGTCACCGCCTCCCCCCAGCGCGGATCGGGCATGCCGATGACCGCGACTTCGAGCACCTGCGGATGTTCGGCGAGTACGTTCTCGACCTCGCGCGGATAGACGTTCTCACCGCCGCTGATGATCATGTCGGTCAGCCGGTCACGGATGTACAGGTAGCCTTCGTCATCGAGACAACCCGCATCACCGGTATGCAGCCAGCCGTCTACGACGGTCGCGGCGGTCGCCTCGTCACGGCGCCAGTAGCCGCGCATCGACTGTTCGCCGCGGGCGACGATCTCGCCGACCTCGCCCGGCGGCAGGTCGCGCCCTTCGGCATCGACGATGCGCAGCGCCGTGCCGGGCACCGCGCGCCCGGCGGACCTCAGCAGGTGCTCGTGCCCGTCCAGTGCCCGGCGGTGATCGGCCTCGGTCAGCGTCGTCAGCGTATTCGACTCGGTCTGTCCGAAGCCCTGGATGAAACCGCAGCCGAACGTGCGCATCGCGCGCTCGAGCAGACCGGTCTCGATCGCCGAAGCCCCGTAGATGACCGACCGCAGCGGTGGCGGCGTCTTCTGCAGCGCCGGGGACGCATGCTCGAGACACGCGTGTATCATCGAAGGCACCATCGCGGTGCGGTCAATGCGCGCTTCGTGCAGCGCTGCCACCACCGCCTCCGGGTCGAAGCGCTCATGGATGATGAGACTGCCGCCCCGGACGATGCCGGTCAGCGCCATGATCGACGCCGCAGCATGGAACAGCGGCGCGATGACGAGCTGGCGCTCGCCGGCATTCATATCCCACGTAATGCCAAGCTGCGTGACCGTTGTCATCAGGGAGCGCTGCGTGTGTACCGCGCCTTTGGGCCGACCGGTGGTGCCGCTCGTGTACATGATGTAGAGGTCATCCTCGAGGGACACCTCTGTCGCATCCGGAACCGGATCGCCCTGCCCGATCGCGAGCCAGCTCTCGGGATGGCCGTCGACATCGAGCATCACCACCCGCTCGACCGAGTTCAGGCCACGGCTCAGCCGTTCGGCCATGGCCTGAAAACGCGCCTCGGTGACCAGCCAGCGCGGCGTGCAGTCACCGAGGATGTACTCGAGTTCTTTCTCGGCAAGGTGGAAATTCAACAGCACCAGGCACGTACCCGCGCGGGCACACGCAAACTGCCACAGCACGTATTCGGCGCGGTTGCGCGCGAGCAGCGCAACCCGGTCGCCGCGCTGCAGGCCGCCGGCGCGCATACCGGCCGCGAGCCGCGCGACGTGCGCGGCCGCGTCGCCGTAACCGATCTCGGTGCGATCGTCTGCGGCAAACAGCCGCATCGGTTCCGCGCGGGCGTGGTAGTCGAGCAGATCAGGCAGTCTCATGTCCGCTCCAGCATCGATTGAAGGTAGTCCGCAAGCGCCTCCGGGGTACTGCGCGCGTTGCGAGTCGCAGCCATGAGGTGAACCCCGCGCGGACGGCGATCGAACCAGATGCGGTCCGGCTGCGGCTGCGGCCTCGCATGGCAGAGCCAGAGCGCCGTGTCGCCCCCCTGGCGCGGTGTGCGCAGCACCGGCGCCTGCAGTTTCGCAAACAGCGGCATCGAGCGGCGCACGCCGGCGGTTCTGACCCAACCGGGGTGCATCACGTGGAACTGTATGCCTCTGTCGCCGTATCGCGCGTTCCAGTAGTCCGTCAACGCGACCTGCGCACGCTTGTGACACGCATAGACGATCTTGCCCGAATAGCGGTCCGGGTCGGTGCGCAGCAGGCCCTTGATGTTCAGAGGGACGTTGTACATGCCGCCCGACGACATGTTCACGACGACCCCGTTTGCGCCAATGACGCCGGCGCCGATCAGCGCTTCGGTCAGCTGGTAGTGGCTCAGCAGGTTGACCGTGAACGATGCTTCCAGGCCCTCGTCGGTGGGTTCGGGTGCAGCCAGCAGGATGCCGGCGTTGTTGACCAGCACGTCTATCGATCCGGGCGCTGTCGCCAGGCTGTCCGCCAGCGTGGCCGTCTCCCGGATCAGCGACAGATTCGCCGCACGCGTCGTGATACGCGCCGCCGCGTCGGCCGGCAGTCCGTGGACGACGCGCTCGAGACGTTCCGACGCCCGCGCGACCGCGATCACTTCGGCGCCGGCAAGCGCGGCGGCGCGCACGATAGCCCGCCCGATGCCGTCCGAGCCGCCGGTCACGACCCATCGCTGCCCGTGAAAATCGGCGCGCATCCGTCCCCACGTGAGCCGCCGCGCAAGATAGCCCAGCGCGCTGAAGCTTGGCATCAGCCGGACATAGAAGCCGAGGATCGCGACGATGCGTTTCATGCGCCGGCGGTCTCCGCCGCCTCGACATGCGCGACACTGGCGCGGAACGGCGCGAGTCCCAGCCGCAGGATCACGAGACCGACTGGGATCAGCACGGCCACCATGGTCGCCAGCGACAGGCCCAGCGCCTGCGGGTCACGATAGACGAAATCGGTGAGCAGCGCCGCGACCGTGGGGCCCGCACCCAGTGCGATGAGGTTCGCGACGAACATGAAAAGCGCGCTGAGCTGCGCGCGCAACCGGTTGGGACAGATCAGCTGCAGGGCCGCAAACGTCAGCCCCTGGTGAAAGCTGAGGAAAAACGTAAACGGCAGCAGCAGGATCACCGCGACGGTCCCGTTCGGCGCAAGGACCACGGCGAGGCCCAGCGGGATCTGCATCGCATAGCCCACCATGATCGCGCGCAGCGCAGAATCACGATGCCCGCGGCGCGTCAGGATGTCGGCCAGCCAGCCGCCTGCGTACACGCCCGCGGTGCCGAAGATCATCAGCGCCAGGCCGAAGGCCAGGCCGATATCGGCGGCGGCCCACCCGTGCAGGCGCACGAAGTACTCCGGTATCCATGACACGAACGCGATCGTGACCATGCCCATGATCGCGAGCCCGAGGAAGTGACAGGTCAGCGTCGCGCGGTGCAACCGCAGATAGGCCCCGACGTCACGGAACGGCACCGCCTTCTGCGAGACGCCGACCCCCTGGCGAAACGGTTCGCGCACCGTGAGCCACATCACGATCACGAGCAGGATGCCCGGCAGCCCCACGTAGAGGAACGCGAGCTGCCACGGGTAAAGCTCACCGACCATGGGCAACGAGACCGGATCGGCGGCCTCGACGAGCCCGATCACGAACCCGCCGAGCACGTAGGCCAGTCCCGCGCCGATGTAGACGCCCGTCGAATACACGCTGATCGCGCGCCCCAGGCGCTCCTTGGGGAAATAGTCTGTGAGCATCGAGTAAGCCGGTGGCGACAGCGCGGCCTCCCCGACGCCGACGCCGACTCGCGCGGCGAACAGTTGCCAGTAATTGCGCGCGAGACCGCACGCAATAGTCATGAAACTCCAGAACAGCATGCCGATGGCGATGATGTTGCGACGGTTGCCCGAATCGGCCAACCGCGCGATCGGCAGCCCCATCAGGCAGTAAAACACCGCGAACGAAAAACCCATCAGGAGGCTGATCTGGGTATCCGATATCCCGAGATCGGCGCGGATGGGGCCGACCAGCAGCGCGATGATCTGGCGGTCCACGAACGAATTCGTGTACGCGAGGACCAGGATGAAAACCACGTACCACGCATAGCGGGGACGTGGCCACGGGCGGTCTGCTGTGTAGTTGACGTCCATGTGTCAGGCGCGGGCGGCCCATCAGACCACCACGCGCGACTCCCCCCTTTCAGTCTGCACCCCGGGCCGGCCGTCCCCGGGCCTCACGTCTACCGTCTGTCGAGCCTTGCGCCATCCACCCACGTGGCGTGGAACCCGGCAGGCAGTCGCTGTGGAATCCTCACCCGCGCCAGCGGACCTGCGGCGATGTCGCGGGCATCGAAGACGAGGCACCAGGAACTCCAGTCGGCGGTGTCCGTGACGAAGGTCGTGACGTAACCGTCATCCTCGTCCACCGCGCCCGGCCTGGGCGCGAAGGCGGCCTCGCTGCCGTAGACGCCGGGACCATAATCGAACAGCTGGCGGCGGCCGGTGACCGAGTCGAATTTCATCAGGCCGGAAAAGGTCAGCGTGCGCGCAGGCGGTATCACCTGGCTCCATGAGTAACGCGTCGGCAATCCCGCGCGCGTATTGTTGATGATCGGGAATTCGGCGTTGGTGTCATCGAGCGGGTGCTCGCGCGTCTCGCCGGTGCCCAGGTTGAAACGCCACCTGTGCATCGAAGCCTCCAGCCGGAGATAGGCGAGCATCGCCTTGAGCGACCCGTCTTCAGGATCGGGACGCGGCAGCGGGTTCGTCGACGTGAAGCCGTCCATGACGATTTCGTCGCCCTCTTCCCAGGCGTTGATCACGTGCAGCACGTAGCCCGCCTGCGCTTCGAACCAGCGCACCTCGCTGCCGTCCGCATCACGCGGCAGCACACCAAAGCGCGAGGGCATGTCCTCGCGGAAGGTCGCGATGCGCTTGCCCTTGTCGCGCAGCAGCTCGACGTCGTGGAAGAACGGCAGGTCGTGCAGGATCACGTACCGTTCCGTGAAACCGATGTCATGTGGCAGCCGCGGGCCGGGCAGCTCGACGCGGGTGCGATGCACCATGCGCCCGGCAGCATCGATCACGCCGAACCCGAGCCACGGCTCGAAATGGCTGTAGTTGAAGAACAGCAGTTCACCGGTGCGCTCATCGGGCTTGGAGTGGGCCGAAAGCCGCTGGTCGAGCTGTCCATCGAAGTCTTCCGGGCCCAGCGTGTCCAGCGTGAGCGGGTCGACCGCGTAGGGCGTACCGGCGTCGTACCACAATGCCAGGAGCCGCCCCCGGAACCAGGTGATGTCGGTGTTGGCCGTGTCCTTGATGGGACCGATGGGCAGCGTGAAATCGTACGGACCCAGCACGCCGGGCCAGATCGCATGCCCGGCCTCGCGTTCCATTTCGAACGCCTTCGTGTGCACCCAGCGACTCTGGAACGAGGCCTCTCCCCGCTCGAAGCGGATGGCCGCAAGCCACGCATCACCGTCGAACCAGTGATGGCGGTGGGGCGGCGCGTGCACGGGGTTCGGACCGTTTCGCACGTAGAGCCCGTGCAGATCGTGTGGCAGACGGCCGGTCACCTCCAGCCCGCTTGCGCTCACCTCGCGGGTCGTCGGCGCGTACACGCCGTGGAGGTACGGGTTGTCGATGTCCCGGATCCACTCGGGCGCATCGGGAGGCAGTGCGCCGTCATGTTCGGGAAGATTTCTCAGCGTGACTGCACTCATGGCTACCCCGCATCGCAACTTACTTGCACTTTGAAACCATTCTAGGCACGCCAGAGGGGTGGCGTAAAGTGACCGTGCTCACCCACCGTAGATGGGGATACCGGCGTGCTCGAGACGCACGTCCTGCGGACGCAGTCGCCCGGCACAGGCGCTGCACCGCGTGACCAGCTCCAGGGGATGGCCGCAACCACGATGGATGACGCTGTGCCATGGCCCGCCCCGCCCCCACAGCCAGCGATCTCCCCAGTTGGACAGCATCAGCAGCATCGGGTAGAGGTCCCGCCCCGATGCGGTCAGGCAATACTCGTAGCGGGCGGGATGCGCCTGGTAGCGCTGGCGTTCGAGCACGCCGAGTTCCTCGAGCCTGCGAAGCCTGTCGCTGAGGATGTTGCTGGCGATGCCGAGCTCGCCCTCGAGCGCCTGAAAGCGCGTGACACCGGCAAACGCCGCGGCGATGACCAGGAAGGACCAGCGATCGGCGACGATTTCCACGCACTCGCCGAAGAGGTAGCCGAAGCTGCCCTGGGCGGTATCGCGGGTGATCGTCGATCGCCGCTGCCGCGCACCGGCAACCGGCGACACCGCGCGCCGCACTCCGCCGCCCGAATTGGCCACCTGGATCTGATCCGGAGCATCGACGCGCTCATCACAGGCCGCGCAGACGAATTCGGGCTCGAAGGCCGACCCGCAGACGCGGTGGCGCAGAAACAGCGGATAGTCGTCAGCGACGGAAGTCCATGACATCTCCCAGTGGCGTATGGCCAGCGCCCAGCCATGCAGATCGAGGCCCATCGGGGTCAGCCGGTAGCCGTGTCGGCGGGCGCCCGGCTCGATGGGCTCGCGGAGCAGGATGCCTACCGTGAGAAGGCGTCGCAGCCGGTTGGCCAGCACGCTGCGGGAAATGCCAAGTCGTTCACGCCAGTGATCGAAGCGCCGACAGCCCACGAAAGCGCCGAGCACCGTCAGCGTCGTCCAGCGGTCGCCGAGGATCTCAAGGGCGCGATCGACCGACTGGGTGACGGCAACGTGGGAGAGGGGCACTGGCAGGCCGTGTGCCCGACGATTCGGCATGTCAGGCTCCGACAGCGATGACGAGCGGGAAAGCTAGCAGGAAGCTCGCGCGCATGCCAGCCGGGCCGCGGCCTCGTGAATGCCGGGGCGGGTCCGGCCGAGAAATCACGCCTCGGCCGGGCGAATCAGCGCCCGGCGCTGCTTGCGCGTGACGACTCCGGTGTCGGAGCGTTCGTTTGCGCTGCACGCTGTGGTTTCTAAGACACGCCCTATGCATAAACTTCGGATAATCAACTCAATACGTCAAATGCGTTGCGAACACGGTCCGGACAACCACACTCGTATGTTCGCCACCACTTCCCAAGTAATTAATTCTTAGCTATCTTTTACCGCGACGGTTGTTCTGTGACATCAGAATCGGTGGAAATGACCTAGCTGTGGCTCTACAACAACACATGATATCAGCCGCGACCGAATCCGACCGATTCCGGGTCCGGAACAACCTGTACGCGACAAATCCTGAGCAGTGGCAACTTACCCAGCAGGGAGTTTCAACGTTATGCCCAATTCAAGACTGACCCGCGCGATCCGAACCGCGCTTCTTACGGCCGGTGTGGCAGGTGCGGGGCTGCATGGCACCGCAGCTTTCGCCCAGCAGCAACAGACACAGCCCCCCGGCTCGCAGGCCATTGACGAGGTCGTAGTCACCGGTACGCGCATCCGCTCCCCGGGCCTGGTGTCGAACAGCCCGATTTCCAGTGTCGACCAGGTGGAAATCGACCTTCGTCAGCCGACATCGGTCGAGGAGTTCATAAGCCAGCTTCCGGCGGCGATTCCGAACCTTGGCCCCGGCACCAACAACGGCGCCATCGGCGGCTCGCTGATCGACCTGCGCGGCCTCGGCTCCAACAGGAACCTGGTGCTGGTCAATGACCGTCGCCTGACGCCATTCAGCCTCGGCGGTACCGTCAATACCGACACGATCCCCGTCGCACTGATCGAGCGCGTCGACCTCATCACCGGCGGCGCGTCCGCCGTCTACGGCGCCGACGCCGTCACCGGCGTATTCAACTTCATCCTGCGCCGGGACTTTGAAGGTGTGGACTTCAACGTCTCCTACGGCGTTTCCGACGAGAACGACGGCGACCGATTCCGCGCCGACCTGACCTTCGGCGCGAACACGTCCGACGGCCGCGGCAACGTGGTCATGAGCGTCGGCGTCACCGATACCGACCCCGTGCTGCAGGGCGATCGCGGCATCGGTGAACAGACGCTCAACTCCATCACCGGCGCCGCGTTCGGGTCGTCGGCGGCGACGCCCACGGTGACGACCGCCCTTGAAGGCACCCAGCAGTTCAACCCGGCAACGGGTGCTTTCGAACCGGGGGTCACGCCGTACAACTTCAACCCGCTCAACCTCTACCAGTCGCCGCTCGAGCGCACGCAGTTCACCGCACTCGGCCGCTACGAGATCGCACCGTTTGCCGAGGTATACGGCGAGCTCTTCTTCACCGATGCGGAGGTCGAAACGAACCTCGCGCCGAGTTCGACGTTCTTCAACATCTTCGAAGTCCCGATCGGCAACCCGCTGATCCCGCAACCCGCGCGCGAGCAGCTTTGTGAAGTGAACGACATCGCAATAGGTGACTGTGTCGCCGGCAACCCGGAAACAATCACCGGCCAGTTCCCGCGCCGGTTCACCGAGTTCGGGCCGCGCCTCAACATCTTCGAGAACCAGCAGTTCCAGTACAACCTCGGCATCCGGGGCGACATCACCCCGACCTGGGACTACGACGTGTCGTGGTCATACGGCCTTGCCAAGCAGTCGCAGACCCGCATCCAATGGGGTTCGCTGTCGGCTGCGCGCCAGGCACTGAACGTACTGCCCGACCCCGAGACCGGCGAAGCCGTCTGCGTGGACCCGAGCGGCGGCTGCGTACCGCTGAACCTGTGGACCGAGGACGGCGGCATCACCCAGGAGATGCTGAACTTCATCGATCTCAACGCAATCCTCAACCAGGAAGTTCAGCAGGAAATCGGCCAGGCCTCGGTCTCCGGTGATCTCGGCGATTTCCGCAGCCCGTTTGCCTCGGGTTCACCGATCGGTGTCGCTTTCGGTGTAGAGCACCGCCGTGTCAGCGCCTTCACCGCGTCCGACGCGGCGTCGCAGATCGACAGCGAGGTGCTCGGCACCGGTGCCGCGACGCCGGACCGTGCCGGTTCTTTCAAGCTGAACGAGATCTACGCCGAGGCGCTGGTGCCGCTGGTCACCGATGCACCCGGCGTGAACTCGCTGACACTCGAAGCGGGTATCCGGCACACGGACTTCGACTCCGGCGAGAATTCGGACGACTACCGCAGCTGGAAGGTCGGCCTGGCATGGGAGCCCGTGGATGACGTGCGTTTCCGGACGATGCTCCAGCGTGCGACCCGTGCACCGAACGTCAATGAACTGTTCGCACCGTTCGTGACCGGCCTGTCGAGCCTCGACACCGATCCGTGCCAGTTGGACAACATCAATCCGGCCGACATTGGGGTCGCGGGTACGCTGACCAACCTCTGCGTGCAGACGGGCGCTCCCGAAGGCCGTGTTGGCGAGATCGCACCTCCGGCAGCCAGCCAGATCAACAACACGTCCGGCGGCAACCCGGAACTCGGCCCGGAGGTCGGCAACACGTTCACGATCGGTGGTGTGTGGCAGCCGCGACAGGTCGAGAACCTGACGATCACGGCCGACTACTACCGCATCCGCATCACCGACGCGGTGTCCTCGCCGAGCACCAGTGACATCCTCGAGGACTGCTTCAGCTCGAGCCGCAATCCGAACCGCGAATTCAACGAAGCCTGCGCACTGGTCGATCGCAGCGCGACTACCGGCGACCTCGGTGCCGGCGACGCGCTGGGCGTGATCACACCGCAGTCCAACCTCGGCTTCTTCCGCACCGACGGCGTCGACTTCGCGGCGACTTACGGCTTCGACTTCGCCGATCCGGGGCTCGGGAGGCTGAACTTCAACCTCAACGTCACCCGGGTGCTGAACTTCGAGCAGCAGCCGACGCCCGACTCGACCCGCCGTGACTGCCTCGGCTTCTACAGCACCGCGTGCAGCCGCCTGGTCACGAAGTGGAAGGGCAACCTGCGCACGACCTGGAACGTCGCGGACTTCAACCTGTCGCTGAACTGGCGCTACCTCGACGGGCTCAACGCCGAGCCGTCGGATATCCAGGGCGCGATCGACGGGGGGAGCATCTCCGCTCCCGAGGAGTTCTTCGCCCGTTCCATCGGCAGCTACAGCTACTTCGACCTGACAGGCGTCTGGAACATCAACGACAACGTCCGTGCGACGCTCACGGTCAACAACCTGTTCGATCGTGATGCACCGAACATCGGCAACACCATCAGCACATCGGCGGTGAACAGTGGCAACACGTTCCCGCAGGTCTATGATGCTGTGGGCCGGTTCTACACGCTCGGTCTGAACGTCTCGTTCTGAGGCAACCGCGTACTAGCCCGCCCGGCATGATGCCGGGCGGGACTGCGCAGAAACCTGACCCGCCACACGGATCGTGTGGCGGGTCTTTTTTTGGTCGAAATTTGTCGCGGCGCGGGATCAGGCGGAAAGCCACATGCGGCGGGTGGCGTCAATCCTGCGCCTGCTGCCGGGGCACGACATCGAACGCGATCGTGATGCGCGGGCGCTCTGCGTCGAAGGGCACGGTGCCGTGCCACATGTACGACGGGAAAAGCACGAGACGCCCGGGCGCCGGTGCAACGAAATGCTGCGCATCGAGTGCCGGCTGGGTGGGCGTACCCGGCGCCCCGAACTGCAACCAGCCGGCGCGGTCGGGCCCTGCCCGGTCACTGACGGGAACCCGTCCTTCGTCGCCATTAGCCCGGGCACTGCCACCGGCGCCTGTCCCATCACCGCGGCCCATCGCGGGCGGCAGCGCGATGTAGCACGCCGACGAAAGCCACCCCTGTGGATGCACATGGCTGGCATGGAATCCGCCCCCCGACAGGCGCACGGACCAGATCCCCTGGAACCGCCAGCCGCCGGAATTCCGGGAGCGCAGCGGGTCCTCGCCCGCCCCCAGGTGCTCGAGGTGCGCATCGATGACGGGTGCGACGGCATCAGGAAACGCGCGCACCGCGGGGTCATCATACCCGGTCACGTTGGAGACCTGGCTGCCATGACGGACCGACTGGCCGAAGGGGTGGCTCTGGTACGGGTGCAGTCGTTCCAGCGCCGCACTCAGCTCATCGAGGTAGCCCGGGAGGCTGCTCCAGCCCTCGGGAGTCGCGATTTCGTACGCGCGGACGAAAGCGTCGTAATCATAAAGCTGCGCGTATCGCTCATCGCCGAGCAACCGCCAACCCGTGGCCCGCACGGCCAGCACTTCCTGGTCCAGTGGATGGTGCCGAGCGAGATGATCCGCAACCTCTACCGCCCGCGCGGGGTCCCCGGCTGCGAGAAACGCATATGCCAGCACCATCATCGCTGTAGCGTGCCCCGGAGCATGTTCGAGCGCTTGCATCGCATGCGCGATCGCCGGTCTCGCGCGCCGAGTGAGCACGCCGAGGTAGGCCGCTTCTACCCGCAGCGTGACGTCTCCGGGCCAGCGCGCGAGCGCGCGCTTGAGTTCCGCAAAGGCGGCCTCTTCATCGCCGGCGTACTGTAGCACGCGCGCCCTGACCAGCCTGAGTGCAGGCTCGTCAGGCAGTTTCCGGATCGCCGCGTCGATGCCGCGCAAGGCCAGAGCCTGGTCACCGGTTCGCATCCACGCCAACTGCGCCCGCTCGTAGTGCGCTTCGATCATTGCCGGCCGGAGCTGAATCACCTTGCGGAAGGCGCGTTCTGCCGAATCGAAGCGACCACGAGCAAGCTCGGCGCGCGCCAGCACGAGCCACGTCTCAGGTGCGGACAGGCCTCGCCGAATCGCGGCCTCGCACCACGACACCGCTTCGGCCGCAGCGCCGGCATCACCGAGTGCCGCGGCCAGGTTGTGCTCGGCCACGCCGGTGGCCGGCGCGACAGCGAGCGCATGGCGATACACGGCAATAGCCTCGTCGAGCCGCCCGGCACGCTTGAGCTCGGATGCCTGGCGGGTCAATGTTGCGAATTGGCTCATCGCAGGAACAGCTCACGCCTAAGCGTCAGGAACACGACTCCCGCACGCCGCACCAGCCGGGCGATGTCGGAGCCTGCATAAGGCCATCAAGCATGGCGACTCCCATCGCGCGAGGTCAACTTTCTAGAGCAGTCCGCCTCGCTGCCTTGACCGGATGCCACGGGCGTGATGGACTTGCGCCGCTCCCCGGGGGAGCAGTCGCGCCGCCGGCCCTGGAATTCTTGCAATGGACGCATTTGCCGCCGCGCTGCTCACGGTCGCGATCGCCGAAATCGGTGACCGCTCGCTGCTGCTCGCGATCGTCTTCGGACTGCGCTACCGACGCCCGTGGCCGGTGTTCTGGGGTATGGCAGTGGGCCTTCTTGCGAACCAGCTGCTGTCGGCGCTGGTCGGCGTATGGCTGTTCTCGCTGCTCGACCCGGCGTGGCACGGCGCGCTCGTCGGCACGGCATTCCTGGCGATGGCCGTCTGGGTGCTCGTGCCGGAAAGTGACGATGAGCCCCCCCCGCGCAGCGGCTCGCGCATCTTCGTGACCGCGGCGGTCACGTTCTTCATCCTCGAGATGGCTGACAAGACGCAGCTAGCGGTGATCACGCTGGCCGGCATGTTCGACAGCGTGATCGCGGTCGTCGCCGGTGGCACGCTCGGCATCCTGCTGGTGACGACCCCGGCGCTGTGGCTCGGACACCGTTTCGCAGGCCGACTGCCGCTGCGCCTGTTGCGACGGGTGGCCGCGCTGCTGTTCGCCGCCATCGGCGCGTGGCTGCTGCTCGACGCATGGACGGGCTAGGGCTAGGGCTCGGGCGGGGCCTCCAGCCATTCGTCGAGCACAGCGAGGATCTCGGCGATCGCCGGGGGCTCGTCGTCCTCCAGCGGGGTGCGCGTGAGCATGCCGCGGTGCGATGCATTGACGATCACCGGCGGCGGCGCCTCGGGCAGCGCGAGCGATGCCACCGGCACCACGCCGTCACCGAGGTTGCCGCCGAGTTCGTACCACCACTCCTGCAGGGCCTGCGGAAACGCCTCGCCACCGAGTTCGGACGACAGCGCCGCGAAACCTTCGATCATGTCCTCGGTGGGCTCGCTGATCAGGCCGCCAATGATGCGCACCGGCACCGGCTCCGGCCACTCGCGGGCGTTCAGATCGGCCAGGAACGCACTGCCAGGGCGCAGGTCGATCTTGGCCGCGCCGGTGCCGTCACGCAGGCTCGCGAACAGCGAGAACCGCCGCTCCTGCAAAGTGGACACGAGGTTGCGAAGTTCGAGCCAGACACGCAAGCGGGCCCACTCCGAGCCATGGTTAGGCGTACCGACCATCACTGCACCACGCACCGGTGCGGTATTCGACAGCGCCGACGACTCGGCTTCCGCGCTTCCGCTGGGATAGCGCCACCGGGTCACGAAGTCACGGATCACCAGGCCACCCATGCTGTGGCCCACGAGCACCACGGGCGCGTCGTCCGGCAGCTCCGGCCAGTCATCGGCGAGGAGGTCGGCGCTGCGGTCGATCGCCTGGTCGTTCGGGTAACGGTACTCCCATGCCGCGATACCCGCCGCCTCCAGCACAGGCACCAGGTCGTCCCATATACCGCCGGGCTCATCGAGGCCGTGAAGCAGCAGCACCTGCGGACCCGGGTGCGCAACGCCGTCAGGTGTCGTGCGTACAATGAAACCACGCTGCCCCTCGGGCAGCGCCATCTCTTCGGGAAACCACGTCGCGAGCTGGTCGTAGGCCTGCTCCCGCAGCTCACGCTCCATAGACGGATGGCGCTCGGCCCACCACGTCCAGGCGACGATCGCGAGCATGCACGCCACCGCCGGCAGCACGAAGAACATCAGCCAGGTCTGGCGCTCGCGCCTGCGCATCGGCCCCGCGCCTAGACCCGGACCCCGGGAATCCGCCTGAACAGTGCGACGTTGCCGGCCGGAAAATCGCAGGTCCAGCGTCGCATCGCCGCAATACACCGGAAGGTGGGGGGCTTGTAGAAGATCACGTGCGTCGGGTCGCGGCGATAATGCCACTGCGCAAACCACGCGTCCTCGGTGAGAAAGGTGGTGAGCACGACCAGCCATCCGCCGGGCTTGAGCAGGCGGTTGAGCCGGTCGAACTCGCGGCCGGGCTCGTGGAAGTGCTCGACGACCTCGGTGCAGGTGATGAAGTCGTACTGACGCTCCAGCGCCGCGGCATCGGGCCGGAAGTACGGATCGTACAGCGTCACGCGGTAGCCGACTTCCTCGAGCATCGCGGCCATCGCCGAGCCGTTTCCGCTGCCGTAATCCAGGCCTTCGAGCGCGCCGCCACCGAGGCGGTCCACGAGCGCATAGAACGCAGGCGACAGGAAGCGCCGGTAACGCGGGTCGTCGGGGTCGTTGCGATGGTAACGGTAGCAGTCGAGCTCGGTCGCGCCATCAGGCAGCTGGGCGCGGTCGAGGTAGGTGGCGTGGCAGTATGGACAACGCCAGTAACGCCTGTGCTCGACCTCGCGAAAGAACTGCGGCGGCACCCACTCGCATACCGGGCAGTGCGCGTCGAGGTCATA
This sequence comes from Gammaproteobacteria bacterium, assembly GCA_003567855.1. Lineage (GTDB taxonomy): Bacteria > Pseudomonadota > Gammaproteobacteria > Steroidobacterales > PWYM01 > PWYM01. The sequence goes on along the minus strand of PWYM01000267.1, from coordinate 10,939 downwards.
CAGGGCCATGTGGCTGCAAACCCCCGCGACTCAGGCGGGCCGACCGCTCGTGGTCGGCGAAACGGATGGCGGAGAGGGTGGGATTCGAACCCACGATACGGGGTCACCGTATACTTGAATTCCAGTCAAGCGCCTTCGACCACTCGGCCACCTCTCCGGCAAGGCCAGAAAGAGTAGCGCGCCCGCAGCGACGGTTCAATCCGCGCGGCGCGCGTCAGCCCTGGATCGGGCGCTCGTCGACCAGGTCGGGGTTGTAATACGGCGGGTGTTCCAGGCAGGGCCCGCGCCGTGGAATGCGTTGCGGCTCACTCTCCGGCGCCGGCGGGATGCGCAGCGCATTGCCCTCATCGGGCAGCCCGATGTCACCCGGGACGCGAAGCTCGGGGATGCTCTGCGCGCCGGCGTAGCGCTCCGGGTCCTCGCAGCGCATGCCCGCGCAGCCGACGAGCAGCGCCGTTGCAAGGGCCAGTGCGGCGGTGCACGCGCGGCGCAGCCTCATGACAGCATCACCCCGGCGTCGCGCAACGCGCCTTCCACGCTGTCACGCCCACCCTCGGACAGCCACGTCAACGGCAGCCTGATGCCCGCATCGATCAGCCCCATGCGCTGCAGCGCCCACTTCACCGGGATCGGGTTGGCCTCCACGAACAGCGCGTCGTGCAGTCCGGTAATGCGTCCGTCGATCTCTGCGGCCTTGTCGGCGTCGCCGGCCAATGCCGCCTCGCACATCTGGTTCATCAAATCTGGTACCACGTTGGCAGTGACTGAAATGACGCCATCACCGCCGCGCAGCATGAACTCGCGGCTCGTGGCGTCGTCCCCGCTGTACAGACCGAACCCGTCGCCGCAGAGTTCCCGCAGTTTCGGGACGCGGTCGAGCTCGGCCATCGCCTCCTTGAGTCCCGCGATGCGCGGATGCTCCGCAAGGCGACCCACGGTTTCAGGGTGCAGGTCCACGGCCGTGCGGCCGGGCACGTTGTAGAGTACGACCGAGTGCTCCACGGCGTCGGCAACGGCCGTGAAATGACGGAACAGGCCCTCCTGGGTGGGCTTGTTGTAATAGGGGGTGACGAGCAGGTAGGCGGCGATGTCGAGCGACCCCACCGCCCGCGACAGGTCCAGCGTCTGCGCGGTGGAGTTCGAGCCGGTGCCGGCGATGATCGGCAGGCGTCCGTCGGCAAGCTCGACCGCGCGGGCGATCAGCGCGACATGTTCGTCCCGGCGCAGCGTGGCCGATTCACCGGTCGTGCCGGCGATGATCAGCCCGCGGGTCCCGGCCTCGACGTGGAACTCGACCAGGCCGGCGAGCGCCCGATCGTCGACATCGCCGTCGACCGTCATCGGGGTGACCAGCGCCACCATGCTGCCCTTGAACATCCGGGTTTCCTTGGAAAATATAGGCCGCCGCATGGTAATGTTGGGGATTGGCCCACGCAAGCCGGTGGTCACGCCCGCTGCCCGGTGTTGCAGCTGCGGGTGGGCGCGGTCGGCCCGCTTCAGGCTTCTCGGGCTCTCATATCCACAGGGCCCACAGCGCTCCACTGGCGCGCATCGCGCCCGTCAGAGAACATGTCCAGCGTCAGTCACAGCATTCCCAGGATCCGCCCCGCCATGCAGCAGTTGCTGGTGATTTCAGCCGTAGGCTCAGACCGCAAGGGCATCCTGCGCGACCTCACGCGCGTGGTGCTCGACTGCGGTGGCAACATCCACGAAAGTCGCATGACCGCGCTGGCGTCGGAATTCGCGGTACTGATGCTGGTGTCAGGGAAGTGGCACACGGTCACCCGGCTCGAGCAGGAACTCGGGCGTTTCTCCGAGAACCAGTCGATGAACGTGCACATGCGGCGCAGCGAGCCGCGCGGCACGCGGGACAACCTTCTGCCCTACGCCGTCGACGCCGTATGCCTTGACCAGCCGGGTATCGTCCACAAGCTCTCCGACTTCTTTGCCACGCGTGAAATCGACGTTGCCGAGCTTTCGACCCGCAGCTATGCTGCCGCCCATACGGGCGCGCCGATGTTCTCCGTACAGCTGACGGTCAACGTCCCTGCCGACATGCACATCGCGGGCCTGCGCGAGGAATTCATGGACTTCTGTGACCAGCACAACCTCGACGCGATCATGGAACCGGTCAAGGGCTGAACCGCGCACGTCTCCACGGAGGAACCTCATGAGCGCAGCAGTTGAAGTCGGCAACAAGGTGCCGGATTTTGAAGCTGAATCGACTGGCGGCACGGTCCGGCTGGCAGACCTGGCAGGCAGCCCCGTCGTGCTCTACTTCTATCCCAAGGACAACACCCCGGGCTGCACCACCGAGGGCCAGGATTTCGCTGCACTGCACGCGAAGTTCCGGCGGGCCGGTGCCCGCGTCTTCGGCATCTCCCGCGACGGGCTCAAGGCGCACGAGAATTTCAGAAACAAGTACGAGTTCCCCTTCCACCTGATCTCCGACAAGGACGAGGCGCTGTGCGGCGTGTTCGACGTAATCAGGCAGAAGAACATGTACGGCAAGAAGGTCCGCGGCATCGAGCGCAGCACCTTCGTCATCGACGGCGACGGCGTGCTGCGCGAGGAATGGCGCAAGGTCAAGGTCGCCGGGCATGCTGAAGAGGTCCTCGCAGCCGTGAAGGCGCTCTGACCGCCGGATGACACCCCGCACCAAGCCCGTCGTGGCCGGCAACCGGGTGTTCGTTCTGGACACCAACGTACTGATGGACGACCCGGCGGCGATCTTTCGCTTCGACGAACACGACATCTGCATCCCTATGGTCGTACTCGAGGAACTCGACGCGGCCAAGAAGGGACTGTCTGACGTCGCGCGCAACGCGCGGCAGGCAAGCCGGTTCCTCAACGAGCTCATGCAGCAGCTCGACCCGGGCGCGCCGTTGCAGGACGGCATCCCGATCCCCTCCGGCATGGAACCCGACCGGCGTCACGGGCGTCACGGCGGTGGCCGGCTGTTTTTCCCCACGCGCATCGCGCAGGAGGAACTCGGCGAACTGCCGCTGCGCAACCTCGCCGACAACGTGATCCTCGGCGCGGTGCTGGCCGTGCAGGCCGAGCGCCCCGATGACCGCGTGACCCTCGTCACCAAGGACATCAACCTGCGGATCAAGGCGACGATCCTCGGTATCGCCGCCGAAGACTACTTCAGCGACACCGTGCTCGAAGACGATGCGGTGCTCGACGCCGGCGTGGAGGCACTGCCAGACGACTTCTGGGACAGCCTCGAGCATGAACCGGAGTCCTGGCAGGCTGACGGGCGCACCTGGTATCGCATCCGCGGCGAAGCGGTGCGCGGCTGGCGCCCCAACCTGTGCCTGTACAGCGACCGTGCCCGGGCGCGGCGCTTCGAGGTTCTGGTGCGCGAGCGCGACGGCGACTCCGCGGTACTTGAGGTCGCGCAGGACTTCCGCAACGAGCGTCACGCGGTGTGGGGCATCCACGCGCGTAATCGCGAACAGAGTTTCGCGCTGAACCTGCTGATGGACCCGGACGTCGACCTCGTGACCATCCTGGGCCCCGCCGGTACCGGCAAGACGCTACTGACGCTCGCGGCGGGCCTCGCTCAGACGCTGGACCAGAACCTCTACAACGAGATCATCGTGACGCGTGTCACAATCCCGCTCGGTGAGGACATCGGCTTCCTGCCCGGCACCGAAGAGGAAAAGATGGAGCCGTGGATGGGGGCGCTGATGGACAACCTCGAGGTGCTCGCGAGGCCCGGCGAGGGCGGCGCGTGGGGACGTGCCGCGACCGAGGACCTGCTGCGCAACCGCATCAAGATCCGCTCGCTGAACTTCATGCGCGGGCGCACCTTCCTGAAGCGCTTCGTGATCCTCGACGAGGCGCAGAACCTCACCTCCAAGCAGATGAAGGCGCTGATCACCCGCGCCGGCCCGGGGACCAAGATGGTCTGCCTCGGCAACCTCGCGCAGATCGACACCCCTTACCTTACGGAATCGACTTCCGGACTGACCTACCTCGTCAGCCGCTTCCGGCAGTGGCCGCATGCCGGACACGTCACACTGCTGCGTGGCGAGCGCTCGCGGCTTGCGGATTTCGCCTCGGAAGTCCTCTGACCGGGGGCTATAATCCTGCAAGGGCCGGAACCGCCCGGAGGCGTCCGGGTCCAATCTTCAGCCGCCAGCCCAACAGCGTGCCACCTATCGTGTCCAGCCTCCGCCACCAGCTCGTCCTCCTGCTGCTCTTGCCGGGCCTGCTGCTTGCGCCCATCGCACCGGCGGCCGCGCAGTCGGGCATCAACCTGCCGGACATGGGTTCGCCGTCCGACCAGGTCATGTCCAAGGACCAGGAGGCCCAGATCGGGCGGATGGTGCTTCGCCAGCTTCGCGAAGCCGGCAAGATCGTCGAGGACCCGCTGGTCGACGAATACATCCAGGACATCGGCCACCGGCTCGCAGGCCACGCCCACGACGGCGACTTCCGCTTCCGTTTCTTCGTCGTGGACGACCCGGCGATCAACGCGTTTGCGGTGCCCGGCGGCTATATCGGCGTCAACCGCGGGCTCATCGAGGCCTCGCGCAACGAGAGTGAACTCGCCGGCGTGCTCGCACACGAAATCGCCCACGTCACGCAGCGGCACATCTCGCGTTCGATTCAGGCCAGCCAGCGGTCGTCGATGATGGCACTCGCATCCATGCTCGCCGGCGTCATCATCGGCATGGCGGGCGGTGGCGACGCGGCGATGGGCGCGATCATGATGGGCCAGGGCCTGGCGATGGAGCAGCAGATCGCCTACACGCGCTCCAACGAGCATGAAGCCGACCGCATCGGCATCGAGGTGCTTGCCTCGGCCGGCTTCGACCCCGAGGGCCTGCCGCGCTTCTTCGAGGTCCTGCAGCGCCGTTATGGGCAGGCGCGCGCGCCGCAGATGCTGCAGACCCACCCGGTCACGACCACCCGCATCGCCGAGGGCATGGCCCGCGCCCGCCAGCTCCAGGACCGCCACGAGCGCCGCGAGGACTCGACCAGCTACGAACTCATCAAGGCGCGCCTGCGGGTACTGTCTTCAAGCACCCCGGATTCCGCCGTCGACTGGTTCAAGCGTGAAATAGAAGCCCAATCGGCTAACGGCGACTCGTTGGGCATGCGTTACGGTCTCGCGCTTGCGCAGGTCAACCGGGGCGGGGTCGCCGACATCGCCAACACCACCTTCCGGGAACTCGTTGATGCGCATCCCGAAATCATCCAGTTTCACATCGGTCTCGCGGACTCCTACATGACCAACGGGCAGGCCGAACGCGCGATCGAGGTCTACGAGCGCGCCGTGTCGCTGTTTCCGCGCAACCTGCCGCTGACGATCCACTACAGCGAGGCGCTGCTGGCGCAGGGCAACCCCAAGCGCGCCCACCGCGTGCTGCTCGACGTGCTCAACCACGTGCCTCCCACGCCGGAGCAGATTCGCCTGATCGCGCTCGCCGCCAGCGCCAACGGCGAAGAGGCCGAGGCGCACTACTACATGGCCGAGTATCACATCGTGAACGGCAACGCCCCGCTGGCGATGAACCAGCTTCGTATGGCATTGTCTTCTGCGGACGTCACGAGCGTGCAGCGCGCACGGTTCGAATCGCGCATCGAGTGGATCATGGACGTGGTACCGCCGGACCTGCGCCGCGAGCTCGAACGCCAGGAGGCCGAGCGCGGCGAGCGCCCGCGCGACGCACGCACCAGTCGACGCTGAGCTGCCAGCGCGCGCACACCCTGCACTGCCGGCGACAGGCCCGTCACACAACAACATCGAGACACACGGAAGGAAGCCCTGTGACCCGAGCCCGCACGAGCGCCCTGCTGCTCGCACTGGCCGTCATGATCGCCGGCACCGGCTGCGCGACCACCCCCCGCGATGACGGCCAGCCGCGCAACGCCGACCCGCTGGAACCGATCAATCGCGTGAGCTATCGCATCCACGAGGTTGGCGACCGCTACGTGCTGCGCCCCGTCGCCCGCGGGTACCGTGCCATCACGCCGCGACCAGTGCGCACCGGTATCGGCAACTTCTTCCGCAATCTCGGGATGCCGGTGGTGGTCGTCAACGGACTGCTGCAGGGCAAGTTCGCGCAGGCCGCCGACGACACCGGCCACTTCCTGGTCAATACGACGCTCGGTATAGGCGGGCTGTTCGACGTCGCGACGCGCGCTGGGATCGAGCGCTCTGACGAGGACTTCGGCCAGACGCTGGCCGTATGGGGCGTGCCGTCGGGCCCGTACGTGTTCATCCCGTTCATGGGGCCAACGACGTTCCGCGACGGCGCCGGCAGGTTCGCCGACACCTATACGCATCCGCTTCGCTACTACGGGAATTCGAGCGTGCGCGACAAGTCCATCGCGCTGTTCGCGATCCAGACGCGCAAGGAACTGCTGGCGTTCGACCGGCAGCTCAAGCAGGCTGCCGATCCGTACGTACTCATCCGCGAAGCCTATCTGCAAAGGCGCGAATACCTGATTCACGATGGCCAACCGCCGGACGACGACATGTACGACATGTACGACATCGATGATCTCGACGATCTGGATTGACGACGACCGGCGGCAGCCGCGCCGGCCATCGCGGCGCACCCCCACCCGGTGCAGTACTCAGGGCGACCCAGAGCATGTATTCAGGGTGCTGATGCTTCCATCCCGATGAGCTGTTCCACGTCGGAGATGTCTGCGATCGCGCGCAGTCCGACCGGCACGCTACGCAGCGCCAGGGACCTGCCACTGGCACGAGCGACGGACTGCCATTCGATCAGCAGCGCGAGCCCGGCCGAATCGGCCGCACTGACGCCAGACAGGTCCACCACCTGCACGTGCGCGTCACCCACCAGCGCGCGACTGCGCTCGTAGACCGCGGCATCTACGGTACTGAAGGTCAGCGCGCCGGTGACGACGAGCGTGCCGTCACGAACGACGAGTCCGGGGTCAGCCGAAGCCATGAAAACGGAACACGCGGGCCTCAGCCCGCGTCGCCCTCGCCATCCGTGACGTCGGGCACCACATCGTCGACCTCCCCACGCTCGATGGCGCGCTCCAGCCGGGCGATCACCTCGTCGAGCCCACGGCGGCGGATTTCGGAATCGTACTGGCTGCGGAAGTTGCGGACATACGAAATGCCTTCGGCGATCACGTCGAAGACCTTCCAGCCGTCGTCAGTCTCACGCAATACGTAGTTGATCGTGATGTTGGTGCCGTCGTCGAGGTTCACCTCGGTCTCCACGCGGGTCGCACGTGGATCCGGATCGCCGCGCAACGGGCGCACGACCAGCCTGTCCGGCGAGAACCCGATGGCGTTGTCGGCGTACTGGCGCACCAGCGACTCGTAGAGTGCCCGTGCGAAGCGCCGGCGCTGGTCCGCGGACGCTTCCCTCGCGTGACGTCCGAGCACAAGGTCACCCGAGCGCTGGATGTCGAACACGGGCAGCAGGATCCGGTCTATCGCCTTGTACAGCGCCTCGGTGTCCTCCTCGAACTCCGCGCGGCGCTCCTCGAGCTCATCCATCGCCTTGCGCGCGGTGTACTGGATCAGCTCATCGGGCGCGAGCGAGGCCCTGTCCTTTTCCTCTTCGGCATGGGCTGCGGTGCCGGCCACGGCCAGCAGCAGCGAAAGCGCCGCCACGCGCAGGATCTTGTCAGTCATCTTGGTCCTCCTGAGACTGTTGGAACAGGAAGCGGCTGATCAGGTTCTCGAGCACGATCGCCGACTGGGTGAGATAGATCTCGTCACCGTCGCGAAGGTTGTCGAACGACCCGCCGGCGCCGAGGCCGATGTACTGGCCCCCGAGCAGGCCGGCGGTGAGGATCGAAGCTTCCGAGTCGTCGGGAATCTGGTCGTAGCGCCCGTCGATGCGCATCGTCACACGGGCATTCAGCCGCTCCGGATCGAATTCAATGGCCTCCACGCGGCCGATCGTCACTCCGGCCATCGTCACCGGCGCCCGCGTGGTGAGCCCGCCGATATTGTCAAACCGCGCCGTCACCCGGTAGGCATCCCCCCCCATGAACCCGCTGAAGCCGGTCGTCTGGGTGGTCAGGAAAAACAGCGCCACCACACCGAGGAAGACAAAAAGCCCGGTGCCGAGTTCAACCGTTCGTGTCTGTTGCATGGTCATCCACCTCTCAGAGCAGTGCCGCGGTGATCATGTAGTCGAGGATCAGGACCGAGACCGCGGTAAGCACCACCGTCCGGGTCGTTGCACGCCCGACGCCCTCGGCCGTCGGCCACGCCCTGTATCCCTCGTAGACCGCGATCAGGCTCGCCGCGATCCCGAACACCACGCTCTTGAACACGCCCTCGAAAATTTCGTCGCCACTTACATTGGCCTGCATCTGCGACCAGAAGGAACCGGCGTCGACGCCCATCATCACCACCCCGACGAGCCAGGCACCGAAAATGCCTATCGCGGTGAAGATCGCGACCAGCAGCGGCATCGCGATCACTCCGCCGAGGAAGCGCGGCAGCACCACCCGTCGCATCGGGTCGACCGCCATCATCTCCATTGCCGACAGCTGCTCGGTCGCCTTCATCAGGCCGATTTCAGACGCCAGTGCGGTACCGGCACGACCGGCAAACAGCAGCGCCGTGACCACCGGACCGAGTTCCTTGATCAGTGCCAGCGCCGCCGCGGTGCCGAGCGCGTCCTCGGAATTGAACCGTGCCAGCAGGTCGAAGCCCTGCAGCGCGAGTACCATGCCGACGAACAGGCCGCTGATCATGATGATGACCAGCGACAGCGCACCGGTATTGTGGACCTGGTGTACGACGAGGCGGAAGCGCAGCAGTCCCCGGGGGGTATACATGACCAGGCGCAGCAGGAACAGCGCCATGTCGCCGAGGATGCGCAGAAACGAGACGAACGACTCCCCCAGCTCGCGCAGTACGCTCATCCGCGCGACTCCGGGCCGAACAGGTCGTCGGCGTAGTCGGGCGCCGGGTAATGGAACGCGACCGGTCCGTCGGCCTCACCGTGCATGAACTGGCGCACCAACGGCGCCTCGCTCGCCATCAGCTCGCGATGGGCGCCCTCACCGATCACGCGGCCGTCGCCGAGCAGGAACGAATGGTCGGATACGTCACGCAGCTCGTGGATGTCATGGGAGATCACGATGCTGGTGATGCCCAACGCTTCGTTGAGGCGCCGGATCAGTCGCACGACGACCCCCATCGAGATCGGGTCCAGCCCGACGAAGGGCTCGTCGTAGATCAGCAGGTCGGGGTCCATGACGACCGCCCGCGCGAGCGCGACGCGACGGGCCATGCCGCCCGACAGCGCCTGGGGCAGCAGCCGCGCGGCGCCACGCAACCCGACGGCTTCGAGCTTGGTCAGCACGATGTGGCGGATCAGCCGTTCGGGCAGCCGCGTGTGCTCGCGCAGCGGAAAGGCGACGTTTTCGAACACGTCGAGGTCCGTCAGCAGCGCGCCGTTCTGGAACAGCATGCCGATATTGCGGCGCATCTCGTAGAGCCGGTCCACCGACAGCGTGGCCACGTCATACGGCCCGACGCGCACGCTGCCCGCATCCGGGCGCAGCTGGCCGGTGATCATGCGCAGCAGCGTCGTCTTGCCGGCGCCACTGGAACCCATGATCGCGGTGACGCGTCCGTGCTGGATGTCCAAATCCAGCCCGTCAAAGACCTTGACCGCACCACGACGGAAGCCGAGGCCGCGGATCTCGACCAGCGGCCGGTCGCCGCGATCGGCGCGCAGGGTACCCATCCGTGGCCGCCCGAGCCGCGCCCTAGGCGGCCTTCTCCATGTCGGCGCGGTATTCGCCGAGGGTGGCCAGCCCGTTGAGGCGGGCACGCTTTGCGAACGCGGCACTGCCCGCCGCCAGCCGGTCCACCTTCCCGCCCCACGCCTCGAGTGCCGGCGCCTGCAACGCGCGCCCGTACGAAAACGTAAGGTTCCATGGATGCGGGCCGGCGCGGTTCATCGCGTTCAGATGGGCGGTGGCGTCCTCGGCACTCTGTCCGCCCGACAGGAATGCGATACCGGGCACCGCACTCGGCACGTAGCGGCGCAGGCAGCGTATCGTCGCCTCGGCGACCTCGTCCACGCCGGCCTGGCGCTTGCACTTCTTGCCGGCGACGATCATGTTCGGCTTGAGCACCATGCCCTCGAGCAGCACCCGGTGCGCATGCAGCTCACGGAACACGCGCGAGAGCGTCTCGGCGGTGACCTCCTCGCAGCGCGCGATGTCATGGCCGCCGTCCATCAACACCTCCGGCTCGACGATCGGCACGATGCCGGCTTCCTGGCACAACGCCGCATAGCGCGCGAGCGCATGCGCGTTCGCCTGCAGGCAGTACGCGGTCGGGATGCCGTCGGCGATGTCGATCACCGCGCGCCATTTCGCGAACCGCGCGCCGAGCTCGTGGTATTCGGCGAGGCGGTCGCGCAGCCCGTCCAGGCCCTCGGTGACCTTCTCGCCCGGGTATCCGGCGAGCGGCTTGGCGCCGGCATCGACCTTGATGCCGGGGATGACGCCGCGGTCAGCGAGGTACTTCGCGAACGGTGTGCCGTCGGCGCACGACTGGCGCAGGGTTTCGTCGAACATGATCACGCCGCTGATGTGTTCGGCCATGCCGTCGGCGGTGAAAAGCATCTCGCGGTAGGCACGACGGTTTTCCTCGGTCGACTCGGCGCTGATCGTATCGAAGCGCTTCTTGATCGTCGGCGAACTCTCGTCGGCTGCCAGTATGCCCCTTCCTGCCGCCACCATGGCGGTTGCGATGCGGTTGAGTTCCTGGGCACTCATGTATAGACCTCCGATAGGCTGTGACTGACAGGCGGATCCAGCCGGAAAGCATAGCAGAATGCCCCGCAGGCGACGGTGCGCCGGTTCGAAAACGGCTCCACCTCTGGCGTGGACAGCCAAATAGGACTAAAATCGTCCCCAATGAATCCGCAGGAGCCGAAATGCTGAAAATCAGCCGCCT
>PWYM01000259.1 GCA_003567855.1 Gammaproteobacteria bacterium | reverse complement strand
TCATGAGGTACTGCGCCGCCACCAGCGGCAGCAGCATGGCCGCGATAAACAGCAGGCCCGCGGCGGAAAACGGCCGGGTGATGTCGAAGTCCAATGGGCCGCGCACGAGCGCGAACAGCGCTGCACATCCGAGTAGCACGGCGAACACGACCGCCACCCCCAAACCGCGCTCGAAGGGTGACGGGGCGGGAACAGTCATGGCTGCGGGCTGTGTGGCTGCTGGCTGTTGTTCGTTCATGTTGATCAACCGTTCGTTCGATGCACCGAGTCCAGGATTGTCGCCGTCCTGAACTGTCCGTACCGATGCTATACCTTCCCGTCGGCGCTTCGAAATTTCAAGCACCCCGACTGGCCGAAACCGGACGGACACGTACCCCGGTCGGCACGAAAACCGGCTTGCCGTCCATCTCGGTCGTGGTCAGCGCCTGGCCGTAGAGGCTTTCGAGCGCGGCCGGCACGAGCATCCGCTCGGCGTCGCCCCAACAGGCTTCGCCGTTTGGATACAGCAACAGCAGGTCGTCGCACCATCGCGCGGCGAGGTTGATGTCATGCATGCAGATGAAAACCGAGCAGCCGGCCTCGTCGGCCTGCTCGGACAGCAGCTGCATCACCTCGACCTGGTGGTGCAGATCGAGATGGTTGGTCGGCTCGTCGACCAGCCAGATGCGCGGCTGCTGGGTCAGCGCGGTGGCCACGGCCAGGCGCTGGCGTTCACCGCCCGACAGCGTGGTCACATCACGCTCGGCCAGGCCCTCGAGGCCCAGCCGCGCAAGCGCGGCCTCGGCCAATGCGAGATCCTCAACCGTCTCCATCTGCCATGGTGACAGGTACGGATGGCGTCCGATGAGCGCGGTCTCCATCACGGTCGCCGGAAACCCGTCGCCGCGCTCCTGGAAGACCACAGCCATCCGGCGGGCGATCGTGCGGCGCGACTGTCGCTCCAGCGGTTCGCCGTCGAGCAGCACGCTGCCACGCCGGGGCGTGCGCAGGCCGGCGAGCGTGTGCAGCAGCGTCGTCTTGCCTGCCCCGTTCGGCCCGAGCACACCCCAGACACGTCCCGGCGCAAGTTCCAGGTCCAGTGCGACGCCGTCGGGCCGGCCCGGAATGTCGATGACCAGTTGCGTCGCGGTGAGCATGCTCAGAACCGGCTGCGGTAGAGCAGGTACAGGAAGGTCGGCACGCCGAGCAGCGCGGTGATCACGCCGACGGGGAGCTGTTCAGGTGCAATCACGATACGCGCGAGCGTGTCGGCGAGCACCAGCAGCGTGCCACCTGCAAGCGCCGCCGCCGGCAGCAGCAGCCGCTGGTCGGCGCCGAACATCAGCCGCAGCATGTGCGGCACGATCAGGCCGATGAAGCCGATGGTGCCGGCGGTTGTGACCGCGGCGGCGGTCAGCAGGCTCGCCGCGATATAAATTCCCCACTCGAGCGGTCGCACCGCGACGCCCAGCGTCGCGGCCTGCATCGGCCCACGTGCGAGCACGTTGAGACTGCGGCCGAGCGGAGAGATCACCGCCAGTGCGATGGCCAGCGTGCCCAGCGCAGCCCAGGGCGAACGCGCGTAGGAAAGATCGCCCATCAGCCAGTAGAGCATTCCCGGTATGCGCTCGGTGGGCCCGATCACAAGCATGAACGTGATCAGGGCACCCCAGCCCGCGGCGACGACCACACCGGTTAGCAGCAGACGCGTGGGCGTCCATGACCCGGTGCCGTGGGCGAGTCCGAAGACCATGATCGTCGAGACCAGCGCACCAGTGAATGCGGAGCCGGACACCGCGACCATGCCCAGGCCCAGCAGCATCGCGCCAAGCGCTCCGACCGCCGCGCCGCCGGCAAGCCCCAGCACGTAGGGATCGGCCAGCGGATTGCGCAACAGCACCTGCATCAGCGCACCGGCCATCGCGAGCAACCCCCCGGTCGCAAAGGCCGCAAGCACGCGCGGCACCCGGAGTTCGAAAATGAGCGTGCGGTGCAGCGCGCTGCCCTCACCGGTCAGCACCTGCCATAGCGCCGGCAGCGGCACGGTGACACTGCCGACCGCAATCCCGATCAGTATCGCGCCGACGGCAACCGCGCCGAGCAGTGAAAGCGTGCGCACGAGCCGCGACCGCAGGCCGAAATGGGGACCCGGCAGAGCAGCGGCATCGCCGATGGCTGCGGCATGACGCGACTCAGCGCTGCGCACGGGCGCGCTCCAGTTTCCGACACAGGACCCCTGTGCCGTCTGCGAGCCGCGGCGTCGGCCGCTGGATCAGCGATGGGGGCACGAAGTAGAGGTTCCCGCGCTGCACCGCAGGCATCTCCTTGAAACGGGCCCAGTCGTCGAGCCAGTCGGTATCGTCCTCGCCCATCCCGCCGGCGACGATCGCCTCGGGTTCAGCTGCAAGCACCGATTCACGATCAAGTCGTGGTACCTGACGCCCGAGTTCGCCGAACACGTTTACACCACCGCACAGTTGGAGCGCCTGGCCGATCAGGTGCGTATCGTTCACCGTCATCACCGGTTCGTCCCAGATCTGGTAGAACACACGTACCGGCGCTGTATTGGCGTAACGCGCTCGCAGGGCAGCGATTTCGGCGCGATACCCGGCCGCGACCGCGTCGGCAGTCGTCTCGGTGCCGGCGAGTCGCCCGAGGCGCTCGAGGCTCGTCGCGATGTCCTCGAACTGCAGCGGCTCGGTGTAGAACACGGTCAAGCCCAGCGCTATCAGTGGCGCCACCTGTTCGGCGGGATTGCCGCTGTGCCAGGCGACGATCAGGTCCGGCTGCATGGCGACCAGCCGTTCCATGTCGAGCCGTGCGTGGCTGCCGACCCGCGGGATCGCCCTGGCCGCTTCGGGATAATCGCTGTAGTCGACGGCGCCGCGAACGCGGTCGCCGGCGCCGGCGGCAAACAGCAGCTCGGTGGCGGCCGGCGACAGCGCGACGATGCGCCGCGCTGCGCCATCCAGGCACACATCGCGCCCCAAGTCATCGACCACGCACACGCGCCCGTTCGCCGCCACCACGGACGTCGCGACTGACGCTGCAGCGATGAGCAGCACCGCTGCGAGCATCATGACGGGCGGGCGCCGCGCAATGGCGCTCCGCGCATACATGGATTCCACTGGACAGCACACCATCGAGCAAGCTCCGCCACCACGCCGTCCCGCGTGTGTGGCCCGGAATCGTATCCGGATCAGTGAGGGAGGTTCGGAGGCGTCGGCCGGGGCAGGCGTCTCCGGTGCCGCCCGCCGCAGCATCCGGTCATGTTGATACGGGCCGGTATACGGGCTGACGAGCGGAATCGGTTGTGATTCCAGGGTCGACCGCCTTCCCGCGTCCGCAGACGCAGTGGCGCGATGGTCGCCGTTGACTCGATCACCGTTGCGGGGGCAGCGTCGGACTGGATCTGCGCGCGCAGCATCCCACCGACTTCCCGTTCAACCCCGGGCCGCGCGTCCGGCCGGGGCACCTCGTATCGACGCTCAAGCTAGCAGCGGCGCCTGGCGCGGTCAAACGAAAACGCCGCCCCCTGTTTGACCATCGCCGGCAAAGACTGTAGCTTCACCGGCGCTTCAGGTGTCCCGACTCGTCGGGATGAAACGGGAAACCGGTGCGCGCCCTGTATTGCATGGCGTTATTCCGGTGCTGCCCCCGCAACGGTAATCGAGTCGGGGCGGATCAACATGCCACTGTGCCGGTAGTCGGCACGGGAAGGCGATCCGCCCGGGTGGATGCTCACGCCACCCTGCTCGTCAGCCCGTAGACCGGCCTGTCGCATACACCTCGCGTTGCGGTGGGCAACTACGGGCCGGTCAATCGCGGGCCACGGTGCCCGACTGTCCTGCCTGACCCTCCCCGCTTCGTGTACACAAGGCATTGGCGTACCGTGCGGGTTGGCGCGGTACCGGGGAGTCAACACCATGACCGGAACAGGTCTGTATCGCCCGTCTGCATTCTCGAATCCGTCGCGTCGTTCGCTCGCGCTCGGCATCGGCGCCCTCGCTCTGGCCGGCCCGGCCTCGGTATCGGCCCAAACCGGTGACGCCGGCCCGCTCGATACCCTGGTCGTCACGCCGACGCTTACCGAGCGCCTGCTCGGCGAGATCGATGTCTCGACCACCGTCATCGATGCGCTGTCGATCGACCGACAGCAGCCCCGGGAACTCGCCGACCTGCTGCGCGGCCAGCCGGGGATCGATTCGGCGTCCAATGGCGGTTTCGGCAAGGCGACGAGCCTGTTCCTGCGCGGTACTTCGAGCACCCAGTCGCTGCTGCTGATCGATGGCATCCGCATGACGTCGGCGACCGCCGGCGCGCCTTCATGGCAGTTCGTGCCACCGCAGCTGCTTGACCGTGTAGAGATCGTGCGCGGTCCACGTGGCGTGATCTACGGCGCCGACGCTGTCGGCGGTGTGGTGCAGGCCTTCACCCGCCGAGGTGACGACCATTCCGGCGCGCGCGCGCGCGTCGGTGCCGGGTCGTTCGCCATGCGCGAGTACGGCGCCGGTTTCGGTGGCGGCACAGATACGGTGTCGGTCCAGGCCGAGGCCAGTCATTTCGAAACCGATGGCATCGCGCTGCAGCCCGGCGGCGACCGCAAGGGTTACGACAACACCTCGTTGTTTGCACGCGTCGATACGCGCCCGACCGACTCCGGGTTCAACGCAGGGCTGACCCTGCTGCGCTCGCAGGGCAACACCGAGTTCGTAGGCGGCGATACCGACTTCGTCCACCAGTCACTGGCCGGTCGTGCCGAGTATGCGATCAATGACATGTGGACGACGCGCGTGCTGCTGACCGAGGGCCGCGACGAGAGCGACACGTTCCAGAGTTTCGGTGAAAGCCGCTTCGATACCCGCAGCCGCAGCGGTCAGTGGCTGAACATCCTCGATCTGGGCGCGCACGAAATGATCGTCGGTGCCGATTACCGCGACGACGTGGTGCGCAGCACCACCGAGTTCAACGAAACCTCCCGCGACAATGTCGGCATCTTCGGGCACGCGCTGATCCGCGCCGGTGGCGTCGACATCCAGCCCGCCGTACGCTGGGATGATAACGAAGCCTACGGCAGCGAATGGACCGGCGGACTCACGCTGGGCGTGCCTGTAGACGCCCGACACCGCCTGCGCGCAAGCGTAGGCACCGCCTTCCGCGCACCGACATTCAACGACCTCTACTTCCCGGGATTCTCCAATCCCGACGTCGAGCCGGAATCCTCGCGATCACTGGAGGCAGGCATCACGGGCAGCTACGACGCCTGGTACTGGGATCTCGCCGTCTACCAGACCGACATCGACGATCTGATCGCACTCAACGTCGTCGACGGACTGTTCCTGCCTTTCAACGTGGATGAAGCCAGAATTCGCGGCCTGGAGTTCGCGGCCGGTATGGCCCGTGATGCATGGACACTGGCACTGGCCTACAGCCATACGGACCCCGTGGACACGACCACCGGGAACCGGCTGGCCCGGCGCACCCGCGACAGCCTGCGCCTGGAGGCCGATGTCGACCACGGACCCTGGTCGCTCGGAGCGACCGCAGTCGTGCAGGGGTTTCGTTACGACGACGCTGCAGCTACCGAACGCCTCGGCGGATTCGGCCTGCTGAACCTGCGCGCAGGACGTGAACTCGGTGAGCACTGGACGCTTCGGGTAACGCTCGACAATGCGCTGGACAAAAACTATGTGACGGCGCGCGACAGCTTCAACGACTTCGATTTCCAGCAGCCCGGACGCGCCGTGTTCGTACGCCTGTCGTACGCACAACGCTAGGCGTACATGCTGAAGTCGTATCGCATCGCTGCACCGCCGGCCGAGCTGGGGCCGGCGGTGCAGGCCGCGATCGACGCGAAGACCAAGCCGCCGGCTTCACTGGGGCGCATTGAGGCACTCGCGCTGCAACTCGCGCTGTGCCAACACGACCTGCAGCCCTGCGCCGAACCCGCACGGCTACTGCTGTTCGCCGCCGATCACGGCCTCGTGGCCGAG
This sequence comes from Gammaproteobacteria bacterium, assembly GCA_003567855.1. GTDB lineage: Bacteria > Pseudomonadota > Gammaproteobacteria > Steroidobacterales > PWYM01 > PWYM01. Next base: position 86 of record PWYM01000259.1, on the reverse strand, counting down.
GGCGTGTCGGCATGGCCACAGGCGGTCACCGGTGAAATGGTCCGAAATTTCGTTCACGGCAGCGCAGCCGCCAATGCGTTCGCGCG
>PWYM01000118.1 GCA_003567855.1 Gammaproteobacteria bacterium | reverse complement strand
CCGCCGCCGATCACCCAGCGGTTCTGCACGCGCTGCGCGGCGTCGGCGCCGACGTCGCCCGGGTCGCGCTTGATCGCGTACAGCCACAGCGCGGTGACCCCGGCCAGCACGAGCACCGACACGACGAACATGCCCCACCACAGGGCTGCGATAGAGGCCGCGGCGGGGCCGGCCGGGTCCAGCGTCGAATACGGGCCGGCACAGCCGGCGACCCCCAGCGGGATGCCGGCGAACGCCAGCCGCGCTACCCTGCCACCGGTGCGGTCGCGAGCGGCCGCTCGTCCATTGGCCACCGAAAGCCGCGCATGAGTGCACGAGACCCCGTCCCGCCGCCGCCGATCATCAGCCGGATGTCCATCCGCGGGCACCCGATCCACCCGATGCTGATCCACTTCCCGGTCGCAGCGCTGCTGATGCTGCTTGCGACCGACGTGGCCTGGGTAATCACAGAGGACTTCTTCTGGGCGCGCGCGGGGTTGTGGCTGGCGGGCGTCGGCGCTGCCGGCGGCTGGGTGTCGGGCCTCGTCGGGCTGATCGACCTCGTGACGGTGCCGCGCATCCGCAGGCTCGTCACCGCGTGGTGCCACTCGGTGATCGCGGTGATGCTGCTGTCGCTCGCGTCGTTCAACTGGCTGCTGCGCGTTGACGACCCTGCCGAAGTCATCGTGCCGTGGGGGCTGTACGTCTCCGCGCTGACTGCGCTGCTGATCGCGCTCGCGGGCTTTCTCGGCGGCCGGCTCGTCTACGAGTACGCGGTCGGGGTCGACACCGGCGAGGCGGCCCACAAGCACCAGCAGGCGCCGAATTGAGCAGCCGCCGGGGGTGTATGCCGCCAGGGGCTGGGCGGGGCCCATCAGCCGGCCCACGGCAGCAGTTCCGTCGGCGGCTTGGCAAGCACGATCCAGAAAATGCCGGCCATCAGCAGGCCGCTTACACTGGCGAGCAGCACGCACGGCAGGCGCAGCCCGGCAGCACCGGCGCGCTCGGCACGCAGCACGAGCAACCCTGCCATCGCGTGGCACATCACCAGCAGCGTGACCAGCGTGAGCTTCACGAGCAGCCACGGTTCCACGTTGCGGTCGACGACGAAGACGAGCGTGCCAGCGATGATCGACGCGACCGCGGCCGGTGTCGCCACCGCGGTGAATACGAAGCGCGCAAGCGACGCTTGCCGTCGTTCGGGCACCACCAGAGCGTGCGGATCGGCATCGGTTGCGGCGATCAGCGCGGGCAGGTAGAGCAGTGCCCCAGCCCAGAACAGCAGTGCCGCGATGTGCAGCACGAGTAGCCAGACGAACATTCGCGCAAGTCTACAGCGTCGTCGCGAACGGCGCCGGTTGCAGCGCGGTCGCGCGGTCGCCGGCATCGCGCTGGCGCCGCGGAATCATGGCCGGCACCGCATCCGACGAATCGCGATGTGCCCGCACCGTCGCACATCAGGTCCGGCATGAAGGCGCTAGTCGTCGGCGCCGGCATCGGCGGGCTGGCAGCCGCGCTGTCACTGCACCGCGCGGGTATCGAGGTCGCGGTGTACGAGCGCAGCGCGCTCGACACGGAAGCCGGCGCGGGCATACAGCTGTCGCCCAACGCATCGCGGGTGCTGCGCGGGCTCGACCTCGAGGCGGCCGTGCGGGCCGCCGGGGTACTGCCCGACGCGATACGCCTGCGCGATTTCCGCAGCGGCCGGCTGCTCGCCGAACGGCCGCTCGCGGCAACCGCCGAGCGGCGTTACGGCGCACCGTACCTGCACATCCACCGCGAGGCGCTGCATCGCATCCTGCGCGACGCCGTCGAAGCAAGCGGCGTCACACTGCACACCGACGCCGCGTGCGCGGGCGTGCACATCACCGGCCCCACCGCAATCGCGCGATTCGAAGGCGACCGACCGCGTGCGGAAGCCGACCTCGTCGTGGCCGCCGACGGCGTGCACTCGATGCTGCGCCAGGCGCTGTTCGGCGGCGGGACGGCGCGCGCCTCCGGCATGACCGCCTACCGCGCGCTGATCGAGGCACCGGCGCAGCCGGTCCGGATGCGTGAACCGGCCGCCGGCGTATGGCTCGCGCCCGGCGCGCACCTCGTGCACTACCCGGTCGACGGCGGCCGCCGCATCAACCTGGTCGCGGTGGTCGAACATCACGGAGGGGATCACGCGGAAGTCGTGGACGTACCGGGTGTCAGGGTGGTCACGCGGGCTTTCGATGACGGACATCGCGAGCTTCGCGCGCTCGTCGATGCCGCCGACACGTGGCGGCCATGGCCCCTGTACGAACACCCGCCGCTGCCACGCTGGCACGTCGCGCGCGCGGTGATTCTCGGCGACGCGGCGCATCCGCTGCTCCCGTTTCTCGCGCAGGGGGCGGCGATGGCGCTCGAGGATGCATGGCTGCTCGGCCGCGCACTCGCCCCGGTCGCAGCGCGTTCCGCCGGGGCCGACAGCGACGCGCTCGCCGCCGCGCTAGCCAGCTACGCGCATGCGCGACGGCCACGCGTCGCCCGCGTGCAGCAGGCGTCGAGGCGCCAGGGCCGGTTGTTTCACCATCGCCCGCACGCAGTGCGGCTTGCGCGCAATGCCTACCTCGCGTTCGGTTCGCGTTTCCTGCCGGGTGTTGCGATGGCGCGCTACGACTGGTTGCACGGCCATGACGTGCTGGCCGAGGGCGCGCGTGTCGAAACCGAAGTGGCTACGCAGCTCGAGCGTCAGTCGCGGCGCTGACCGTCGCGGCGCGCGCCGGGTGGCGCGTCGGCCGCGTCGGCGCGATGCCTCGCGGCACGTGACACCAGCGTGTCGAGGTGTCGCGCAAACGCCTGGCGCTCGGCCTGTCCCAGCGCCGGCGGGCCGCCGCCGACCACGCCGCTCGCGCGCATCGTGTCCATGAAGTCGCGCATGTTCAGCCTTGCGCCGATGTTGTCGCGGGTGTGCAGTTCGCCGCGCGGCCCCAGCGCGTGGGCGCCGCGCGCGATGACCTCGGCGGCCAGCGGAATGTCGCCGGTGATCACGAGATCGCCGGCCTCCACCCGCGCGACGATCTCGTTGTCGGCCACGTCAAAACCGCCGGGCACCTGCAGCGTGCGCACGTGCGGGGAGCGCGGCACCTGCACGGGCTGGTTCGCGACGAAGGTCACCGCGGTGGCGGTGCGCTCGGCGGCCTTCACGAGGATCTCGCGGATCACGACCGGGCACGCATCGGCGTCGACCCAGATCCTCACGCGCAGCCACCTATTGCCGCGTCGCGCATCAGGGGACCGGCACGAGTCACGGGACGAGTACCAGCCTGCCGGCGCCGCCCGCCTCGAGCCGCGCATGCGCGTCCGCCGCTTGCGCGAGCGGCAGCGTCTCGATGGTGCCGAGATCGAGCTGGCCGTCGACGCGCAGGCGCGCGAGCTCGGCAAGCTGGGCGACGTTGTTCTGCACGAAAATGAAGCGACCGTCGATGCCGGCGGCTTCACACGCGGCGGGGTCCACGGGCTGCACCGCGGTGACGAGGCGGCCGCCGCGGCGCGGCAGGCGGTAACACTCGGCGAGCAGCTTGCCACCGACCGTGTCGAACACGAAGTCGACACTGCCGTGCAGGCGCGCGAGGCCATCGTCGTCGACGTGCACGATGTCCGCATCGACATTGCCCGGCAGTCGCTCGGTCGCGTTGCGACGGATCGCGGCGATGACCTCGACGCCACGGATACGCGCCGCGAGCTGCAGCGCGATACGACCGACGGTGCCTGCCGCGCCGGTGACGACGATGCGCTCGCCGACCTCGATCGTGCCGGTGTCGCGGATCGCCTGCATCGCGGTGAGGCCGGGCGTAGGCAGCGACGCGGCGTCGGGCACCGCGAGTGCGGCCGGCCTGCGCACCAGACGGTCGACGGCGACGCGGAGGTACTCGGCGTAGCCGCCGTCGTGCAGGTAGTCGGCGAGCGCGAGGATGTCGGCGTCGAGCCAGTCGGGCGACACGCCTTCGCCGAGCTCGACGACGCGCCCGACGACATCCCACCCCGGGATCAGCGGCAGGCGGTGGGGCATGAACCCGGCGAGGTGGCCGGCGCGCGCCTTCCAGTCGAGGGGGTTCACGCCGCAGGCGGCAACCTTGACGAGGACCTCACCCGCTTCGGGCCGGGGTTGCGGGCACTCGCGCATCGACAGCACGTCGGGGGCGCCATATCGGTCCAGGGCGACGGCCATCATGATCGTTCTCCTTGTCGGCTCCGGGAGCGGCCCGGCCAATGCATTGTAGGGGGCTGTGGCCTCGGCTGCCCGTGCGCGAGCCTGACAGCCGGGCACGGGGGCGGCCGGTGCGCCTCAGGGAATCCGCGGACCGGTCCGTGGTCGTATCCTCGGTGTAGATTTAACTGCTGCCGGTCTCCGGCGCCCGGTCACGACATGATGCAGAACAGGAGTGTACTCAGAAGATCGCCGTCGGCCTGGCTGGCCGTCCCGATGCTCGTCGTGGTGCTGGTCAGCGCGGCGTGCAGTCGCGTCGAGCTCGCTTACGAGTACGGTGACCGGTTCGCGTCAGGGCGCATTGCGAATTTCCTCGACCTCGATCGCGCACAGCGCGGCGAGGTCCGCGCCCAGCTTCAGGCCTACCGCGAGTTTCATCGCGAGCACCGGCTGCCCGCCCTCGTCGCGTACCTGGAGCGCTCCGCCGAGCTGGTCCAGGCCGACGCGACGCCGGCCGATGCGCTCGCGCAGCATCTCGACGACGGCTGGTCACTGCTCGAGGACACGGCCGGCGACGTGGCCCCGATGGCGGTCGACATCCTGCGCGCACTGACCCCTGCGCAGATCGACCACCTCGAGACTCAGCTCGCCGAGGGTCGGGAGGACTTTGCCGAGTCGCGACGGGACCCCGACGCTGACCGGGCAGTGGAACGCTTCGAGACGTGGACCGGGCGGCTGTCGGCACAGCAGCGCGCGCTGCTGCGAAGCTGCGAGGCGCGCATCCCCGACGAGACCGACGCGTGGCTGGAGTGGCGCGCCGGGCGCGACGAGCAGTTCATCGACATGCTGCGCAATGGCGCGTCGCGGGACCGGCTCGAGGCCTTCGTCAAGGCATGGTGGACCGACATGGACGTGCGCAGCGCGCCGGTGCGCCGGGCAAGCCGCATCTCGCGCGAGGTCTGGCCAGAGTGCGGCGCCGAGCTGCTCGCCGGGCTGTCGTCGCAACAGCGCGAACGGGTGCTGCAGCGCCTGGACCGCTACGGGTCAGATTTCTCGTCGCTGGTCGCGTCGGGCGCCGCCGGCAGCTAGTCGTCAGCCGGTCGCGATCGGCAGGTCGGCGACCTTCAGCAACTGCTTGCCGAAGTTGCGGCCTTCGAACAGCCGACGCAGCGTTGCCGGGCAGTTTTCGAGGCCTTCCTGGATGTCTTCCTCGAAGTGGATGCGGCCTTCGCGGATCCAGCCGGCGAGCGCCTGCACCGCTTCGGGGAAGCGGTCCATGTAGTTCAGGACGATGAAGCCTTCCATGCGGCAGGAGCGGATCACGAGCTGCATGTAGTTTTTGGGCCCGGGCGGCAGGTCGAGGCCGTAGCCCGACGAGATGCCGCCGCACAGCACGATGCGCCCGAAGCGCGCCATGTTGAGCAGGCTGGCATCGAGCGCCTCGCCGCCTACGTTGTCGTAGAAGACGTTGATGCGGTCCTTGCAGAGTCGACCGAGTTCCTCGTGGATGTCCTCGTTCTTGTAATCGATTGCCGCGTCGAAGCCCGCCTTGTTGGTCAGCCACTGGCACTTCTCGGGGCCACCGGCGATACCGATCACGCGCGCACCCTGGATCTTGGCGATCTGGCCGGCGACCGAGCCGGTGGCGCCGGCCGCGCCCGACACGACGACCACGTCATCGGGACGCGGCTGGCCGATCTCGAGCATGCCGAAATACGCGGTGATGCCGGTGATACCGAGCACGCCAAGTGGCCACGTCGGCGGTATGCCGTCGGGCACCTTGTTCAGGCCCGTCATGCCGCCGCCGGCGGTGACGATGTAGTCCTGCCAGCTCATCGTGCCGGACACGAGATCACCGACCTCGAACCCGGGATTGTTCGAGCGCACGACCTGCCCGACCGCGCCGGCGCGCATCGGCTCGTCGATCTGCACCGGCGGCAGGTAGCTCGGGACATCGTTCAGCCAGCCGCGCTGCGTGGGGTCGAAGGAAAAATACAGCGTACGCACGAGTACCTCGCCATCACCGGGCTCGGGGACGGGGCCCTCGCGCAGCTCGAAATCGCTGTCGGCGACCATCCCCCTGGGGCGATTCTTCAGTACCAGCTGCCGGTTGGTCTCGGTCATCTTCCGCTCCTTGCGTGAGTGGGCCGGCGAGGCACCGCGGGCGGCGTCACCAGCCCATCTGGAAATACAGCGCGATGCGCAGCGCATTGTCGCGCAGATTCTGATCGAACCCGCCCAGATGTGCGAATTCGTCGAGTTCGACAGCGTCGGGCACCGCGCGCCAGTGCATGCCCTCGTCGAGCAGCCGGCGGACCTCGGCCATCAGCGCCTCGAGGTATTCGCGGCGCTCGGTCACCGCGTCGCGCGGCGCGAGCGCCGGGCCGTGACCGCCGATCATCCAGTCGAAATCCATCGCCTCGATGGCGCGCAGCGACTCGAGATACTCCGGCAGGTGATAGTCGGGCAGCGGGCCGAGCGGCGTGCGATGCGCGGTGACGAGGTCGACGATGAAGAGCTTGCGGGTACCGCCGGGGCGCATCACGACGAGGCACTCGCCGTGGTTGCGTCCGAGATGGATGAGCTCGAGCGTCCGGCCGCCGAGTTCGATCTCATGATTGCCGTCGAAGGTCTGATGCGGCATCACGAGGTCAGGGTGCGACCGGCGTTCGAAGAACGGCACACAGGCCTCGTGGCTGACGACCTTCGCGCCTTCGTCGACGAAGACCTGCGCACCGAGCACGTGGTCCCAGTGCTCGTGGCTGTAGACGACATAGCGCACCGGCTGGTCGGTCACCGCGCGGATTTCCTCGCGCAGCCGCGTCGCCGCATCGCGACTGATCGGGTCGGTGACGATCACCCCGTCGTCGGTCACGATGAAAATGTTGCGCGTGTACCCGTATCGGAACGTGTACAGCCCCCCGTCGAGCTCACGCGCCTCCCAGCTCCCGAACCCATAAGGATCCTCCGGATCCTCGGTCGCCGCCCACGGCGGCACCCCCACCGCCAACGCCAGCACCCACACGGGTCGAACCAACGCAAGTGATTGAAAAATAGTCAAAATCGAGGTTTTTGTAAGCGCCACGGGTCCGACCCCGATTGGTTGGCACCGATTGGTTGGCATCCCACCGCGAATCGGCGTGGCGGCGAAAGCTTACGCGGGTCGGACCGACGAGGGCGACAAGGAACGCGCTTTGCACAAGAAAATCATTAGGTTGCTGCGGTCCGACCCCGAGGGGTCAGCGGGGCTTGCGCAGGTCCATGCGGCGGACGCGGTCGGCGAGGGTGGTGGGTTTGACGCCGAGGAGTTCGGCGGCGCCGCCGGCGCCGGAGACGCGCCAGCCGGACTGTTCGAGCGCGGCGCGGAGGTTTTCGCGCTCGAGCTCGCGCCATTCGGCCTCGGTGAAGAACCTACGGCCGGTCTCGGCGTTGGCATCGGGAAGCAGTTGGACGTGCGCGCCTGGCGGGGCCTCCGGGGCGGCGCCGGCGTCCTCGGGTAACGAGAGGTCGAGGCGCAGCGACTCGCCCTTGCCGAGGATCACGGCGCGCTCGATGACGTTTTGCAGCTCGCGCACGTTACCGGGCCACTCGTAGGCGACCAGCGTGTCGACGTCGCGGCGCGAGAGCTGCAGCGGCGGGTAGCCGAAATCGCGGCAGGCCTCGTCGAGGAAGTGCTGGGCGAGCTGCAGCACGTCCTCCCGGCGCTCGCGCAGCGGCGGCACTTCGATGGGGAAGACGCTGAGCCGGTAGTAGAGATCCTCACGGAACTCACCGCGCTCGACCATCTCCTCGAGATCCCGGTTGGTCGCCGCGATGAGCCGCACGTCGGCGCGCCGGGTGCGGTCGTCGCCGACCGCCTCGTATTCCTTTTCCTGCAGAACGCGCAGCAGCTTGCCCTGAAGCTCAAGCGGGATCTCACCGACCTCGTCCATGAACAGCGTGCCCCCGTCGGCAAGCTGAAAGCGTCCGACCCGATCGCGCGTCGCCCCGGTGAAGGCCCCCTTCACGTGGCCGAAAAACTCGCTCTCGAACAGTTCCCGCGGCACCGCGGCGCAGTTCACCTTGACCAAGGGACGCTCGGCACGCGGACTGCGCGCGTGGATCGCGCGTGCGACCAGCTCCTTGCCGACGCCGGACTCACCGAGCACCAGCACGTTGGCACCGGTCTCGGCGACGGCCTCGATACGCGCAAGCATCTTCCGCAGTGACGGGGACTCGCCGACGATGTGGCCGAAGTTCATCGCGACGTTGACCTCTTCGCGGAGGTAGTCGCGCTCGTGCTCAAGCTGCTCACGCAGCCGGGCGTTCTCGTCAAAGGCCTCGCGCAGCGCGCGCTCGGCGCGGTTGCGTTCGGTCACGTCCTTGACCGCACACAGCAGCTGGCGCACCTGTCCTTCCGGATCGCGATCGGCGTAGGCCGATACGACCACCTCGATCGTCTCGCCATCGCGCGTGATCAGTTCACGCGGCGCATTATCCAGCTCGCCGGCCGAGATGATCGCCTGCAGGCGTCCACCGGCGAGCATCGCCTGGTTGCCCGAGGACATGAAATCGGTGATCGGCTTGCCAAGCACCTCGTCGCGGCGATAGCCCATCTTGCGCAGCCAGCGGTCGCTGCATGCGATCACCCGCCCTTCCCGGTCCAGGGTGTAAAGCATCGCGGGAGTGGACCTGTAGAGCGCGCGGTAGTGGCGCTCCATGCGCGCCTGCGCCTCGAGCTCGCTGTAGACGGCGACGGTGCTGAGGTAGTGGCCGTCGCGGCGCGTATCCTGGTTCACGACCGCGCTGGCCACGCAGCTCACGCGCTCACCGGTGCTGGACTGCAGGTCCACCGGCACGCTGTCGAGGCGCCCGGTGCGCCGCATCAGCGGGACGTACTCGCTGGCGATGCGCACCGCACTCTCGGCCGTCGCGAACCGCTCCGGGCGCTGGCCGACGATGTCCTCGCGCCGGTAGCCGAGCCGCTCGAGCCATGCGTCGCTGGCGTCGACGACACACCCCTCCTCGTCGAAGTACAGCGTCATCGACGGAATGCGTCTGAACAGCCAGCGATAGATGTCTGGTTTCATTCGGATGAAGAGAAATACGAAAAACCGTGAAAGTTATTAACGGAAAGTCGTTTTTTACGGATTTCCGTTAGAGGCTAGGCGTCGTAAACGATTGATTTAAAGGGGTTCGAAACTTGGCACGCTTCATGCTTAGTACTTAGGCAAATATCAGGGCACTCCACCCTGCCAGCTCACGAATTATCGTCGAAGGTGAACGCAATGAACAGCATCAACATCCGCATCGGACGCGCGACCATCGCCGCCGGCCTCCTGCTCGGCTTCGGCGCCACCCAGGCCCAGGCCGCCGGTTACACGACCATCGACGAGATGCTCGTGACCGCCCCCCGCGTGGTCGCCGAACAGGTCCTGATCGCCGAACACATCGAGGACTCGGTCGCCCGGCTGTCCGCCGAGTTCGGCGCCCAGCCCCAGTCGGCTGCCGCACTCGCGCGCGGGGAGACCCGTGACGGACAGCGGTTCTTTCTGTCGAGCCGCGAGCGCAGCCCGCGCGGCTGATCCCGCACCGGGTCATGCGGCGGGGCGCGCCGGATGACCCGGACAATCTGAGCGGAGGCGGCGTGCCTCTCCCCCTCCCCCCTTGCACGCCGCCTCCCTGCGAACCCTCCGGCCCTCGGGGCCAGAGTTTGCCGGTGGGTTCCGGGTGCAAGCCCGCTGATCGCGAAAGCGGATACGGATATCCGACTCTGGCCCCTTTTTTGAACCACGTGGCGTCCCCGGGCTGCGCGGCGGGCACCCGGCCCGGTTGAAATCGGACACGGATGCCCCCACTCTCCCCGTGGCCAGACCCGCAGGGAGCGACACCATGGCAGCTGCAACCCCAGCGCCGCTGAGCGTCAACTCAGCCAATTTCGTCACCGACGTCATCGAGCGTTCGCGCAACGTCCTCGTACTGGTCGACTTCTGGGCCGACTGGTGTGCGCCCTGTCGCGCGCTCGCACCGATCCTCGACCGAATCGCAGTCGACTACGAGGGCCGCGTCGAGATCGCCAAGGTCAACGTCGACGCTGAGCCGGACATTGCCCGCCAACTCGGCATCCGCAGCCTGCCCACGGTGAAGCTCTTTCACGACGCCAACGTCGTCGACGAGTTTATGGGCGCGCAGAGCGAGACCATGATCCGCGAGCTGCTCGAGCGCCACCTGCAACGGCTCGGCCGCACGACCGGCAGCGCCGGTGAGGACCTCTCCGCGCGCCGCGCGCGCCTCGAGGCCGAAGTCGCCGCCAACCCCGAGGACAACCAGCGCGCACTGGCGCTGGCCGAAGTGCTCGCGCTCGACGGTGACACCGCCGCCGCCGAGGCGCTGCTCGACAAGCTCCGGGTGGACGCCCAGACCGGCGACGTCGCCGAGCGCATCCGGGCGCTCGCCCATTTCGGCTCGGCACGCCGTGACGCACCCCCTGTCGACGCACTGGAACGCCGGATCGCCGAGACGCCCGAAGATCTCGACGCACGCCACCAGCTCGCCGCACGCCTCATCGACGACGAAACCTACGAGCCCGCGCTGGAACAGCTGCTCGAGATCATGCGCCGCGACCGCAAATTCAGGGACGGACTCGGCCGCCGCGCACTCGTCGCCGCGTTCACGATCATCGGCCCGGGGTCCGCGCTGGTCGCCCGCTACCGCCGGCGCATGTCCGCCCTTCTAATGTAGAGCGCAGCCCGGTTATTCTTCCACGTCGTCCGGCGCGGCGAGGTGCGCGTCGAAAAACGCCACCGTCCTGAGCCACGCATCCATCGCCGTTTCGGGCTCGTAGTTGCCGCCCGAGGGGTTGGCGAAAGCGTGATCGACGTCGGGGTAGATCTCGATGTGGGCGTTCTTGCCGAGCTCGGCGAGCACGCGCTCGAATGCCCGCGCACTTTCGGCCGGCACCGCTGCATCGTCTTCGGCAAACAGCCCGAGGATCGGCATATCCAGCGGCGCGAGTACTTCCGGGTCATCGGGCACGAAGCCGTAGTAGATCACCACCGCGTCGATCGCATCGGGCATCGCAAGTGCGGTTTCCAGCGCCCAGGTACCCCCGAGGCACCAGCCGACACTGCCGACCCGAGGCACCCCGTACTCGTCGCGCAGCCACGCATGCGCAGCACGCACGTTATCGCGCCCGCGATCGCGCGCTTCCATGAGCTCGCCCATGTAGGCCTCGGCCTGTGACGGGTCATCGGTGGTGCGCCCGCCGTAGAGATCGACCGCGAGCGCGACGTAGCCCTCGCCGGCGATCCGGTCGGTCATCTTGCGGATGTTGTCATTGAGCCCCCACCACTCGTGGATCACGATCAGGCCGGGCAGCCCGTCGGCACCGGCCTCGGGCCACGCGACGTAGCCCTCGAGCGCCTCGTCGTCGAGGGTCCCGTAAGTCACTTCACGGGAGACGACCGGTTGTGCCGGCGGATCGTCGAGTGCGGGGCTCGGGTCCGGCCGGTCGTGGCGATGCTCGCCGGCCATGCGCCCGGCGTCGTCGGCCGGCGGGTCGGCATCGGTCTGCTGCTGGTCCGGTGGCGGAGGCGGCGGCTCCGGGTCGCCGCGCTCACAGCCGGCAAGCACGAGCAGCGATGCAATGAACGCCAGGAGGATGGCCGCCCGACGCTGCGCAGCCCCGACCCGACGTGCCCCGACGCCCCCCTCGATCACATGCGACATGACGCGCACCTCCCGCAAATCATGAACCGGTCCTGATGATGCGCGGCGCCCCCGCGAAACGCAAAAGCCATACCGCGATGCCCGCCCCCCCGGCTCTCAGCCGGCGAGCAGCCAGATGAGCAGCGGGGGCAGCATCAGGAACGACAGCAGCGTGGACACCACAACCACGCCGGCGACGTCATGCGGCGAACGGTTTTGCTGCAGCGCGAACATGTAGTTGAACACCGCCGCCGGCATCGCCGCCTGAAGGATCACGACGCCGCGCGCGACCCCCTCCAGCGAGAACAGCCATGCGACGAGGACCCCCGCGAGCAGCCCACCGACGAGCCGCAGTGCCGACAGGACGAAGGCCCGGCCAATCGTCTGCACGCGGATGCTCGCGAGCGACACCCCGAGCGTGAGCAGCATCAGCGGAATCGTCAGGCCGCCGAGCAGCGTCATCGTGTTGTCGAGCCACAGCGGCAGCGATGTGCCGGTCATCAGCAACGTGACGGCGATCAGCGCCGACCAGACGATCGGCGACCGCAGCACCTGGCGGTACTCACGAATGCCAGCGGTGATCACGAGCCCCAGCGTGAAGTGCGCGAAAGTCATCGCGACGAAAAACGCGAGGCCGAGCGCGAGACCTTCCTCGCCGAACGCGAACAGGCACAGCGGCACGCCCATGTTGCCGGTATTCGGGAAGATCATCGGTGGCAGGTAGACCCGCCGGCTCATGCCCGCCGCTGTCAGCAGCAGCGCGAACGCAACCAGCGTCACCGTGACCACGGTGAGCGAGGCCGCACCCGACAGCAGCAGCGTGACCGGCGGCACGTCGGCACGGCTGATCGTCGAGATGACCAGGCACGGCGTGCCCACCCACATCACCACGCGACGCACGAAATCGGCCGGATAATCGAGCCGGCTGCGCGCCCACCCGTAACCGACCGCCGCCGACAGCACGATCGGTGCGATCACCGCCATGAGCTGTGCCGTCATCGGTTCTCCGAACGCCCATCGGGCTGCGCGCGGCGCGGGCCATCGCGCGGGTCGGGTATGATGCCCGCGGGCAAGGCGGGGAAGTCTACATGAGCGAACAGGTCGCGGCGCCTGCGCCGTACACCGCACTCGCGCTGCAGGTACGCACGCGCTGCGTGAATGCAACCGGCGACGTCGCGGCGGCGCGGGCGATGATGCGCGAGAGCATCGACCACATCGGCGCCCGGGTGCGCAGCAGCAAGGCCTTCGTTCACCAGTACAACGGCACCGACGTGCGCCTGGTGGTGCTGCCGGAGTACTGCCTCACCGGGTTTCCGATGGGCGAAAGCATTGCCGACTGGCAGGCCAAGGCCGCGCTCGAACCCGACGGCCCGGAATACGAGGCGCTGGCCGCCATCGCCGAAGCCAACGACGTGTTCCTGTGCGGCAACGTCTACGAGACCGATGCGTACTTCCCGGACTTCTACTTCCAGACCTGTTTCGTGATCTCGCCCGCGGGCGAGACAGTGCTGCGCTACCGGCGGCTGATCTCGCTCTACGCACCGGCGCCGTACGACGTCTGGGACCGCTTCCTCGACCGTTACGGCCTCGACGGCGTGTTTCCGGTCGCCGATACCGAGATCGGCCGGCTGGCAGCGATCGCATCGGAGGAGATCCTCTACCCGGAGGTCGCGCGCTGCCTGCTGATGCGTGGCGCCGAGGTGTTTCTGCACCCGACCAGCGAGGTCGGCAGCCCGAGGCAGACACCGAAGTCCATCGCCCGCCAGGCGCGCGCGATCGAGAACATCGCCTACGTGGTGTCGGCGAACTCGGCATCGCTCGACGAGATTCCGTGGCCGGCGGCGTCGACCAGTGGCATGAGCACCGTCATCGACCCTCACGGCCACGTGCTCGCCGAAGCCAATCCCGGCGGCGAAAGCATGGTCGCGCACGCGCTTGTGGAACTTCAGGGGCTGCGCGAGGCGCGCCGGCGAACCGGGCTCACCAACACGGTGTCACGGCTGCCGCTGCAGGCGTTCGCCGACAGCTACCGTGACCACGTGGTCCGTCCGGCGAACCGGCTGCTCGACGCCGACGGTCGCCCGGTCACGCCGCAGCGCGGCGAGATGCGCGGCTGGCAGGCCGAGGATATCGCCGCGCTCGCGGCACGCGGCAGGATCTGACGCGGCAGTTACGCGAAGCGTCAACGCGTCAGCAGCGGCACAGCTGCGCGGTCCACCCGCGCACGATCCCCGCCATCGCCTCGTGGTGATGCTGGAACACCGGCGCGCCAAATTCCGGGTGTTCGACGAGCTCCGCGTCGGCGAGCAGCGGCAGTGCATCGACGGTATGGCGGAATAGCGTCTCACCGGTGGCGATCAGCAGCACCTGCTGGCGGATACGCGCCAGCCGCTCGCCACCGGGCCACGTGAAGACCGCACGATAAGCCCACCACGCCTCGTCACCGGCGCGCAGCTGCTCGGCGAACAGCGCCTGCAGACGGCCGCGCCCGGCGCGGTCGGCATGGCGGCGGTAGTAGTCGAGCCACGCATCGCCGAGCCGTTCCGGCTCGCGCGTGTAAGGCTTCTCGCGCGCGTGCGTCTCGAGTTCGGCACGCTGTTCTTCGGGGTCGGCGAAGTACGGCAGCCCGGCGAGCACCAGCCGCTGCGCAAGATCGGGGAAGCTGATGCCGAGTTCGGCTGCGATCGCCGCGCCGGTATGGAACCCCAGCACGTCGACGCCGCCACGTCCGCCGCGGCCGTAGCCGGTCGCACGCAGCAGGCTCGCGATCGCACCGGCGTAGTCGGCGACCGACACCGGTGCCGGCGGCCGTGACGAGCCGCCGTAGCCGGGCGTGTCGGGGCACAGCACGATGCGGTCGGTCGCGAGCAGGGCGGCGAAGTCGTCGAAGAACGCGCCCGAGAACGGCGTCGGATGCAGACACAGCAGCGGTGTCGCCGTCGTCCGTGCGGGGTCTGCAGGTGCCCATGTCCTGAGATGCATCTGGCCATACGGCCCGTTCACGTACTGGCGCTGCACGGTGATCTCTCCGTCTGCAGGTGCCGCCGACGCGTCGGCGGCGGCAAGCGCGTCGCGCAGCGGTGCCGCGAGCAGCACCGCCGGTGCGGTCGCAATGGCGGCGCCGAGCAGCGTGCGCCGCTGGCGGTTGACCACGCAGCGCGAGGTACGGATCGACAGCATGCGCATCACGCCGTGGGGCCGCCGGCATGCGCGACGCGCGATGCCTCGGCGAAGCTCGTCGACCACTCGCCGCGCCGCGCGGCGAACATCGTCTGTACGTCGCCGACCTGGTCGGCGACGATCGCGCCACGAGCATCGAGCGCGATCAGCCCGAAACGCCAGTCGTGCCGGCTGGCCTCATCGAGGCTGCGGGCGACGGCATCGGCCAGCGCCATCCCGTCCTCGCAGCGCACGACGATGCGCGCGGCAGCGGCGTGCGACACGATCTGCTCACCGATCCCGGTCATCGACACGCCGGCCTGCCGGGCCGCGTAAGTGCCGGCAACCGTCGCCGAATCACTGACGCGACCGGGATGCTCGTGGCCGACGCCACCGGTCGAGGTCGCCGCGGCGAGCACGCCACCGGCGTCGAGTGCGACCGCGCCTACGGTGCCGGTGTCGCCCCGGCGCGCCTCGCGCCACTCGCGTTGCCGCTGCGGCGTCACCGGATCATGCTCGGGCAGCCCCTGCGCCCGCGCGAACGCGTTGGCGCCGTCGGCGGCGAGCACGTGATGACGCTCGCGCGAGAGTCGCTCGGCCACCGCGACCGGGTTGGACACGCGCTCTACATTGATGACCCCGCTGAACACGCCGTCGCTGCTGTCGATCAGCGCCGCGCTGAGCCGCGCAACGCCATCGGCCTGCAGCTTGGCGCCGGTACCGGCATTGAACAGCGGATCGTCCTCGAGCAGCGCGACCGCATGGATGACCGCCGCCCGCGCGCCGGCACCGACGAGCGTGGCGTGTGCGGCGTCGACGACCGCGTGCAGCCGCGCGGCAATCTCCGCAGCGCACGCCTCGGTATGCTCCATCGCCCCGGCGCCGCCGTGGACAATCAGTGCGGGCGTGGTCATGTGCCGGCCGCGAACCGGTCGGTGGCACGCACCAGCGCGTCGGTGATGCCCGGCTCGTAGGCCGAGTGGCCAGCGTCGTCGATGACGACGAAGTCCGCCTCGGGCCAGGCCTCGTGCAGCGCCCATGCCGTGGCCATCGGGCACACCATGTCGTAGCGCCCCTGCACGATGACCGCCGGGATGTGACGGATCACCGGCACGTCCTCGAGGATACGGTCCGGGTGGTCGACGAAACCGCCGTTGACGAAATAGTGGCACTCGATGCGGGCCATCGCGAGTGCAAACTGCGCCTCGCCGAAACGATCGACGGTCTTCGCCGACGGGCGCAGCGTGCTTGTCGACCCTTCCCAGATCGACCACGCCCTGGCGCACGCGAGCGCCTCGCGTTCGTCGTCGCCGGTCAGCCGCCGGTGGTAGGCGAACAGCAGCGCGTCGCGTTCGGCTTCGGGGATGGGCGCGACATAGTGCGCCCACGCGTCAGGAAACACGTGGCTTGCGCCCTCCTGGTAGAACCAGTGCAGCTCGGCGGGGCGCAGCATGAAGATACCGCGCAGCACCAGCGCCGACACCGCGCCCGGGTGGGCCTGTGCGTAGAGCAGCGACAGCGTGCTGCCCCAGCTGCCACCGAACACCAGCCAGCGCTCTATGCCCAGCCGCGCACGTATCGCCTCGATGTCGGCGACGAGGTGCCACGTGGTGTTCGACGTGAGCGACGCGTGCGGTCGACTGCGCCCGCTGCCCCGCTGGTCGAGAATCACGATGCGATAGCGCTCGGGGTCGAAAAACCGGCGTGCGTCGGTGTCGCCGCCGCCGCCGGGGCCACCGTGCAGGAACAGCGCCGGCTGGCCGTCGGGATTGCCACACTGTTCGTAGTAGACCTCGTGACCCTCGTCGGTCTCGAGCCAGGCGGTGTCGTAGGGTTCCAGCGGCGGGTAGAGCCCGCGCAGCTCGGTGGTGGTCATGGCGCCCCGTTCGATGCAATGCCGATGCGCCGAAAGTGTAGCAGGCCGGCACCGCCGGACGACCCCGCGGTCGGTCAGTCCTCGAGCCCTTCGAAGCGGACCAGCGACTCGAGCGCCTCCTCGATAATCACGCGGCTGCGCGCGGTGCTTTCGTGCAGGTAGGCGTGCAGCCGCGCATCGTCGGCGTTGCGACTCTCGCACTGCACGGAATAGTCCTCGAAGGCATAGAGCTGGTCGACCAGCGTCGCAAGGTGGTGCGGACACTCGCAGCCGATCGCCGTTGCGGTCTCGCGCAGGCGGTTCAGGCGGGCCTGCGAGAACGCCCGGCGCGGGATGTCGCCGCTGACCTCGGGCAGCACGTCGGGCCGGCGCGCGTCGCGCACCGGTGCCGACACCGCGATGCAGGCGCGTGCGAGTTCATCTGCCTCCACCGGGCCGCGCATCGCACCCAGGGGTGGTGCACGCAGGCTGGCCACGCTTGCGATGTTGCCGAAATCGTAGACGACCAGTGCACGGCTCGCGCCGGCTTCGCCCATCAGCGCGAGCACTTCGTCACGCGTGTCCTCGTGAACGCCGGTGTATTCGACGACCAGCGTGTCGATTTCGGTGCCCGCGGGCAGTCGCCGGCACGCGTCTCGCTCGGTATGGACGGTGACGAGATCGAGGCCGCGCTGCGACGGTCCGGCGTTGAGCGCCGCGGCGACCCGTGGCCCGAACGCGC
Organism: Gammaproteobacteria bacterium; assembly: GCA_003567855.1. Lineage (GTDB taxonomy): Bacteria > Pseudomonadota > Gammaproteobacteria > Steroidobacterales > PWYM01 > PWYM01. Next base: position 5,807 of record PWYM01000118.1, on the reverse strand, counting down.
CAACGCGCACCGGCGACTGCCCGACCTGCGGGCGCTGTGCGCGCACCATCATGTCCTGCTCGAGCCGGCGGTTGAGCTCGTCGGTGGACAGCGACGCGACGTGACTGACCGGATGACCGAGATCGACCAGCGACTTGATCAGCGACAGGCGCTGCACGTCTTCCTGGGTGTAGAGCCGCCGGCTGCCGCTGCCGCTGCGCATCGTCGTGACCGCGCCGTAGCGGCGTTCCCACGCGCGAAGCGTCACCGGCGTGACGCCGGTCAGGCGCGACACCGCGCGTATCTCGTAACGAGGCTCGGATTCGGAGTGCATGTTCATGACCTGCTGCGGCGCGCAGCGCCGGCTCCCTGTCATTCGCCGACCGCGAAGCGCGACTGCAGGCGCACACGCGACAGGCCCCCTGAAGGCGCGCGCGAGCGCGGCACGCCTGAGCTGCTGCCCCAAGGACACCACGGCCACCGGGGACACGTGCGACAGGCCACTCCCTAACCGTGTCGACACACGCTCGATAATGTATCACAGCCACTGCGCGACGAACCCCCGCGCCGGCGTCGGGCCGATGCATAGCCCGATGCCAGGCAGTTTCTTCAAACGCAAAACGTTCGTCGTCGGCGATGCCGAGGCGAGACTCAGGCGGGGATCAAACCGGCAGGTTGATCGCGCACGGATCGGACGCGAGATCGCGACCGTAGCAGTGCAGCGTGATCGCGACGTCGCGGGCGGCGTTGTAGATGCGGTGCGGGCGGCTGACTCCGGGCTGCTCCCATGCGACCTCACCGGGGTAACAGCAGTGCGCGCCCGTGGGCAGCGCACCATAGCCGGGCTCGTAGTCATAGCGCGCGACGGTAGGATGTCCCGTGTGCACCGCCACCGAACACCACGCCGAGTGACCATGCACCGGCGTGCCCTGGCCGGGCCGCCATACCAGTGCCATCAGCGTGTAGCGTCCGCGCGGATCACGGTGCAGCAGGTGGCGACGGTAGCCGTCATCACCGGGGCGACGCTGATGTGGCGCGAGCAGGCCCTCGACGCGCGCCAGCCCGGCAAGCAGCCCGGCCACGGCCTCGGGTACTTCGCGAAGCGGACGCGACTTGAGCAGCGCATCGACCCGGACAATGAAAGGCGACAGCGCCGGATGGCTCGCGGCCGCGACCGATGGATGCGGCTTCGCAGGCGCCGGCACCGGCCGGCGCTGAGGCCGCGGTGGCTGGAGGTGCAGATGCTGTTCCATGAGGCTCCGCCGTGAATATATGCGTACGAACACGATAACAGCCGAGAGATAGAAACGGGTTGTAATTATTCTTATGAATACGCATTATTTTAGAATATTTTTCTAATATTAGAGCGATCATTGGCCATGAACGGCCTCGATTCGAAGGATCAGCAAATCCTGGCGCTAATCCAGGAAGACGCGATGCTGCCCGTCAGCGAAATCGCCTCGCGCGTCGGGCTGTCGACGACCCCGTGCTGGCGCCGCATCCAGAAACTCGAGGACGCCGGCGTGATCCGCAAGCGCGTCGCGCTGCTCGACCGTGACCGGCTGAACGTGCCCGTGTCGGTGTTCGTCGCGGTCAAGACCAACCGCCACTCGATGGACTGGTTCGAACGCTTCGGCCACATGATCGAGACGCTGCCGGAAATCGTCGAGGCCTACCGCATGAGCGGCGAGATCGACTACCTGCTGCGCGTGGTCGTGCCCGACATCGCCGGCTACGATCGCATCTACAAGCGCATGATCGAGATGGTCGAATTCGCCGATGTCAGCTCCAGCTTCTCGATGGAAGAGCTCAAGTACACCACCGCGCTGCCGCTGGACCATGCACCGCGTCGCTGATGGCGGACGGCGATGGATGGCGCCGGTGACGGTCGCGGCGGGTGTCGCACTGCTCGCCGCGTGCACCGGCGCCGAGCCGCCGACACCACCGCACATCGACCCGCACGACGACGCGCTCGTCGCGCTCGGCGAGCAGGTCTACGCGCAGCACTGCGCGGTCTGTCACGGTGTGGCGCTGGAGGGCCAGCCCGACTGGCGCCGCCGGCTGCCGTCGGGCCGGCTGCCGGCACCACCGCACGACGAGACCGGCCACACCTGGCACCACCCCGACTGGGAGCTGTACGCGATGGTGCGCGACGGCGTCACGCCGCTCGCGCCGCCGGACTACGAGACCGACATGCCGGCCTACGAGGACATCCTCGACGACCGCGAGATCCGCGCGGTACTCGCCTACATCAAGGCCCAGTGGCCCGAGCACATCCTCGAGATGCAGGAGGCGGTCAACCGTCGCCAGCCGGAGCCGCCCGAAGGTGTCGCTGGTTCGTCTCGATAAAATGCCCGCCCGGGTCGTAGAAGCACGTCGAGGTCATCATCAGGCGTTGGCCGTCGGCGCCGGTGAGCTACAGCGGTTGCGGCGGCGAAAGGGGACTGGCGCGGGCCCGCGGTTTCGCTAGAATGCCCCCGCGCTGTGGCAACCGTACAGCGTCCATTCTGCGCATGAAGTCCCGGCCGGGCGGCTACCGATGATCCAGGCGGAAAGACTGACCAAGCGCTACGGCCCGCTGCTGGCCGTCGACGCCCTGAGCTTCGAGGTCGCCCCGGGCGAGGTGCTCGGCTTCCTCGGCCCCAATGGCGCGGGCAAGTCGACGACAATGAAGATGCTGACCGGCTTCGTCGCGCCCACCTCGGGCGACGCGATCGTCTGCGGCCACCGCGTCAGCGGCGACGCGCGCGCCGCCCGCGACCGGCTCGGCTACCTTCCCGAGGGCGCGCCGAGCTATCCCGAGATGACGGTGCGCGCGTTCCTCGCCTTCATCGCGGCGATGCGCGGGCTGCGCGGCCCCGCGCGGCGCACCGCCGTCGACCGCGCGGTCGGTCAGCTCGATCTTGGCGACGTGCTGGCGCAGACCGTCGATACGCTGTCGAAGGGTTATCGTCGGCGCGTGGGACTCGCACAGGCGATCCTGCACGACCCGCCGGTGCTGATCCTCGACGAGCCCACCGACGGGCTCGACCCGAACCAGAAACACCAGGTGCGGCGGCTGATCGAAGGCATGGCGGCCGACAAGATCATCATCATCTCCACGCACATCCTCGAGGAAGTCGAAGCCGTGTGCAGCCGCGCGCTGATCATCAGCAGCGGGCGCATCCTCGCCGACGACACGCCGCAGGGGCTCGCCGCGCGGGCACGCCGGCACAACGCCGTCACGCTGAGGCCGCGCGCAGCCGGAGATGCCGCGCAGATCGCCGAGGCCGTAGACGCACTGCCCGGCGTGGACAGCGTGGAACGCGCTGACGACGGCACCGTGACCGCGTTCCCCGCAGACGGTGCACCGATCATCGGCGACGTCGCCGCGCTCGCCGGCGAGCGCGGCTGGCCACTGGTCGAGCTGCACCAGGAAAGCGGCCGGCTCGACGAGGTCTTCCGCGAAATCACCGGGGAGACGGTGTCATGAACGCGATACGCACGCTCATCGCACGCGAGCTGTACAGCTACTTCGTGACGCCGGTCGCGTACGTGTTCATCGTGATCTTCCTGGTGCTCGCCGGCGCCTTCACCTTCCAGCTCGGTGGCTTCTACCAGCGCGAGCAGGCCGACCTGATGCCGTTCTTCACCTTCCATCCGTGGCTGTACCTGGTGCTGGTGCCGGCGCTCGCGATGCGGCTGTGGGCCGAGGAACGACGCAGCGGCAGCATAGAGCTGCTGATGACGCTGCCCGTCAGCACCACCGAGGCGGTGGTCGCGAAGTTCCTCGCCGCGTGGCTGTTCACCGCGCTCGCGCTCGCGCTGACTTTCCCGATCTGGCTGACGGTCAACTACCTCGGCAACCCGGACAACGGCGCGATCCTGACCGCCTACCTCGGCAGCCTGCTGATGGCGGGCGCGTTCCTCGCGATCGGCTCGTGCCTGTCGGCGACGACGCGCAACCAGGTGGTCGCGTTCATCCTCACCGCCGCGGTGTGCCTGGTCTTCCTGCTCGCGGGCTTTCCGCTGGTGCTCGACGCGTTCGGCGGCTGGGCGCCCGGCTGGCTGCTCGACACCGTCGCCGGACTGAGCTTCCTGACGCACTTCAACGCGCTGTCACGCGGCGTCATCGACGTGCGCGACGTGCTGTATTTCCTGCTGGTGATCGCCGCGTTCCTGTACGCGACGGCGATCGTGCTCGAGATGAAGAAGGCGAACTGAACCATGCGTGCCGGCCTGAAAATGACGCCTGGTCGCGCCGGCGCGGGTGCACTGCTCGTGCTCGCGTTCGCGTTCCTCGCCGCCGTAACCGCGAGCCAGCACCTGCTGGGCGGTCTGCGTGTGGACTTGACCGAGAACCGGCTGTACACGCTGTCGCCGGGGACCCGCGCACTGCTCGCGCGCATCGACGAGCCGATCCAGCTCCACCTCTTCTTCTCGGAACGCGCGAGCCGCGACTATCCGGCGCTGCGCGCCTATGCCACGCGCGTCGAGGAAATGCTCGACGAGATGAGCGCACGGGCCGACGGCAAGCTGACCGTGCGCGTGCTCGACCCGCAGCCGTTTTCCGAGGAGGAGGACCGTGCCGCGGCGCTGGGCATCCGCGGCGCCGAATTCGGCCCGCTGGGCGAAACCTTCTACTTCGGGCTCGCCGGCACCAACGCGGTCGGCGACCACGCGCGCATCCCGCTGTTCGACCCCGACCAGGAAGCCTTCCTCGAGTACGAGCTCGCCCGGCTGATCCATGAACTGATGGAACCCGAGCCCGCCGTGGTCGGCCTGATCAGCGGCCTTGATATGGGCGGCGGCTTCGACCCGGCGCAGCAGCGCATGCGCGACCCGTGGATCGTCCACGAGCGCGTCGACCGCCTGTTCGAGCTCCGCGAACTCGACGGCGGCGCGATCGACAACGACATCGACGTACTGTGGGTCGTGCATCCGCGCGACCTGCCCGACCAGACCCTGTATGCGATCGACCAGTTCGTGCTCAGCGGCCGACCGGCGGTGGTGTTCGTCGACCCGCACGCCGAGATGGACGTTCCCGATCCGATGAACCCGATGGCCGCGGCGGACGGGCAAGGTTCGACGCTGGCGCCGCTGTTCGACGCCTGGGGCATCGAGCCGCCGGACCGGCACGTGGTGCTCGACGATGCGTGGGCGCTTTCGGTGACCGGGGGCATGGGCCAGCGCCCGCAACGCCACCTCGGCATCTTCGGCGTGCGCAGCGAAGGTCTCGCGCGCGACGAGATCGTCACCGGTCAGCTCGACACGATCAACTTTGCCTACCCCGGTGCCATCCGGCTGGCCGACGACAGCCCGCTCGCGCTGACGCCGCTGGTCACGAGCAGCGAACACGCCGGGCTCGGTCCGGTCTCCGCGGTCACCGCGATCGAGGACCCGGCCGAGCTGCGCGACCTCTACGCGCCGGCCGACGCACCGCTGGTGCTCGCCGGACACCTGCGCGGAGAGGTCCCCAGCGCATTTCCCGACGGACCGCCGCGCGACACCGGCCCCGAGGACGCCTTCGACCCGCCGACCACCGGCGAAGACGACCTGCGCGCTGACGCCGGCATGGACCCGCTCGATGCCACCGGGTCGGAAGTCGCGTTCACCGGTGACCACCGGGTGCGCTCGAATGGCCCCGTGAACATGCTGCTCGTCGCCGACACCGACGTGCTCACCGACCGGCTGTGGGTGCAGGTGCAGAGCTTCTTCGGGCAGCGCATGCCGCAGCCTTTCGCGAGCAACGGCGACTTCGTGATCAACGCGCTCGAATACGTCTCGGGCAGCGAGGAGCTGCTCGGACTGCGCGGCCGCGCCACCTACCGGCGGCCGTTCACGCGCGT
>PWYM01000208.1 GCA_003567855.1 Gammaproteobacteria bacterium | reverse complement strand
TCCCACATCAGTTCCTGGGCGCAGCGGTTCAGTGAACTCCACGTGCGGTAATGCGGGTGCGCGTACATCGCGTCGGAAATACGCGCCGGGTTCCCGGCATCCTCTTCCGAAAGCGCCGGACGCACGTCGCGTTCGTAGACGTCTCGCAGGCGCGGACGCAGCCTGCGGCCGAGGTGCCCCTTGAGCGCGAGCACGAAACGCTGGCGCGCGCGCTCCTCCGGGTTCGCGCGGGGCAGCATCTCGTGGACCGGATTACGCGACATTTTCGGGCTCCGTGGCGACAGCCTCGATCAAGTCTAGCAAACGCCCCGGCACCGTTTCGCCGGCACCGGGATTCGGTGTCAGCGCTCGGCGTCCAGGTGTTCTTCCAGGAACGCGGCCACGCGGCGATAGAGCTCGACGCGGTTTTCCAGCCGACGCACCGAGTGACCCTCGTCGGGGAAGCGCAGGTACTCGACCTCCACGTCGCGATCGCGCAGCGCGAGCACCATCCGGTCCGACTCGGTGACCGGGTCGCGCGGGTCGTTCGCGCCGTGCTGGAACAGCATCGGTGCCGTGATCCGGTCGACGCGGGTGATCGGCGAGAGCTCACGGAAGAACTCGCGCATCTCCGGGTCGTTGATGTCACCGTATTCGATCCGGTCCGACGCCTGCAGCGCCGGCGACGCCTCTTCCAGCGCGCGCACCCAGTCGGAGACGCCGACGAAGGACACGCCGGCGGTGAACGCGTCGGGGTAGCGTCCGAGCACGTCGTTGACGAGGTAGCCGCCGTACGAGCCACCCATCACCGCCGCGCGCGAAGTGTCGACCCGGCCGTCCTCGGCGAGAAAGTCGAGCGCGTCGACGAGATCGCGCACCGCGTCGGGCCGCAGGCGCTGGTCATCGAGCCGCGTGAAGGTCTTGCCGAAACCGGTGGAACCACGGAAGTTCAGGTCGAATACCGCGATGCCGCGCCCGAGCAGGTACTGGTACACCGCGCGGAAACCCGGCCGTGCCTGCGCGGTCGGGCCGCCGTGCACGTTCATCACCATTGGCGGCAGTTCGCCGGTGAACAGGTCGGGGTCCGGCAGGTAGAGCAGACCGTGCAGGCGCACGCCATCGCTTGCCTCGAAGAACACCGACTCGGGCACCATGAGTACGTCGCGGGAGACCCCGGCGAATTCGGCCCGCGCAGACTCGGCGAGGCGGTCGGCCTCGACATGCCACGTCCAGATCGCACCCGGGTCACGCGGCCCGCTGACGCTGATCGACAGCACCGGCGCGCCGGCGGCGAAGCCGACGCCGTAGACCCCGCGTGGCAGCTCGGGCATCTCCAGCGCCTCGCCGGTTTCCAGGTCGCGGCCGGCGAGCACCGACCAGCCGCCATCGTTGACCGTCCATACGAGGTAGCGGCCGTCGGCCGACAGCGCGAGGCCGTCGATCTCGCGATCCTCGTACGCCTCGATGATCTCGAGTTCGCCGCTGTCCAGATCATGATGGGCCAGTGCGCGGAACTCGCGCTCATGATCCGTGGACAGGTAGAAGCCGCGACCGTCCGGGCGCCATGCGAAGTTGCCGTAGAAGGCGCGGTCTTCGGGTGCGTAGAGCGTGCGCAGTTCACCACTGCCGACGTCGAGCAGGTGCAGGTCGTTGGCGTCCTCGCCGCGCGTCTCCGTCACCAGCACGTAATCGCCACCGGGCTGCCATGCCTGCGGGTAGAAGCCGTACTCCCCCTCGTAGACGAGTTCGGCTTCGCCGGCCTGCACATCGGCCACGTGAATGTCGAAGTCTAGACCGGTGCGCAGCGTCGACGCGAACGCGAAACGCCCGCCGGCCGCGTCGAAGTCGCCGAACACGCGGAACGCACCGTCGAAGCCGAGCACCTCGTGCTCGCGGGTGCCATCTGCGCTGATGAACCAGTAGGCCTCGCGCTCGTCGCCGTCGCGGTCGGCGGCGTAGATCAGCCCCGAGCCGTCCGGAAGCCAGCGGTGGAAGGTGACCGCCGAACCGAACGTGAGCTGCTCGGGCCAGCCGCCTTCGGCCGGCACGCGCCACAGCTGCGGAATACCCGTGACGTCATTGACGTACACCAGCGTCTGGCCATCGGGCGACAGCGCGGCGCCGCGCGCGCCACGGATCAGCAGAAAGCGCGTGATGTCGATCGGCTGTTCGCCCGCAAGCGCCGGCGCTACCGGGCCGGGCTGCGGGATGTCCTCGGCGTAGGGCCAGTCGTCACCGGCCGCGGCCGGCACGGCCAGCGCCATCGCGATGACCACCGCGGCTCCGGACGCGGCGGCAAGCGTGCGTCGCAACAGGCCGCACCGTGGCGCCGTGGCGGACCGGAGGGGCGTGGTGACGGACAGGTGGGGGACGAATCTGCGGCGGTCGCTCACTTCGAATCTCCGTGATGTCGATGCAGGCCTCGGGCACTGCGTAGACCGGGAAGCTTACGACAGGTTCGCGCGCCGGCAAGCGTCCCGGGCGCGGCGCCGCGAGCGCGCACGCCGGGAGCGGTCAGGGCTGGACGCGCGCGAGCCGCCGCTGCGCGAGCCCGCCGAGCAGCACGGCGACCAGCAGCAGCCAGCCGAGCGCGACGCCGGCCTGCAGCGGTGCCGCGCGCCCGGCGTCGGCGCGGAACTCGAGCGACGGCGGCAGCGCATCGTAGGTGGCCGCATCCAGCGGCCGCGCGGCGATCGCATGCCGACCGAGCACTTCGCCGAGCTCCCGCTTGAGCGAGAAGGTGCAGGATTCGAACGCGCGCCACGCGGCGAGACTGGTGCCGGCGGTTTCGTTGAACGCGCGCTGCGCGAGCACCGGCGGCACGAGGAACTGCAGTCCCGAAAGCACGCGCTGGCGCGCATCGAGGCTGTCCCTGAAGCGTGCCTGCAGCGGCGCGAGCTCGCGCTCGACCTCGCGGCTGACGAGGTGGTGCGTCTGCATCCATGGCGCGATCGCGGCGCCGCCCCCGTTCGCGAGCTCGGGGTGGTCGTGCATGTACTCGGCCATCAGTTCCGCGGCCGCGCTTTCGACGCGCACCTGCGCTGCGCGCGCTTCGGCGACGAGCGTGACGCGCGACGGCGGCGGATGCAGGCCCTGGACCAGCGCGTGCAGCGCGGACGGGAGTACGAGCAGCAGCAGCGCCCACGTCGCGACCAGCGCGAGAACGGTCGTCTGCACGGTCCTGAACCACGTGACCAGCCACGCGATCAGCGCGGTCCAGAACAGCGCGTAGGCCGATGCGACCGCGACCCAGGCGAGCAGCCCGATCGGCGGACTGCCGACGATCAGCCCGCCGGCGAGCGCAAGGGCGAGCAGCGGCACCGTGACCAGCGCCGCGCGCAGCAGCAGTCGCGTCCAGACCAGGCGCGCCGCGCTGACGGGATGCGCGAGCAGCAGCCGAAGGTTGCCCGATTCACGGTCGCCGGCCAGCACGTCGAAGCCGAGCACCAGCAGCGCAAGTGGCAACAGGTAGAGCACGACGAAACCGAGGTCGAACGGACCGGCTTGCAGCGCGAGCGGGTTGTCGAGCTGGTAGTTCGAGAACAGCGCGTCCTCGCGGCCGAAGAACCCGACCTCGGCAAAGAACGGATACAGCCCCGCCTGCCCCGGGCTCAGCGCGGCCAGCGGGGACGGCACCCAGACCGCCGCGCGCACGACGCGCGTCGGCAGTCCGGCGTCGCGGGCACGGTCGCCGTCGAGTTCACCGCGTTCCATCGCCGCGAGCGTGTCGCGGAACGTCCCGGCACGGCCCCCGACCTCTGCCGCGAACGCACTGGCCGCATCGGCGCGTTCGCCGTAGCGGTCGACGCCGCCGGCAAACGCATACGCACCGGCCGCCAGCAGCGCGACCAGCACCGGCCACAGCATGCGGCTGCGCAGCAGCAGCCGCACATCGAGCGAGGCGACCGCGCGCGACATCAGTCCCGCCGCCCCGTGCGCCGCGCCGCAAACACCAGCAGCGCAATGGCGACCAGCAACCAGGCGCCGAGCACAGCGGCGTCGACGCGATAGCCCGCGCCAAGCCCCGCAAGCGTCGGCGCGCGGTAGTCGAAGTCCGGAATCTCGCGCCACAGCGTCTCGTCACCCATGTAGCGGAAACCCTGCCCGGCGCCGTGCTCGGCCATGTCCATGTTGAGGCGCTCGATGATGTCTCGACGGTGGGCTTCGGCGTCGCTGACGAAGTGCTGCTGGTGCGCGAGGTCGGTACCAGCCATGCCCATCGACAGGCGCGACATCGCCAGCGTCGGCGACAGCAGTGCGAAGCGCTGCCGGACACGTTCGCTGTCACGGTAACGGGCCCAGAGCTCACCGAAGTGGCGGTCGAACACCTCGTTGCCCCATTCTTCCTCGGCCTGCAGGAAATAACCGGCGAAGTTCACCGGCAGTTCGGCCTCGGACCCGACGCCGTATTCGTCGAGCAGCGCGTCGAGCAGCTGCGCGCGGCGCGCCGACTGGGGTGTCTCGCCGTCAGGGCCGGCCGCCATGTCGGCGCGCACGGTGGCCCAGAAGGCATTCGCCTCGGGCACCGGGTGCAGACGTTCGCCGAGGTCGGTGGCCACACGCGGCACCAGGACCACCGCCACGACCCAGGCACCGAGCGCCAGCGCCAGCGCGCCGCGCGGGCTGCGTGCGAGTGCCGAGATCGCGACGCCCGCGGTGACGAACACCAGCGCATAGGCCGCGTAGCCGAGCGTGATCGCGGTCGCGCGCGAGGCCGTGTCGGGCAGCGGATCGGCGGGCACGAACGCACGGGCGCCGAGCCACAGCAGCGCAAGCAGCGGCAGGCCGATCAGCACCAGCGTCACGACCGCGGCGAGCAGCTTCGCCCCCAGCAGATGGCCCGTCGACTGGCCGGTCGCCAGGAGCTGGCGCAGCGTGCCGCGCTCGCGCTCGGCCGCGACCATCGTCGCCGTCATCACGAGCACGACCAGCGGCAGCACGACCTGCAGCACCCACGCGAGGCTGAGTGTCCCGAAGCGGGCGATCTCGGTCGCATCCTCGACCGGCCGGTGCGCGCCTACGTTCTGGGAGTGGGCCTCCAGCCAGATCGCCGTGCCGGCAAACTCGCTGATGCCGGGGTCTACGACCGACAGCAGCGGCTGCGGCCGGAACGCGTACTGGCCGAAGTGCGCCGCCGAATGGGGGTTGCGCGTCCCCTGCGATTCCCAGCTCTCGCGGTCGAGCACCCGCGCGGCGTCGCGGTCGGCCTGCACCGCGGCAACCTGCTGCCAGCCGGTGAGCGCCGCCGCGACGGCGAGCAGCACCAGCAGCGCCGCGAGCGCCGGCGTGCGCCCTTCGCGCCAGCTCTCGGTGAGTTCCCGCCTGACGACTGTGCCGTACACGTTGCTGTCTCCGGTGCGTCAGTCGTGCATGTGTTCGAGGTAGACGCGCTCGAGCTCGGCCGGTGACAGCGCATCGGTGTCCAGGTCAGCGACGAGCCGGCCGCGTTTCATGATGCCGACGCGACTGCCGGCTTCGCGCGCGCGGAAAATGTCATGCGTCGCCATCAGCACCGCCATGCCCTGCTCGCGCAGCGTGCCGAGCAGCGCGGTGAATTCGTTCGCCGCGCGCGGGTCGAGGCCCGACATCGGCTCGTCGAGCAGCAGCGCGCCGCAGTCGCGCGCCAGCGCGATCGCCAGCCCGACCTTCTGGCGCATGCCCTTGGAATACGTGGCGACCCGGCGGCGGGCCGCGTCGGGGTCCAGGCCGACGCGCGCGAGCGCCGAAGTCAGCGCGTCTGCGTCGCGCGCCTGTCCGTCGGCGAGGCGCTGGAAGAACGCGAGGTTCTCGAGCCCGGTCAGCGCGGGGTACAGCGCGACCTGCTCCGGCAGGTAGGCGACACGCGCGCGCGCCTCGCGTGCCCGCGTCGCGGGGTCTATACCGTCGACGCGCACCGATCCGGCCGTCGGGGTGATGAACCCCAGGAACAGGTTGATCGTGGTCGTCTTGCCGGCGCCGTTGGCGCCCAGCAGGCAGACGATCTCACCCTGGCGAACCTCGAGGTCGAGCCCTTCCAGCGCCACCGTGTCACCGAAGCGGCGTCCCAGCCCTGATGCCATCAGCACGTGAGTCGACTCCTTCAAGCGCTGCGGCCGGC